>JAEZYZ010000400.1 GCA_023418705.1 Pseudomonadota bacterium | reverse complement strand
CGTGGCGGTCAGCGGCGCCATCGCGGTGGCGCGCGGCGGCGGTCCGGCGCGCCGCGCCACGCCGACGAAGGACGAAGGCCGGCGCCTGTTCGCTGGGCCGCTGCACCCGCGTGACGCCGGCCGCCCGCTCGGCAAGGAGGGCGTGTGATGGAGCCGCTCGGCTACGTGATCGAGCACTACGTGGCGCTGTCGGGGGTGCTCTTCACCATCGGCGCGGTCGGCTTTTTGGCCCGCAGCAACGTCTTGGTTCAGCTGATGAGCATCGAGCTCATGCTCAACGCGGTGAACCTGATGCTGGTCGCCTACAACCGCGTGCACGGCGACGTGATGAGCGGACAGATGTTCGCGTTCTTCATCATCGCCGTGGCGGCGGCCGAGGCGGCCGTGGGGCTCGCCATCGTGCTCAGCTTCTATCGCCTGAAGTCCACCGTGAACAGCGACGCGGCCGACAACCTGCGGCACTGAAGGTTCTCCATGTTAGGCCTGCAAACCATCTTCCCTGCGACTGATTTCAAGCTCCTTCTAGTGATCGTGCTGCTCCCGTTGATCGGGGCGATCGTGAACGGTGTGTTCGGCAGGCGGCTCGGCAAGGAGGCCGTGACCCTCATGGCGCTGTTCGCCGTCGGGGTCTCCTTCCTGGCCAGCGTCGTCGCCTTTGCGATGCTCGCTGGCGCTCAGACCGACGGCGGGCGCGCGGTGCGCTTCGTCTGGCGGGGCTGGGAGTGGTTCGAGATCGCGGGGCGTGACGGCCTGTCGCGCCTGCCCATCGAGATGGCGCTGTCGGTGGACGCGCTCAGCGGCACGATGGCGCTGATCGTCACCGGCGTCGGCTTTCTGATCCACCTGTACTCGACGAAGTACATGGAGACCGACCCCGGCTATCACCGGTTTTTCGCCTATCTGAACCTGTTCATCTTCTCGATGCTGGTCCTGATCCTGGGCGACAACCTGCCGGTGCTGTTCGTCGGCTGGGAGGGCGTCGGCCTCTGCAGCTACCTCTTGATCGGCTTCTGGTACGACGACGACAAGAACGCCTCGGCCGGGAAGAAGGCCTTCATCACCAACCGGGTCGGCGACTTCGGCCTGCTCGTCGCGATGGGGCTGCTCGTCTACTATGCCGGTGCGCTCGACTGGACCAGCCTGGACACCGCACGGCAGAACCTGCTGCAGCCGGTGAAGCTCTGGCCGGTCGGCACCCACGTTCCGGTCGCCGAGGTCCTGCCCGAGGCCGCCCGGGAGTGGGTGAACACGCCCCGCTACGTGAGCGCGGCCACGCTCGTGGGCCTGGCGCTGTTCTTGGGCTGCGCGGGCAAGAGCGCGCAGATCCCGCTCTACGTCTGGCTGCCGGACGCGATGGCGGGCCCGACGCCGGTGAGCGCGCTCATCCACGCCGCCACCATGGTCACGGCGGGGGTGTACCTGGTCGCGCGCATGGCCGGAGTGTTCGTGCTCAGCCCGGCGGCGATGTTCACGGTCGCGATCGTCGGCGCCGCGACGGCCCTGTTCGCCGCCACGATCGCGCTGGTGCAGAACGACATCAAGAAAGTGCTCGCGTATTCGACCGTCAGCCAGCTCGGCTACATGTTCCTCGGGGTCGGCGTCGGGGCGTTCGTGGCGGGCTTCTTCCACGTGTTGACGCACGCCTTCTTCAAGGCCTGCCTGTTCCTCGGCGCCGGCTCGGTGATCCACGCGATGCACGCGCGCATCCACGACACCGACGCGTCGCAGGACATGCGCAACATGGGCGGGCTCAAGAGCTTCATGCCCATCACCTTCGCGACCTTCGCGGTCTCGTGGGCGGCGATCGTGGCGGTGCCGTTCACCAGCGGCTTCTTTTCGAAGGACGAGATCCTGTTCAAGGCGTTCACCTCGTCGGTCGCGCTGCCGGTGGAGGGGGGCGCGCTCGGCGCGGGCCCCGCCCGGATCGAGCTGTTCCAGTGGCCGAGCTGGGGCCCCGGCGTCCTGTACGCGATGGGCGTGACGGCCGCGGTCTTGACGGCGTTCTACATGACCCGGCTGGTCATCGGGACCTTCCTGGGTGAGTTCCGCGGGTGGAACATCGTCGAGGGCTGGAAGCCCGCGCACTCCGCCGCTCACGGTCACGAGGCGGCTCACCCGGTCGAGCCGTCCGAGCTCGAGACCCACGCCTCGGCGGGGTCGCCGGTGGCCGATCCGCACGCGGCCGACGATCACCACTACCACGAGCCCTACGTGCCCGGCGAGCCGATCGACGGTCCGCGACCGCACGAATCGCCGTGGCAGATGACGTTGCCGCTCGTGGTGCTGGGTGCGCTGGCGCTCTTCGCCGGCTTCCTCAACGCTCACCCGCTGCACATCACCCCGCTCGAGCACTGGCTCGCCCCGGTCTTCAGCGCGGCGGAGGCCAACGTCGCCGTGCGCGAGGACGCGCAGGCCTTGATGTGGCCGCTGATGGTGCCGGGCATCCTGGCGCTCGTCGGTGGTGGCGGCGTCGCGGTCTGGATGTACCTGATGAAAGGCGGCGCACCGGCCGTGGAGCTGGCGGAGCGCTTCCCGCGCCTCTACCGGCTGGTGTTCGACAAATGGCGCATCGACGAGCTGTACGACGAGACCGTGATCGGCGCGATCGACGCGCTCGCCGAGTTCGGCGTGGCCTTCGACAAGTACGTGGTCGACGGCATCGTCTCGCGATTCACGAGCTTCGTCGTCGCCGCCAGCGGCACGGTGCTGCGACAGTTTCAGACCGGCCGCCTGCAGGCCTACGCCTGCGTGATGGTGATCGGGCTGGGCGGCATCGGCTGGTACCTGCTCCTGCCCCACGCCAACGCGACCGTCGCCGCAGACGCGGCGCGCGGCAGCTACGAGCTCAAGGCCTCCCCCGGCTTCGGCTACAGCTACCGCTGGGACAGCAACGGTGACGGCACCTGGGACGCGGAGAGCTTTGGACAACAACAGACGCTCAACGTCGACCTCGAGGTAGAGGAGAAGCGCACCGTGCGTTTGCAAGTGAAGAACGCCCTCGGGCGCGTCGCGACAGAAGACTTCGTGATCGAGCGACCGAAACCGGATCGCTCCCGCGTCGCCGGCCCGCCGACTCGCATTCGGATCGAGCACGGTCCCGACGGACAGGTGCGCGGGGTGCCGGACGGCGCCCAGGGTGGCCAGCGACAGCTCTTCCCCTCGCCCGGTCGACCCCCGGCGCCCGCCCCCGGCGGGCAGGAGGCTGCACAATGACTCCGTTCGGCAACGGCATCGCCGAGGTCTTCCCCTACCTGGCGGCCTTCGCGGCGGGGCTCTTGATCCCGCGCCGCCAGAGCTGGTTCGAGCGCGTGGCGATCGGCACCGTCGCGGCCCTCGCGCTCGCGTTGGTGTTCGGCCTTTGGCCGGAGGCGCAGGCGGTCGGTGGCGGGGAGGCGCCCGGCGAGTGGCCGCACCTGCTCAACCTGATCGTGTTCTTGCCCATCGTCGGGTCGGTCGCCGTCCTGTTCATGCCGCGGCAGCTGCCGCGCCTGCTGCGGCGCTTCACGATGGGGATCTTGCTGCTCGACTTGTTGGTGTCGCTGTGGCTGCTCGGCGTGCCGATGTCGCGGGGCTGGCACTTCCAGTACATCACGGAGTGGATGCCGAGCTTCGGCATCCGCTACCACGTCGCGATCGACGGCGTGAGCCTGTGGCTGGTGCTGCTCAGCACCTTCACCACGCCCATCGCAGCGTGGGTGAGCTTCGGGTCGATCAAGCGTAGCCAAAAGGAGCTCTGCTTCTCGATCCTGCTCCTGCACGGCGCGATGCTGGGCGCGTTCGTCGCGCTCGATCTCTTCCTGTTCTACGTCTTCTGGGAGCTGATGCTGGTGCCGATGATGGTGATGATCGGCATCTGGGGCGGGACCGAGAAGATCAAGGCGGCCTACAAGTTCTTCCTGTACACGATGGCCGGCAGCGTGATGATGCTGGGGGCGATCCTGTACCTGGTGTGGACGCACCATCAGATCGCCGGGTTCCCGACCTTCGACTATCTGGCGCTCAGCCGCTTGGCGCTGCCGCGGACCGCCGCCTGGCTTTGCTACGCGGCCTTCGCGCTGGCCTTCTTGATCAAGGTCCCGATGTTTCCGGTGCACACCTGGTTGCCGGACGCCCACGTGCAGGCGCCGACCGGCGGCTCCATCATCCTGGCGGCGGTGCTGCTCAAGCTCGGGACGTACGGCTATCTCCGGTTTTGCATGGGCATGTTCGGCGGCCCGGCGGGATCCGCGGCGGCGACGCTGGCGGGCGTCGCGGTGGGCGGCGGCATCCTGTACGCGGCGCTGGTTGCGTGGAAGCAGGACGACGTCAAACGCCTGATCGCGTACTCGTCGGTGGCGCACCTCGGCTTCGTGATGCTGGGCCTGTTCGCGGCGACGCAGCCTGGGGTGGAGGGCGCGATCCTGCAGATGGTCAACCACGGCATCTCCACCGGGGCCCTCTTCCTCCTCGTAGGGGTCATCTACGACCGGCGCCACACCCGCGCGGTGCGGGAGTTCGGCGGTCTCGCCAAGGTGATGCCGATCTACGCCGCCCTCTTCGTGCTGGTGACGATGGCCAGCGTCGGCTTGCCTGGGACGAACGGCTTCATCGGGGAGTTCATGATCATCATGGGCGCCTTCGTGTCGCCCAACCTGGGCGCCAACGCCCACGTCCAGGCGATCCTGGCCGCGTTCGGCGTGATCCTGGCCGCGGTCTACATGCTGAGCGTGGTGCAGAAGATGTTCTTCGGGCCGCTCAGCAATCCGAAGAACCGGCACCTGCCCGACCTGAACATTCGCGAGACCGTGGCGCTCAGCCCGCTCGTGGCGCTCATCTTCGTAATGGGCCTGTTCCCATCGATCTTCCTCGAACGCATGCAGGGCAGCGTGGCGAGCGTCCTCGACCGCTACCGCGAGACGCGCATCGCCTTCCTCGAGATGGATCCCGACGGCGGCGCGCCGCGGCTGCTGCCGCCGATCGTGGGTGAACAGGGCTATCCCGTCGCACCCGGCGCCGCGGACGAGGAAGCGGCGCGCCCAGCCGGGCAACAGGCCATGAACCAAGCGCAGGCGGAGGTGGCGCCGTGAGCATGTTTTTGGCGATATCGCCGCTGGTCGTCGTCGCCGTAGGCGCGCTGCTGCTCATGCTGGCAGAGGCGTTTGGCAAGCCCGCGGCCGAAGGCGTGCAGGGTGGGGTCGTGCTGGACGCAGGCGCCGGCCGCTCGGCGGAGCTGGCGCTCGGCAGCGCCGTGATTCTGTTCGCGGGCGCCGTGCTGAGCGTGGCCGTTTGGTTGGTCGGGCCCGAGAACATCGAAGGGGTCGAGCTGCTGGCGCCGTACCTGATCGTCGATCGGTTCAGCACCTTTTTCTCGTTCGTGCTCTGCTTGGGGGGCGCCCTGGCGGCGTTGCTCGCCGGGGGTTACCTGCCCGAGCACCAGATCGACCGCGCGGAGTTTTTCCCGCTCCTCTTGTTCTCCACCGTGGGCGCGATCGCGCTGGCGTCGGCGGGCGACCTGTTGAGCCTGTTCGTCGCGCTCGAGACGATGTCGCTCGGCGTGTACTGCCTGGTCGGGCTGCGCCGCGGCAGCCCGCGGGCGGCGGAGGCGGCCCTCAAGTACTTCTTGCTCGGCAGCTTCGCGGCCGCGCTCTTGCTGTTCGGCGCCGCGCTCTTGTACGGCGCCACGGGGCATACGGATTTCCGCGGCATCGGAGAGGCCGTCAGCCGCATCGGACAGCCCGGCGGCGCAGCCACCGGGGCCGCGGCCATCCTGATCGCGCTGGTGTTGGCGCTGGTGGGCCTGGCCTTCAAGGTCAGCGCGGTGCCGTTTCACATGTGGACGCCCGACGCCTACGAAGGCGCGCCCACCCCAACGACGACCTACATGGCCGTCGCCGTCAAGAGCGCGGCGTTCGCCGCCCTGCTTCGGGTCCTGTTGGTCGCGTTCGGCGACAGCCGCCTGATGAGCTGGGGCGGTGGCTGGCCGCCGGCAGTGGCGGTCCTGGCCGTTCTGACGATGACCGTCGCCAACGTGGTCGCGGGCCGTCAGGAGTCGGTCAAGCGCATGCTCGCGTACTCCTCGGTGGCGCACGCCGGCTACGTCTTGATCGGCGTGGTCGCGACGATGCGCTCGGACATGGCTGCCGGCGGGGTGCTGTACTACCTGCTGGTGTACACGGTCTCGACCGTGGGCGCGTTTGGCACCCTGATCCTCTGCGGCCGCCGTGGGGCAGAGTCCGTGACCTTCGAGGACCTGGCCGGCGTTGGCCGGCGCCACCCCGCGGCCGCGCTCGCGTTCTCGCTCTTCGTGTTGTCGCTGGCAGGCATCCCGCCGACCGCCGGGTTCTTCGGCAAGCTGTATGTCTTCCGGGCCGCCATCGACGCCGAGCTGTACGCGTTGGTCATCATCGGCCTCGTGAACAGCTTGATCGGCGCTTACTACTACCTGCGGGTGATGGTGTTCATGTACTTCCGCGAGCCGCAGCCCGGGGCGCCCATCGCCGTGCCGATGCGCTCGGGCTACGTCGGAACGGCGCTCGTCATCTCCGCCGTGCTCGTGCTCGCGCTCGGGATCATCCCCGGACAATCCTTGGAGATGGTGCTCGCAGCACCCGTCCGCTGATCCCCCGGCCCGCCCCTCTCCCCCCCGTCCGCATCCCTCGCGCCGCGCCAGTCCTCGCGGGCGGCTGGCCCCTGACGCCGCACCGGTCCTCGCGGGCGCCTTCACCCGGCCGCGCCCGCGCCGGTCCTCGCGGGCGCCTTCACC
>JAEZYZ010000390.1 GCA_023418705.1 Pseudomonadota bacterium | reverse complement strand
TGGCGCGCCGGGAGGACGACGACTGGCCGCGGGTGCGCGCCGCGGCGGCCCGCACCCGGGGGGCGGTGGGGCCGCGCGCCCGGGTGGACGAGGCGCTCGCCGACGCGCTGGGGGATCCGTCGCCGTTCGTGCGGGCGCCCGTGCTGCAGGCGCTCGGCCAGCGCGGGGCGCGGCAGCACGCCGAGGCCGTGCGCGAGCGCCTGGACGACCGCGACGAGCCGCTGGAGGTGCGGGTCGCGGCGGCCTCGGCCCTGGCGGCGATGTGCGACCAGGGGGCGGCCGATCTGCTGACCAAGTACGCGACCCGGCTCGCCGACGGGAGCCTGCCGAGCGACGGGCGCATGCTCGGGTCGGCGTCGCTCGCCGCGCTCGGCAAGCTCCACCCCCCGGATCTGAACGAGCGGCTGCGGCCGCTGTTCGGCGAAGGGGTCGCCACGGTCGTGCAGCAGGCGGCGCGGGCCGCCCTGACGCTGCCCTCGCAGTGTGGCCGCTGACATCCGGCTTTCTCATTCCGGGCGGCCAATGGTACGAAGCCTCCCATGAAGCAGCGTTGGACTCTGGTCACGGGAGCGTCGGGATTCATCGGCTCGCGCCTGGTCGCCGCGCTCCTCGACGGCGGCGAGAATGTGAAGGCCTTCGTCAGGCCCAGCTCGAACCTGGATCACCTGCGGGGTTTCCCGAGCCACCGCTTCACCCTGGCGTTCGGCGAGATCACGGTCGAGCACACGATCTACCGCGCGCTGGCGGGCTGCGATCGGATGTACCACACCGCCGCGAACTACCGCTTTGGGGAGCGCCGCGTGGATCGCGTGCTGAACCCCACCGTCGACGGGACCGTCGCGGCGTTGTCGGCCGCGCGCCGCCGCGGGATCGAAAAGATCGTCGTCACCGGCAGCACCGCCGCGCTGGGCGTCAGCCAACAGCCCGAGCCGATGGACGAGGAGCACGCGTTCGACCTGGCGGATCCCGAGCCCTATTCCCTGGCCAAGTACGAGGCCGACCGGCGAGTGCAGGAGTTTGCGGCCGAAGGGTTGCCGGTGGTGACGGTCCTGCCGAGCGCGGTCGTGGGGCCGGGCGACTGGAAACCCACCCCGACCGGAGAGGCGATCGTGCGCTACCTGCGGATGACCAGCCTGCGCATGCCCGTCGCCGAGGGCGGCCTGAACTTGGTGGACATCGATGACGTCGTGGCCGGGCACCTGCTCGCGATGGACAAGGGCAAGGTTGGGGAGCGCTACATCTTGGGCGGCGAGGACGTCACCTACGAGCAGCTGTTCGAGATGCTGAGCGAGCTGACCGGGCTGCTGCCGCCGCGCAAGGTCAGCAAATCCACGATCGAGCTCGGCGCGCGCTTGATGGAGCTCGGGGCGCGCCTGCGCGGAGGCCGTCCGGCGCTGACCCATCGGATGGCGCGCGACTACGTCGGCGCTTACCTCTGGGTGACCAGCGCCAAGGCGAAGCGGGAGCTCGGCTACACCCACGGTCCGGTGCGCGACGCGCTGGCGCGGGCGGTGCGCTGGTATTTGCAGCGCGGCTACGTGCCGGAGCAGGCCGTGCGGCGGGTGCGCTTGGAGCTTCGTCCGACGTGAGGCGGTTTCCGTGAAGTCAGAGCGGCCCGAACCGGCCGCAGAGAGCCCGGCGGCCGCGAGCCCGCGGTTGCTCGCCGGTCAGGGGTTGCTGCTCGGCTCGGCCGCCGCGCTCGTCGCCGTGGTGCCGGCGGCCCTGAGGAGCGCGCAGCACGGCGCGGGCTTTCTCGTCAGCTGGCTCGCCCTGGCGGGCAGCGTCGCGCTGGTCGCTGGCGTGGTGGTGGCGGCGGGGCGCATCGCGCGTCCCTTCTCGGGCCTGGCGGCCGCCGCGGTCCTTGGCCTGCTCATCGCGGCCGCGCCGCTCATGCTGTTCGGGCGCGTGCTCAAGGCCACGACCCACCACCGGCCGCTCGGGAGCGCGACCTTCGCGCTCGTGTCGGCGGCGGTCGTGCTCGCGGGGATGGCCCTGGCCGCGCGCCTGCTCACCTGGCAGGGGGCGGCTCCGGACGAGGTCGCTCGCCGAAAGCGGCGCACGGTCGTCGCGATCCTGTCGGCGGTCGCGGGCGTCGCGGGCTTGATGCTGGCGCTGCCGGCCCTCGGCGGAGGCGCCGCGGAGGTGCGGGCCAGCGTGGTGGACGGCGCGCTCTGTCTCGGCGCGTGCGCGGGGGCGATCTTCGTGCGGGCCATGCCGGGCGGCGGGCGCCCCGCGCTGGCTGGCGTGGCGCTCTGGCTTCTGCTGGTGGGGCTCGGGGTGGCGCTGGTGCAGCAGGAGGCGACCGCCCGGGCCGCCCGTGAGGCCGCGCCCCTGCTGAGCGCACCTTTGCGCAGCTTGGGCGCTTCGGCGCCCTGACGCTCGCCGCCTGGCCGGCGCGTTGACGGACCCGCGAGCCCCCCTTAGGTTTCATAAGGTGCCCGGGACCGCCCGCCACCGCCGCTTCGAACCACGCGACCGCCGCGAGCGTCCGGTTCATACTTGCGACATGGCGCAGGCATCGGAGCTCGAGCATGGGCCGCAGCCCGCCGGTGCTCCGAAGCGTCTCGCGCGGGCGTGGCTGGTGCGGCTGGTCGCCCTGCTGCTGCTGCTCTTCGCCGCCCCCGCGCTGTTCGCCGCGCCCGGGGGGGCGGCGCCGAATCCCGATGGCGACGCGACGGTTCGTCTGGGCACCACGGCCTTGCTGCCCGGCTTGCCGTTGCCGGAGCAGCAGCCCCGCGCGAGCCAGAAGCCAGCAGCGCCTTCGGTGTCGGACGCTCCAGAGCTCGGCGCGGACCTCCCGCCGCTGCCGTCGCCTCCGGCGAGCTTCAACACCTACGACGGCGGCTGGATCCGGTTTGCCTATCCGCCCGGCGTGCGGGAGCGCGTTCAACCCCTCATCGCGGCGGCCGACGACGTGCGCGCGGAGCTGAAGGCACGGCTCGGTCAGGCGGTCTTGGAGCGCGTCACGGTGCACGTCGCGCGCACCCCCGGGGAGATGACGACGCTCGCGCCCGAAGGCGCGCCGTACCCGAAGTACGCCTCCGGCGTCGCCTACTCGCAGATGGGGCTCGTGCTCTTGACGATCGCCCCGCTGCATCCGGGCTCGCAGCACGATCTCGAAGAGGTCTTCCGCCACGAGCTGGCGCACGTGGCGCTCTTCGACGCGGTCGAGGGACGCGCGGTGCCGCGCTGGTTCAATGAAGGCTTCGCCGTGTTCGCGTCCGGGGAGAGCTCGTTCTCTCGCCTGCAGTCGCTGTGGACGGCGACGCTGGCGGACAAGCTGATCCCGCTCGAGCGGCTCGACCGGTCGTTTCCGGCAGATGACGTGACCGCATCGGTCGCCTACGCCGAGGCGGCCGACGTCGTGCGCTTCTTGGTGCGCGAGCAAGATCGGCACCGCTTCTCGTCCCTGGTCGAGCGCGTCCGCAAGGGGCAGTCGTTCGAGAAGGCGCTCGAGGACGCCTATGGAACGGACGTGGCGACGCTCGAGTTCGAGTGGCGGGAAGACGTCGCGCGGCGTTACACCTTCTGGCCGGTCTTCTTCAGCGGTGGGTTCGTGTGGATGGGCGCGCTCGGCTTGTTCGCCTGGGGGTGGCGTCGCCGGCGGCGTCGCGACAAGGCAACGCTGGCGCGCTGGGAGAAGGAGGAGGCGGTCGAAGACGACTTGAAGCGCCGCCGCGTCCAGGTCGCCGAAGACAACCCGCGCGTGCACATCGTGCTGGCTCGCAGCGCTTCGCGCCTGCCCTCCGCGGGCCGCAGCTCGGACGCGGACATCCCCAAAGTCGAGCACGACGGCCGCTGGCACACGCTGCACTGAGCCGGGAGCTCGGCGGACCCGCGTGACGCCCCGGGGTCTTCGAGCCCCGCGGCCGGCTCCCGCCCGACGATCGCTCGCGCGGCGACGCGACCCGCCCCCCGGGCGGAACGAATCGGCGATGATTAGCTTCTGGGGGTGGGACTCTCATCCTCGAACGGCAAGCCTCAGGGGCGCGCCATCGTCACCTATTCGCGCAGCTGGCAAGCGCTGGCCGCGATTCGAAGCCTGGGCCGGCGGGGCGTCGAGGTCATCGCGGCCGATGAATACAGCGTCACGCCCGGCAAGCTGTCGCGCTACTCCGTCGACAGCTTTCAATACCCGTCGCCCGTGGAGGATCCCGACGGCTTCTTGGCGGAGCTGGAGCAGGCCGTGCGCCGCTACAAGACGGATGGCCCGCTGGTGCTGATGGCGATCCACCGCGAAACGTACCTGATCGCAGCAGCGCGCCAGCGCTTCGAGCCGGACGCCATCGTTCCGCTGGCGGACAAGGCAAAATTCGAGCAGGTGCAGAACAAGGGCCGGTTGGCCGAGTACGCTCGCCGTCAGGGCATCACCGTGCCGCGGACCTGGGTCCCGAAGAACGGCGAGCACATCGTCTCGGCGGCCGATGCCGTCCGCTATCCGGCGTTCCTCAAGCTGCCGGAGAGCGCGTCGGGGGTGGGCATCGTCAAGGTGAACGATCGGCAGGAGCTCATCGCGACCTACCGCGCCATGGTGGAGGAGTTTCACCTGCACGGCAGCCGGCGTCCGATCGTGCAGGAAATGATCGAAGGGGACGACTACTGCGTCACCGGGCTCTGGGATCGCGGCGAGCTGAAGATCGCGATGACGTACCGAAACGTGCTGTCGTACCCGCGGGAGCAGGGGCCGGGCGCGGTGCGTGAGACCATCGCCGCGCCCAAGCTCGAGGCGCTGGCGGCCGAGCTGCTGGGAGGCCTCGGCTGGCACGGCATGGCACAGGTCGACTACCGCTGGACGGGCAACGACGAAGACCCGGCGTACCTGCTGGAGGTCAACCCTCGCTTCTTCGGGGGCCTCTACCAGGCGATCGAGTCCGGGGTCGACTACCCGTACCTGCTCTTTCAGCTCGCGACGGGACGACCGCTGGCGCTGCCGGAGGCGATCGACTACGGCGTCCGCACCGAGGCGCCGGTGATCTCGCTGCTGGCGACGCTGAGCGAGCTGGGCGAACACGAGTCGAAGCTCGACGAGCTCGAGCACGCCTGGGACGACGCGAAACGCCAGCTCGACGCGGGCCACGCCGGCAAGGCGCTCCGAACCATCCTCGCCGGGCTCCAGGACTCCGTCGACGTCGAAGGACGCCTCGAGCACGTGCGGCGGGTGCTCGAGGACAACGCCGACAACGTCGGCGTGCTGTTTCGGGTCGACGACCCCCTGCCGGTGCTCGGGCTCGTGTACCCGCTGGCGGTGTTCATGCGGCACGGCAAGCTCAGCAAGCACCTACTCGCTGGTGGCAGCGCCGAGCAGGCCGGCGGCTGAGCGGTTCGCCTGGCGCGCCGCCCGCGCCGCGGCGACCAGCTCGCGGAACAGCCGCCGCTGCTCCGGCCGCTGCGGCATGTACTCGGGGTGCCATTGCACCCCGACGAAGAACGGGTGGCTCGAGTCCTCGATCGCCTGAACCACGCCATTGGGCTCGGCAGCGACCGCCGTCAGGCCGTCGCCCAGGTGTGCGACGGCCTGGCGGTGCAGGCTGTTGACCTGGCAGGTGTGCCGCCCCAAAAGCGCGCCCAGGCGGCTGCCTTCGGCGATGCGCACGCGCTTCGCGGGGAAGACGGTCCAGGGGTTCGGCCGCTCGACGTAAAACGATCCGACGTCCTGGTGGAGGGTGCCGCCGCGGTGCACGTTCAAAAGCTGTGAGCCCCGACAGATGCCCAGCACCGGGAGCTTCCGCGCGACGGCGTGCTCCAGCAGAGCGGTCTCGAGCTGGTCGCGATCGCGATCGACCCCGGCGGTCTGCACGCTGAGCAGCCGTCGCAGCAAGTAGATCACCGGCGCCAGGGCGTAGCCGGCGAGCGCGCGCAGCTTGCCGCGCGCGCTGTGACCCTGCAGCTCCCGCGAGAGCTGGGGCGCGTGTGCTTGACCGTAGCGGGCGGGCTCCACGTCCGCGCCGCCCCCGAGCACCAGCGCGTCCAGATCCTGCCGGAGCCCGCGGCGCGGCGTCAGGCGAACGGGTCTTCCGCCCGCCGCGCGGATCGCCGCGCTGGCGAAGAACCAAGCCGTCCATCCGCCGCGATCCGGTCCACTGATCCCTACGACCGGTCGGGTGCTCACGGCTACAGCGTGTGTCCGCTCGCTCCTCGATACCAGCGACCGCGCGCAAACCAGCCGCAGGACGGACTCGGTCGCGATCGGGGCAACGCGCGCGCCCCGATCGACCCGGCGTCAGTCGCGCGTGGGGGGGCGCTCGCTGACCCGCGCGACGTGGTGCTGTTCGAGCCGGCGCGACTCGTCGATCAAGCGCTCGAAGATCCGCCGGATCGTCTCGCGATCGAGCGGCTCGGGCGGGTTGCTGCTGAGGCGATCGAGCATGCGCCGCTCGCGCTCCGGATCGTAGACGGCGAGCGAGTGCCTGCGCTTGTAGTCTCCGACCTTCAATACGACGCGCACCCGCGCGGCGACGAGCTCCAGAATCTTCTCGTCCAGCGCGTCGATTTCCTGGCGGAAGACGTCTAGCTCGGGATCGACAATCACGGGCGCGAATGCTAAAGCGATCGGCCGTTTGCGAGCAAACCGTTTGTCGTGGCCACGTCGAGGTATTCGGAGCGTCGCGCCGCCACCGCGACGACGGGTGCGTCAGTACACGACCGTGGGGCAACCCGCGACGACCTGGATCTGCCGCACCGCGCCGGACTTCAGCTGTGCGCACGCGCTGCCTTGGATTTCCAGCGCGTTGGTCGCCGTCCAGCGCCAGCCGTCCCCGGGCACGAGCTGCAGGTCGAAGTAGACGTTGACCAGGCTCGGATCGGGAGGAGCCGCCTCGAGCTCGATCGAGCAGCTCACGGCGACCGAAGCACCGATCTGCAGCAGCGTGGTCGTCAGCTCCGCGACGTTGCCGACCGAATAGTAGCGCCGCTCGGCGTCGCGGGCGGTGCCGCCGGCCTCGGCGAAGCGATCGAGCACGCTGGCGTAGCGCTCGCTGCCGGGCATCCCGATGACGAAGGTGCGGATCCCCTGCGCCGACCAGTCGGCGAGCACGGCCTCGGAGGCCGCCCGATCGACGCAGTAGTAGCCGGAGTCCGGCAGCAGCTCCGGATCGCAGCAGTCCAGATCGACGCCGCACACTTGATCGCCGAAGCGGGCGCCCTCGAGGTTGGCCACGCACTCGTCGGGGGCGCAGCGAGCGTCGGGGTTGCAGTTGGGAGCCCCGTCGGTGGCGAGGATGACGGTCGTCTCGCCCGGCAGCTCGGTCACGATCGGTGAAACGGCGGTGAGCGTCGGCGAAATCGGCGTGCCGGAGTGCGCGCCCAGCTCGCCCAACCCGAGCAACAACGACCGCAGGTTGGGGCCCACGTCCGCGCCGCATGCGGCGCCGAGCGGATCGCCGGGCAGGGTCGGGAACACCTCGATCCCCGTCGCGCAGCTGTCGGTCGCGCTCAGGCCGGGGAAGACGGCAGCCCCGTAGTGCACGCGGTGACCGATCTGGACCAGGAGCTCCTTCAGCGCGATGCGAGCGCTGATGTACTTGCTGTAGGTCCCGCCCTCGAGGCGCTCGTTCATGCTGCCGGAGCGGTCGATGAGGAAATAGACGTTCCTGCGAGGGACGTCGATCGGCAGGACGAGGTTGCCGCACACATCGCCCGCGTCGAGCTCGGGCGGGCCGCTGCAGCCGCCCTCGAGCCGAGGCGCGGCGTCGCTGGGCGGCCTGCCGGCGTCGGTCATCAGAAACCCGGGCCGCTCGGGCTCACCGCAGCCACCGGCGGCGAGCCAGACGAGGACCAGGGCGCCGCAGGGGCGCGCCCCGTCGACCGAGCGCGCGCCGGGCATCCTGAAAACATAGCAGCTGGCGCTGGTCGGGGAAGCGGGCGCGGAGCCGGGGCGTTGGACCGGTTTTGAGCGGGCAGACAAGCCGCCTACACTTTGCGCTTCCGAGCCCACGGGTCCCGCGCTGCCGAGCACCGCGTCCGGTCCGAAGCCCCGAGTGCCCCTCCGCCGAGCCCCCGCATGATCCGTCACCTCAGGCCCTGGCTTGCGACCCTCGGCGCCCGCCGCCCCGCGGCCGCCCCGCTGCTCGCCGGCCTGACCTGCCTGCTCGTCCTGCTCGGGCTTCGCGACAGCCGCCTGCTGCCGGTGCCGTCCGTCCCGGAGCCGCCGCCGGCGCCCGTGGCGGCCGACGACCGCATCGGGCAGCTCGCGGTGACGGTGGTCGAGCGCTGCGCCACGCCGGGGTGCCCCGAAGAGCCGGTCGCCGGCGCGTCGGTGCGCGTCCTCTGGGAGCAGGACCGCGTGTTCTTCTTGGGAGGGAGCGGGACGACGGACGACCGCGGTCAGCTGGCCCTCGACGCGCTGCCGGCCGGCCCGTCCTGGGTGCTCGTCGAAGCGGAGGGCCGAGCCCGTCGCTCGACGCCGCTGCTCGTCGGACCGGGTGCGCGGGTGCGCCTGGCGTTGCCGCCTGCGCAGGCGTTGAGCGTGACCGTGACGGACGAGCAGGGCGCGCCGCTGCCACGGGCTACCGTGCTCGTCCGCGACAGCGATCCGTTGCCGTTCGGCGCCCTGACCGCCGGCGACGGCAAGGCCCGCGTGGGACGGCTCGACGGTCCCCCCTGGTCGGTGAAGGCGTCGGCGCCCGGCTACGAATCGGCCACCGCCGACGGCGTGCGCGGCGACGTGACGCTGGCCTTGCGCCGCTTGAGCGCACTGTCCGTGCGCGTCGAGCAGCCCGACGGGGCGCCGGCCGCGGGCGCGACCGTGCTGATCGCGGGAGCGGGGCTGTGGCCGGCGCGCAAGGCCGAGACCGACCGCGACGGGCTCGCCCGCATCACGGGGCTCGTCGCTGGAAGCTACGATTTGAAGGCGAGCAGAGGCTCGCTCGTGTCCGACACCGTCTACGGGGCGCGGGTCCAGCGCGGCAGCGAGCCGACGGTCACCTTGCGCCTCGCCGCGGGTCGCATGGTCACCGCTCGGGTGAGCGCGGGCGACGCCGACGACGCCGAGCCGATCGCCGGCGCCGACGTGGTGCTCGCGGAGAGCGGCCTCAGCCCGTTTCCGTTGCACGGGCGCACCGATCGAGAAGGCCTCGTCACGCTGGGCCCCATCGCGGCCGGCCCTGCGACGCTCGCCGCGCAGGCGCCGGGCTTCGTCCCGCGCGCGGCGATCCCGGTCCCCGAGCCGCTCGAGGGACCGGTGCGGATCGGGCTCTTGCGTGGGGGGACCCTGCGCGGCGAGGTGGTCGACGCCCAGGGCTTTCCGGTCGACGGCGCGTCGATCGAGATCGTGGGCAGCGATCTGTATGGCTTGCCCATCGCCGAGACCCCGCTGCTGGTGAGCTTTCGCCGCGCTCACTTCGACTGGTCGCTGGCCGGCCCGCCGTCGCTCATCCCCATGGGTGAGCTCGGGGTGACGATGGGGCCGGTGCCCCCGATCCCCGCCGCCGGATCTGCGCCGCCGGTGACCACTTGGGCCGCCAGCGACAGCAGCCCGGCGTTCTCCGAGATCCGTGGCCAGCTGGAGTACGAGGCCTGGGTCACCCGCAGCGACGGGACCTTCGTCGCGCGACCGGTCACGCCCGGTCGCGTGCACGCGCTGGTTCGTCACCCCGCCTACGTCGAAGGGATCAGCGAGGCGGTCACGCTCGCTCCCGGCGGCGAAGCCAGCGTGCGGATCGTGCTGCGCGGCGGTGGGCGGCTCGAAGGGAGGATCCTCGACGATCGGGGCTTCCCCCTGGCCGGCGCGCGCGTGGAGGTGCGAGCGGCGCGCGGCAGCTTGCAGCGCAGCGTGCTCTCGGAGTCCGATGGGGCGTACGCCTTCGCGGCGCTGCCCGAAGACGTGGTGCTTTGCGTCTTTCGCCCGGGCGAGCACCAGCGCTGCGCGCTGCGGCGCCCGGTGAGCGTCGCCGACGGGAGGCGCAACGAGCTCGACATCGAGCTGCCGGCGGCGCGCCAGCCCGTGCGCGTGCTGGTCGCGACTCGGGACGGCGACCCCGTCGAGTCGGCGCAGGTCACCGTGCTGTCGGTGGACCCGGCAGCGCCCCTGCGACAGACGCAGTTCACGGGGGGCGATGGCGCCGTCACGGTGGACGACGCGCGCGGGCTTGCGCTGCGCGTGACGGTGGAGGCCAGCGGGTTCGCGCCGCTCGCGCGGAACGTGGGCAGCGCGGGCGAGACCCTCACGCTCCACCTCGAACGAGCGGTGACCATCGCCGGGCGCGTCACCGCCGTGCGGGGACGGCAGCCCGTCGGCGGCGCCACGATCAGCGTGAGCGCCGGCGGCTACCGCCGCTCGGTGATCAGCGCCGAGGACGGCAGCTTTCGGCTGCGCGACGTCCCGGCCGGCCGCGTGCGCCTGGTGGTCGCGCACCCCGACTTCGCCACGGCAGAAGCGACCGCGCGCGTGGAGCGCCCCGAGCGGGCCGACCGCGAGTTTTCGCTGCCCGACATCGACCTCACCGAGGCGGGAGCGATCGCCGGCCAGGTGGTGGACGCGCGCGGGCAGCCGGTGGCGGGGGCGCGCGTCGCGGTGGGGATCGTGCCGGCCTACCTGCCCGCGGGCGCCTTGCCCGCGGGCCTCGCGATCGCCGACTCGAGCGGACGCTTCCGCCTGTCCGGCGTCGCACCAGGGATGGTCACGGTGTCGGCCTACGCGAGCGGCGCCGGACGCGGCAGCACGGGCTCGGTCGAGGTGGTCGCCGGTCGCACCACGTCGGACGTGGCCATCGTGCTGGCCGACACCTCCGAGGAGCAGGGCGACACGATCGCGCTCGGCAGCGTCGCCGTGACGCTCGGTGAGCAGGTCATCGCCGACGTGCTCGAGATCGTGATCGTGCACGTCGCCGATCAAAGCGAAGCGGAGCGCGCCGGGTTGCAGAGCGGCGACATCGTGGTCGCGATCGACGGCGTGACCCCGCAGTCACTCGGCGAAGCTCGAAATCGCCTGAACGGGGCGCCCGCGACCGACGTGGTGATCGAGATCGAACGCCGCGGCAGAAGCTCCCGGCTCAGAGTGGCGCGCGAGCAGGTGCGGCGCTGAGCGGGGGCGCGCCCGGGCGCCCGCCAGAGCGAGTCAGTGCTCTTCTTCGCTGATCTCCGGCTCGGAGCGATCGCCGGGTGACAACAAAAACAGGATCGGAATGATGCTGATGGCGACGACGAGCGTGCCGACGATCTTGGCCAAGCTGAGCAGTCCGGGCTCCATGACGCCGCAACGCTTACCCGGCGACGGGCCGGTTGCAAGCGCTTTCGGCCGCCCCCCGGAAAGCCTCGCGGCGCGTGCGGATTCAGCCCTTCAGCAGGTTGGCGATGCTGTGTGTGTCACGGGCGCCGAGCAGCCCGAACTGCACGCCGAAGCCGTCCGGCTTGTTCCAGCGCACCACCCCGGGCAGGCGGGACTCGGAGCTCGCCCCGGGCAGCCGGGCCACGACGGTGAGCTTGGTGCCGAAGGGCGGGGGCGTCTGCGCGGAGGCGATGAACACCCCGCCCAGGCTGATATCCTTGGCGACGCCTTGCAGTCCAGGCCCGTCCGCGATCTCGCACGTGACGTCGAATTCGATCCGAACCCTGGGATGAACGCGCTTTTCTTCCACGTTTGCCTCGATGCTGCACGCTCGCCGGCTTCACCTGGCGAATCGAACGATCCATGGTCGTCCCGAGGCGGCTTCACTGTCAAGTGGCGCTGATGACCCGTGCCGCCTCCTCGTTTTGGCGTCGTCACACCGAAGGGTGGCCGCTCTTGGTCGTCGCGGTCGGTATTGCGCTCATGTCCGCCGTGCTCGTCGTGCCGCGCCCTACACCGCCTGCCAGAGTGCTGCCGTCACCCCGCATCGATCGGCAAGAGCAGCGCCGCGTGCTCGCGCTGAGCGAAGAGCGCGCGGCGCGGGCTCACGCCGAGCCGCTGCCCTACGAGGTGCGCGCCGTCGGGGAGCTCTTGCGGCGCTTCGGCAGAGCCGCCGCCGCCGGCGACCAGGTGGCATCGGCCGCGCTGGGGGGCGATCTTCGGCGGGCGGCCGAGACCGCTCGCGAGCGCCAGGGTGACGAAGCGCTCCTTTTGCTGCGCGCCGTTCAGGGGCAGCTGTTTTTGCGGGCGCTCGAGCGGTGGGAGGCGAGCGGGGCGGCGCGCCCCGACGATCCGGAGCTCGCGGAGCTGGGCGGCACGTTCCTCGCGACCGCTCGCGCCAGCGGTTGGATCAGCGGCGGCCGCCTGATCCTGGGCCGGGCCGAGCGGCACACCCTGTTCGAGATCCGCTGGACCGATCTGGTGGGGCTCGCTAAGCAGGGCCCCTTGTCGCCCAGCTTGAACCAGTGGCGGACCTACTACGGCTTCCTGCTGCGCCACCCCGCCGGCGCGCGCGACGCGCGCGACGCGGACCTGCGCCGGCTCGACGTCGCCCAGGCGCTCGGCCGCGTCGATCCGGAGTTTTACACGTCGCTCGCTCGTGGGATGCTTCAGGTGCGTCTCGGTGACCACGCTGCGGCCGCGCGCAGCCTGCAAGGCCACCTTGCCGCTCACCCGAACGGGCCCTGGCAGCTCATCGCCAGGAATCAACTCGCCACGGCCCTGGTTCACCTGGGGGCGGTGCCGCGCTGAAGCCCGGCGGTTTCGACCGATAGCCATGGAGCGCGCAGAACCCCTCGTCGACGACCCGCGGCACGCCCGGGAG
>JAEZYZ010000321.1 GCA_023418705.1 Pseudomonadota bacterium | reverse complement strand
GATCGGGGCCCTCTCCCAAAGTGGGGCCCCGATCCCTCGGGGCGCTCGGCTGGCAAACGGATCGGTGCTCTAGGTCTAGGGGAGCGCGGTCCTCTGGACGGGGAGGCGAACGTCCACCCGGGCGCCGCGGGGCTGGTTGGCGAGGAGCTCGAGGGAGCCGCCGCTGGCTTCGGCGATCGCGGCGACGACGGACAGGCCCACGCCCGTGCCGTCGAGCTTGGTGGTGGGGCGCCCGTCGGGGGCTTGGGGGAAGCCGGGGCCGTCGTCTTTGACCGTCAGGCACGCGCCGTGCTCGTCCACCGAGGTCTCGACCCAGATGTGTGAGGTGCGCTCTGCGCCCGCGGCGTCGCGCGCGTTCAGCAGCAGGTTCAAGAGGACTCGGCTCAAACCGAGGCTGCCCCCAGCCACGAGCGCTTTGACACCGGGTGCGCGCGTCCTGGTCGCCAGCCGGATCGCCCCAAGCTGGGCGCGCAGCCGCTCGACGAAGCGCTGGACGTCGTCATCCAGGCAGATCTCGGCGGAATCGAGGGTGTTGATGAGCTCGCCGTCGGCGCGCTGCTTGAGGCCGCCCACGCACTCCCGAAGCAGCGAGAGATCCTGCCGCAGGGCATCGGCGAGGCGCCGGGCCTCGGGCCCCGTCTCGGGATCGCGCAGCAAGAGGTCGGTGTTGATCGTGGCGGATGACAGGACGGCGTGCGCGTCGTGGTGACCGTGCAGGAGCGCGCGCAGGTTTTGACGGGCGCGCTCCAGCCGGACCGACTCGCTTGCGCCGTAGGTGGCCAGCGTGCGCGTGCGCCAGGCCGAGAGCAGCGCGAATGCTGCGGCGCCGAGGATGAAGATCGGCCAGAGCAGCACCGTCCCGGCCGAGTACTCGAGGTCCGGTTTGGGGCAGACGGTGAAATCGCCGATCACCAACAGCGCGAGCCCGAGCGTGTTGGCGGCGATCCCGACGAGCGCCAACCGCACGGACAACCGCAGGCCCGCCGCCATCATCACGACCAAGAGCCCCGCGGTGTCCGGGATCGCGAGGATCCCGCGGTAGAGCGAGCCCGGGTAGACGACGTTGGTGCCGAGGGCCGCCGTCGCGATCGTCGCGTCGAGCAGCACCGAAGCTGCGAGCCAGCGCGCGCCGAGCCTGCCCTTGACGAACCGATGGATCACCGCGACCGAGAAAGCGATCGGCGTCGCGATCACGGCGAGCATCACCGCGCGGTGCAGCCCTCCGGTGTGCGACTGAAAGAGGTCCGTTCCAAAGTAGCGCAGCGCAAACCCCAGGCAAAACAGCAGGCGCGCGCCGCTCAGCGCGACCTCGCTCCGAAACGCTGCCCGCCGAATCAGCCTGCCGACGACCTCCATACCCGCTATGGCCTCTCGCGCCGAGCGTATACAATCAAGAATGTGGCGTGCGAACAAGACGTCGGGCGGCTCGCGGCCAGCAACCGCACGCCGCCGGTGCAGCGGGCGCTCGTCGTGGAAGACGACGACCAGCTCCGCAGCACCCTGGAGAAGGCGCTCGGGCCGTGGGCGATCGAGCGGCGCTCGGCGAAGAACCTCGTGGAGGCCCGGCGCGAGCTCCTGGAGTTCCGCCCCGAGCTCGTCGTGCTCGATTTCATGCTGCCGGATGGGACCGCCCGCGAGCTCTTGGCCAGCCGCGCAGCGGTCGCGCCGCTCCCCGTCATCGTCGCGCTCAGCGCTTACGCCGAGCCGCTCGATGCCTTCGAGCTCGCGCGCCTCGGCGTAAGCGCCTACCTCCAGAAGCCCATCGACCTCTCGACCTTCGACGAGGCGGTGAGAGCGGCGCTCTCGACGCCGCCCCCGCTGGACGTCCCCGCGCGGCAGGCCGTCGGCCACATCGGTCTCAAGGACGCGGAGCAGGTGCTGCGCGAAGCGATGATCGACGAGGCCTTGAAGCGCGCCTCTGGCAACCGGCGGGGAGCGGCGCGCCTGCTCAAGATCTCCCGCGAGCTGCTCCAGCACGTCCTGAGGAAGCTGCGCGACCTACGGATCGACGAATAGCGAGCGCTCCGGGTGACAACCCGGTCGAACGTGCCTGCCGGTCACGCGCAAGCGGCGGGGCCGCCCGTTCAGCTCGGGCGCATGGCGAGGTGCTCGATCCGATGCAGGGTGGCGGAGAACTCGCCGAGCAGCTCCTGGGCGAGGTCGTGCTCAGAATCGGTTTCGCCGAGCGTGGCCAATTCGCTGATTTGACGAACGAGCAGGACGCTGCCGAGCAAGGCTCGATTCAGCTCTTCGAACTCTGCCGGCGGCAAGCCGCGCGCGACATACGGGATTTCGTCGATGACGTCTTCCATCTCGAGCAGCAGCGCCATCGCGGCGCCGAGGGGTGTGCTCTCTGATGGCATTGGGGGGATCGAGTCGGGGCTATGCATGCCCACCTCCGAGCTGGCAGGGACGGCCGTGCACGAAAATAGTTTACTGGGATCTCCAGCTTCGGACCGCGGGCCGCGGCGCGGGGAGCTGAGTCATCCGGCCGGACAGTGACCGATGACGCGTCGAGGCGCGGAGCTTCGAGTGCCAACGCGGATGTCCTGCAACGTGAGCTCACGCCGTCGGCACGCAGGCGGTATTGAGGACGCTCGAGCCGACGTCACCGTTGCCCGCGCGACCGTCACCGGAGCTTGCACGTTGCGATGAAATCTCGAACGAACGCCGAGCCCTTCGACACCTCGCGCGCGACGCCGCGCGCGTTGGCGCCACCAGACGATGGGGTCACTTTTTTGCGACGTCGTGTGACGCTTGCTCCGCTTTTGCGCTCGCGTTAGGCCGTGGAGCATGCGGTGCGCGCTGGCGCTCGGTGTCCTCGCCGGGCTCACGTTTGGGGTTGGGTGCTCGGGCTCGGAGAGCTCGGAGCCCTCGACGGGGGGCGGAGGCACGGGGGGCGCTA
>JAEZYZ010000294.1 GCA_023418705.1 Pseudomonadota bacterium | reverse complement strand
TGCCGCCGCTGGCCGTGCCGCTGCCTCCACCGTCGGGGGTGTCCTCCGACGCGCAACCGGCCGCCAGGGCCGCCCAGAAGAGCGCCAGCGAGCAGAGGCCCGCGCGGCGCAACGCTCGCGGCCGAGCGTGATCAGTGATGGACGAGCTCGCCGGCCACGCCGGACGCCGAGCGACGTGTTGGGCCTCGAAGTCGATGCGAAAACGCTTCGTCCTGAACATGGGCACCCTGTTTATCCGTTGGGATTGGGTGTCAGACTACCCCGCCGCCATTCAGACGCACAGCCCATCGATGCTCGAGCAGGGCGCTCGTGGAACCCGCTCGCCTCCGTTCGGCATCGAATTTTCGCTCGTGCTTCGACGGTGGCCCTGGAGCCCGTCCGCACGCAGGTGTCGGTCGAGGTGCGTGTCAGGACCGCGTCGCGACAGCTGGACTCAAAACGTGCGTTTGCACGAGAGGAGATCACGGCTCGGTCGGATAGCGAGCGCCGGGTGGGTACAGGCTTGGCGCCAGCGTATGAAAGCCGAAGGCGAAGCTGGCGCTGCTCTGCAGCTTCCAGATCGATTCTCCGTCGGCGGTCACGCGCTCGAGCTGCCCGGCAGCCGACCAGTTCACGAAGGTGTCGCCGTCTGCGAGCCGCGTGGGCTCCCCCAGCACGAAGGTGTAAACCGGCGGGTCGGAGAGGTAGCTCCAGACCTGGGTGACGAGGTTGGCTTCGGTGTCGATCCGATACTCGAGCACGCGCGAGACGTTCTCCGTGCTGCCGTCGTTGTCGAGCACGAGCAGCCGATCGCCCCGCACCTCGAACTGGTGTTGGTGCAAGAACCTCTCCGACTCCGGGCTGAACGGGATGGTCCGGCCGTAAAGTCCGATCACCCACTCGCAGCTGCCGCTCTCGGCGTCGATCTTGGCGATGCTGCTGAAGTTTCGCATCCCAAGGTAGTAGACGTCCTGCTCCGGATCGTAGTCGAGCGCGTTGGCGAACGTCCAGCCATGCTCCAGGTTGTCCCCCCGCTGCTCCTGCACCGCCGGGTCGAAGCAGTCCCAGGACGTCCACACCGTCGACTTTGCGCCAGATTCCGGATCGATCTCCACGATCGTGTCGCCCCGCAGCATCATCCCTTCGAAATCCCGGTACTCGACCACGATCGCGGCCAGCGTGCCGTCTGGGTGCTCGACGAAGTCGTGCGCGAGCAGCGGCAGCGGGATCGAGGTCCTGCTCGAGCCGTCGAGCGCCACGCGCACGAGCTCGGAGTCGTCCGCGGGATCGCCCGAGACGCTGCCGGCGTTGTAGAGCAGGCTCTCTCCGTCGACGGCCAGGCGCGCGCGATAGACGTCCAGATCTTGGCTGGGCGTGTGGTACCAGACGATGTCCCCGTCGGCGTCGAGGATGGTGACCGCCTTGGTCGCGCCCAGCACCGGAACCAGCGTGAATTGGTCGTGACCCTCGCCCTCGAGCGTGAGCTCGGGGAGCCCGACCGGCAGGTAGCTGGTGCGCACGGTCTGCACCGCGCTCGCGCTGCCGTCCTGCGACACCACACGGTAGTGGTAGAGCGTGTCCGCCTTGAGGCCAAGGAGCGTTCGCGCGTGCTCGGTCGCCGCGCCGTCGTCGAGCGGGGTGATCGAGCCCAGGGCTTCGGTGGGGCCATACTCGACGTGGCCGGCCGTGGGCTCGGGCGTGGTCCAACGGACCGTGACCACGGTCGCGATCTCCGGGCTCACCTCGGCCGTGATGTCACGGGGGCCGCCCGCCTCATCGTCACCGCACGCGAGCGTGAGCGTGGCGGCGGCGACCGCGAAGACCGCCGCCTTCACGGCTGCCCCGCGGGCTCGAGCACGGTGAGCAAAATGGGCGCGGGGTTTTGACAGGTGGAGCACAAGAGGGCCATCAACCAGACGCCATCGTCCCGGTCGAAGCCGGAGAAGCGCGCGCTCCCGCCGCGCTCGACCGCGGCGGTGAGATCCGCGCTTCTGCCGCCCTCGAGCTCCAGGTCCCATAGGGTGGTGGCGATCAACTCCAGGTCGAAGATCTGCGCCTCGATTTCCTCCAGCGTCTTGCCCTCGTAAAATCCGATCAGGAGCTGGTCGATGCTGCCGAAGGGCACGGGGTTGCCCAGGCTGTCGCGGCCGAGACCCTCCCAGTTGACGACGAAGGGGCCGTCCGGTGGGATGGCGACGGGCTCGACCGTCGCCAGGTCGGCTTGGAAGTCGAGCATGCCGCAGCCTGGCTGCCCGGCGACCGTGGTGTTGGTCGAGGCCGAGCTGGGGGTCAAAAACAGCATCGATTGGGCACCCACGCCGGGCGTCGTGCCTTCGGAGAACAACAGCATGTAGGTGCTCTCCGTCGACTCCACGTACTGCTCGAGCACGTCGACCTCCGTCCCGAACAGGGTGAAGGACGTGAGCGTCGTGCAGGCGTCCTGATGGTCGGCGTTGTGGTCGAGGTAGCCATCGATCTCCGACTGCCGAAGCTCCCCGGAGACGAGCTTCTGCTCGACCTCCGCCTGGGGCAGCCTGAGCCGCAGAAACGAGACATTGTCCAGATCGGCCAGGGGATCCAGATCATGGCAGCGGAGGTTTTGGGTGACCTCTTCCCAGCAGATGTCGAGGTCGACCCCCGCCGCCGTTTCGATGTTCGGGATCGTGAGGCTGCCCTGGGACTGATAGTTGTTGGCGTCGAGGATCGCGACCGCCTTCTCGAGCCCGTCCGCCGGCGGCTCGTCGCTGGAGCAGCCCGCGGAGCACGCCAGCGTGAGCAGCAGCCCGGAGCCGGCGACCCGCCGGCGCGCGAAGCGGCCTCCAAGAGTGCGCAGGCCACCCCCGATGGCCGAGAGCGCCCCCTGCCACCCGTTCGGTGTAGCGCTAGCAGCACAGGCCATCGGATGCCTCGTCATGAGTGGGGGGTCGAACCTCATGGCGTAGTGTGGACCAAAGATGCACGCCGTTGAAGATCGTGTCAGCCGCGCGGCAGCAGGCGCAAATCGCCCGGAGTCGCGCTTTTGCCGCGCAACCTGGGGAGATGTGCGATGGCGGGGGCTCGGGAGGAAGTCTCGTGTGTCTGAAAACTTCCAGTTCCGTCTGGCATGACTCGTCAGCCTTTTCGCCCGCCGCGAGTCGTGAAAGCTCCCTTCAAGCAAGGTGCGCCGGCGCGTCCGGATCGGAGAAGGCGCGGACGATCGAAAGGTTTTGGGATTGGGGATGGGGTCCGAAGCGGGCGTGGGTGCGTGGGTCGTCACAGCGATTCACGTCGCGCCGGTCGAGATCGACACCGAATCGGGGACCGACGACGTCGGCCCCCCTTCCGATCTTCCGACCTTGCTGTGACCCATCTCCGAGGCGGACTCGTCGACACAGCTCGCTGTCTCGCCTGCTTTGGACCTGGTTCGTAGGAGGAGGTGGGTTTCCGCGTCAGCCGGCGTAGCTCGGTGCGGTCTCGGTGTCCCGCTGGCGCTTGCGCGACAGCCGCGCGGCCACCCGATCCATGTACACGAAGAAGACGGGCGTCACGAACAGCGTGAGCATCTGCGAGAACAACAGCCCACCCACGACCGCCAAACCGAGCGGCATCCGAGACTCGCCCCCCGCGCCGAGCCCGAGGGCGATCGGGAGCACGCCGAGGAGCGCGGCCATCGTGGTCATCATGATGGGTCGAAACCGCACCACGCTCGCCCGATGAATGGCCTCGGTCGGCCCCACGCCCTCACGCTGCAGCTCGAGCGCGAAGTCCACCATCATGATGCCGTTCTTCTTGACCAAGCCGACGAGCAGGATGATGCCGACGAAGGCGTACACGTTGAGGTCCACCCCGAAGACCAACAGCGTCGCCAGCGCGCCGAAGCCCGCGAAGGGGAGGGCGGTGAGGATCGTCAGCGGGTGGATGAAGCTCTCGTAGAGGATGCCGAGCACCAGGTAGATGACGAAGATGGAGATGGCGAGCAGCAATCCAAGGCCCGCGAAGGACGACTGGAACGCCTCCGCGGCGCCCTGGAACTGGGTCGAGATGCCGGCCGGGAGGGTCTGCAAGGCCAGCGCTTCGATCCGCTCGACCGCCTGGCTCAGGCCGTAGCCCGGCTGGAGGTTGAAGGAGATCGTCACCGCAGAGAGCTGTCCGGCATGGTTGACCGACAGCGGTCCGACCCCCTCGTGCAGATCCGCCAGCGACTTGAGCGGGATCAGCTCCCCGCTTTGGCTCCGCACGTGCAGCTTGTCGAGCGCGGTCGGGGTGTTCTGCGTCTCGGGTGCGAGCTCGAGGATCACCTGATAGGTGTTCTGGGGCGCGTAGATCAGCGACACCTGCCGGTTGCCGTAGGCGCTGTACAAGGCGTCTTCGATCTGCGCTGGGCTGACCCCGAGGGACGCGGCGCGGTCGCGGTTGATGTCGAGTCGGAGCTCGGCGTTCTTCAGCTGCAGATCCGTGGTCACGTCCCGCAGCATCGGCAGCTTCTCCATCTCCGCCGCGAGCGCCGGCGCGTGATCGTACAGCTGGCGGGGATCGGTGCCTTGCAGCGTGAGCTGGTACTCGCTCTTGGTCAGCCGGCCGCCGATGCGGATGGGGGGCGGGACCTGTACGAACGCCCGCATGCCAGGGATCTTGGAGAGCTGCTGTCGCAGCTCCGCGACCACCTGCTCGATGTGCGGCCGCTCGCCGCGCGGTTTGAGCCGCATGAACACCATGCCGGTGTTGGAGGCCCCGAACGTGCCGCGCGTGCCCACGCTGGACATGAACGAGGCGACGTGCGGGCTCTGGCGGAGGATCTCGTTGACGTGCAGCTGCTGCTCGCGCACGGCGTCGAACGAGATGCCTTCGACGGCCTCGGTCATGACGACGACTTGGCCTTGGTCCTCGTTCGGCAAAAAGCCTTTCGGGATGATCTGAAAGAGGTAGACGGTCGCGGCCAACACCCCACCCGAGAGCGCCAGCACGAGGCGCGGGTGTCGCAGCACGCGCCCGAGGGTCTTGTCGTAGATACCCACCGTCCACTCGAACGCCCGCTCGATGACGAGGTAGAGCTTTCCGTGGCGATCCTCGGCCTCCGGCCGCACGAGCCGGGCGGCCATCATCGGGGTCAACGTGAGCGACACGAAGCCCGAGAACAAAATGGCCACGGCGATGCTGACGGCGAACTCCTCGAACAGCATCCCGACGATGCCGCCCATGAACAGGAACGGCACGAACACCGCCACCAGCGAGAGCGTCATCGACACGATGGTGAAGCCGACCTCGCGCGCGCCTTCGAGGGCTGCCTGCAGCGGCGGCTTGCCCATCTCCATGTGACGCACCACGTTCTCGAGCATCACGATGGCGTCGTCGACGACGAACCCGATGCTCAGCGTGAGGGCCATCAGCGTCAGGTTGTTGAGGCTGTAACCGAGCATGTACATGACCGCGAAGGTGCCGAAGACCGACAGCGGCATGGCCAGGCTCGGGATGATGGTCGCGCTCAGTCGCCGCAAGAACAGGAAGATGACGAGCACGACCAAGAACAGCGTGAGCAGCAGCGTGAACTCGACCTCGTGGACCGATTCCTTCACGCTCTCGGAGCGATCGAACAGGGTCTCGAGCTTGACCGAGGCCGGCAACGTGCTCCGGAAGTCCGGGAGCAGCTGCTTCACCGCCTCCGACACCGCGACGGTGTTGGCCCCGGGCTGCTTCTGGATGGCCAGCACGACCGAACGTTGGTCTACCGTCCAGGCGGCGGTTTTGTCGTTCTCGACGCTGTCGAGCACGCGGCCGATGTCCTCGATCCGGACGGGCGCGCCGTTGCGGTAGGCGACGACCAGCGGGCGGTACTGCTCGGCGGTCGTCAGCTGGCCGTTGGACTGGATCGTGAAGGCCTTGCTCGCGCCGTAGAGCGTGCCGGTCGGGCTGTTGCTGTTGCCGCCGCGGATCGCCTCGGCGACCTGATCGATGCCGATGCCGCGGTTCACCAGGGCGTCGGGATCCACCTGGATCCGCACGGCGTACTTTTGCGACCCGTACACCATCACCTGCGCCACCCCGGAGATGGTGGAGATCCGTTGCGCCAGATCGGTCTCCGCGTACTCGTTGACCTGGTGGGTCGGCAGCACGTCCGAGCTCAGCGAGAGGTACAGGATCGGTTGGTCGGCGGGGTTGACCTTGCGATAGTAGGGCGGCGACGGCATGTCGGGCGGCAGCCGCCGGCTGGCTCGCGACAGGGCCGACTGCACGTCCTGCGCGGCCGAGTCCAGATCGCGGTCGCTGCTGAACTGCAGGGTGACCTGTGTGGCCCCGAGGGAGCTCGACGAGGTCATGCTGTCGAGGCCGTCGATGGTCGAGAACTCGCGTTCGAGCGGGGTGGCCACCGACGCCGCCATCGTCTCGGCGCTGGCGCCGGGCAGCTGGGCGGAGACCTGGATGGTGGGGAAATCGACGTTCGGCAGGGCGCTCACCGGCAACCGCACGAAGGCGAGCACGCCGAAGAACGCGATCGCGACCATGATGAGGATGGTCGCCACCGGCCGTCGGATGAACGGCTCGGAGATGCTCATCGCGCGGGGGCCGCTTTCTCCGCCGGCTGCTGCTTGGCGGCGGAGGTGTCGCCCGGGCCCTTCGCTGGCGTCGTCGCTGGCTCGGGCACCGCGGGGGCGCTCGAGGCCGGGGCGGCGTTCGAGGCTGGGGCGGCGTTCGAGGCCGGGGCGGCGGGCTTCTCCGCGACCTTCATCCCGCTCGCCAGCCGCAGCTGGCCGTCGACCACGACCCGCTCGCCGGGTTCCAGGCCGCTGCGAATGACGACCTCGGTGCCGAGGTTGCGGTCGACCACGACCGGCCGCAGGGTGGCCCGCATCTGCTGGTCGACGACGAAGACGTAGGCGCCGTCCTGGCCGGGTTGCACGGCGGCCTCCGGCGCCACGAGCGCGTCTTCTTGCATCGCCAGGCGCAGCCGCACGTCCGCGTACTGTCCGGGCCAGAGCGCGTCGTCGGCGTTGTCGAACTCGGCCTTGAGCTGGATGCTGCCCGTCGCGGTGTCGACGGCGTTCTCGATCAAGGTCAGCTTGCCGGTGGCCGGGGTGCTGACGCCGCGAGGGGTCGCCAGGACCTGGAGCGGCCCCTGGGCGAGCTTCTCCCGCACGCGGCCGAGGTATTGTTCGGGGACGTTGAAGCGCACGTGGACCGGCCGCACGCGGCGGATCACGACCAGCGGCGTCTCTCCGTTGGCTCGGACGACGTTGCCGGCGTGCACGAGCAGGCTGCCGGTGCGCCCCGCGATGGGCGCCCGGATCGTCGCGAACTGCAGGTTCAGGCGGTTGGTCTCGATCTCCGCGCGATCGGCCGCGAGGGTCGCGGCCAAAGACGAGGCGTTCGACTGCGCGCGCTCGAGCTCCTGCAGGGTGCCGACGCCCGCGTCGACCAGGCTCGCCGCGCGCTCGGCTTCCAATTGCGCCTGCTTCGACAGCACCTCGTCCCGCTGCAGGCGGGCTTTGGCTTCGGCGAGCGCCGCTCGATAGGGGCGGGGATCGATGGTGAAGAGGACATCTCCCTGCTTGACCAGGTCGCCTTCTGCGAAATGGACCTTCTCGATGCGACCGGTGACCTGCGACACGATGTCGACGGTGCTCGAGGCGACCACGCTGCCGACGGCGCTGATCTCGAGCGGGACGGTCTTGCGTTCGACCTGCCCAATCACGACGGGGACGGCCTGTTCGGTCGCGGCCTGCGCTTCGGTGCTGCTGTCGCGATCGCAGGCAGCCGCGCCGGCGAGCAGGCCGAGCGAGAGTGTGACGAGCGCGGCGGAGCGCGCACATCCGAGGGAAATCATACGGCTCGGGTTTTAGCACCGCGATCGGGCTTGGGGCCTGCTTTTTGGCCGGTCGCGTGGAGGTGACGCGCGAGCGACGGGCGCTGCCGCTCTGGCATGCGCGCCAGGCCGATGCGCTTTGGCTTTTCGGCACTGAAATGTGGAGGATCGGCGGTACTGGAATCGCGTGCGGCGCCGAACAGCGCCGGTTCGTCGTCGTTTCGGCCAGGCGGCGCGGCTTTCGGCACAGTCAAGGACCAGGTGCGTGGCTCCAGGAGCCCGGCGCGCACTGGCGAGCGATCGTCGCGTCGACGCGCCGTGCCTCGCCGCCGCCCCCGCTCGCCGTCTCAAGAGGTGGGCAGCTTGGCGGGCGCTGGCAGGCTCCGGCGCGAGGGTCGTTCGGCGACGTGCTGCGCGGCCTTGGCGACGGCCTCCTTCAGCTCGGCGCAGATGAACACCCCCTCGCGAGCGTCGAGGCCCGCCTTGCGCAGCAAGGCGAGCGGCTGACCGCGGACGCCGGTCAAGATCGCCAGGCATTTGTGCGCGCGCAAGGGCTCGAGCGCGCTCTCGAGCGCGACCAGGCCGGTGGCGTCCATGGCGTGGACCTCCTGCATCTGCAAGATGACCACCTGGGTCTGGCCGGCCACGATTTCGAGCGCCGCCATCGCCTTTTGCGCGGCGCCGAAGAAGAGCGGCCCCGAGATTTCGTACACGACGACGCCAGGCGGAATGGGCTCGGTCAGCTCGGCGACGCTGCTGTCCGCGATCTGGACATTCGTGACCTCGGCCATGCGCCGCATGAAGAGGAACGCCGCCAGCATCATCCCCACCGAGACGCCGATCACCATGTCGAACCCGACGGTGAGCCCGAAGCAGGTGAGGAGGACGGCCACGTCACTCTTCGGGGCGACGCGGAGGGTATGGACGAAATGTTTCGCCTCCGACATGTTCCAGGCGACCAAGAGCAGCAGAGCCGCCAGCGACGCCATCGGCAGGTGGCCGAGCAGCGGGGCCAGCACCAGGACCGCGGCGAGCACCGTCAGGGCGTGCACCACCGCGGCGATCGGCGATCGCGCCCCCGCCTTGATGTTGGTCGCGGTCCGGGCGATCGCGCCGGTGGCCGGAATCCCACCGAAGAACGGCGTGACGATGTTGCCGATGCCGACCGAGAGGAGCTCGGCGTCGGGATCGTGCTTCGTGCGCGCCATCCCATCCGCCACCACCGCTGACAGCAGCGACTCGATCGCGCCGAGCATCGCGATCGCGATCGCACCGGAAAAAAGCGCCCGAAAGCTCTCGAACGAGAGCTCGAAGGCTTGCCCGCTCGGGCCGGCGGCGTCCCAGGGGAGGAGCGGCAGCGGCGGCAGCTGCGGGATCCCGGCGATCACCTCTCCGTCGATGCTGGTCTGGAAACGACTGGCGATGGTGGCGACCTCGAACCCGGGCACGACGTAGTGGAGGGCGGCGGCGACGACGGCGGCCGCCGGCAACGCGACCAGCGGCGCCGGGATACGCCGCGTGACGCGTGGAAGGTGCAGGAGCAGACCGAGCGTCAGGAGCCCAATCGTCAGCTCCGGAAACGACGCGGTGTGCCGCGCTTCGAACATCGCGATCACCCGCTCGAGGTAGTGCTCGGGATCTTTTCTGAGCCTGAGCCCGAAGAGATCCTTGAGCTGCAAGGTGGCGATGACGGTCGCGATGCCTGCCGTGAATCCGGTCGTCACCGGGTGAGGGATGAACTGGATGAGGCGCCCCAACCGGAACAGGCCCATGGCGACCAGCAGGACGCCGCCCAGCAGCCCGGACACCAGGAGCCCCGCCAGGCCGAACTTCGCGTAGATGGGTGCCAGGATGACGATGAAGGCCGCCGTAGGTCCGGTCACCTGAGTTCGCGACCCGCCCAGCACTGCGACGACGAGGCCGGCGACGATGGCCGTGTACAGCCCATACTGTGGGGGGACGCCGACACCGATCGCCAGCGCCATGGCGAGGGGCAACGCGACGACGCCCACCACCACCCCCGCGAGCAGATCGCGCTTGAGATCCGCGCTCGAGTATCCCTCACGCAGCGCTTCGCGCAGAGCGCTCGCCGGGAGGTCTCGTAGGGGCCTCGCCTTGTCGGCCGCGGTGTACCTTGACGTTGCCATCCGATCGTCCGGGCGCCCGCCGCTCCATCAGAGACGCCTGGCGGCGACCGGCGAACGCACCCTCCCCGGGGCCAAGGCTGGCCTGGAGCTCCCCATGGGTCGACCGGCTCCTGGGCCGATGTTCGGGTCGTGCGCCGGGAAGGCCGCCAAACCGGCCCTGGATGTCGGCAAGGGCCCGGAGATCTGGGCAGATCTTCGGCGTCTGTCAAGCGGCGGCCGATCGCGAGCTCACAACGCCAGCACGAACTGCACGTCGGCGACGTCACCCTCCCAGCGCGTGAGCGCGCCGGGCGCTCCCACGATCCTGGTGTGGGCGTAGCGTTCCTGAACCTTCAGGCTGCCGTCGACGAAGTACTCGGACAGCCCCACTTCGTACCGGCGCAGTCCATCGCTGCCGCCGCCTTCCAGGTCGGGCGTCAACAGCTCGCAACGAACCGACAGCTCCAGCCCGTTCGGCACGATGAAGTACCCGGTCTGGGCGAAGGCGCCGAAGCTTTTCGTATCCGGCTGCGCGTCGCCGCGCCGTCGATCGACGTACGCTTCGGCGAAGACCCCGAGCCCTCCGACGCGCAGCGCCAGGTCCGCGCCGGTGACCAGCCGTTGCACGAGGGGCTGGGGCTCGGACAGGATGTCGCCCGTGGTCAGGTCCACGACCTGTTTCGGCGGGGGCGATGCGTTGGAATAGTACCCGTTCAGGCCGATCGCGAAGCGCAGCGGACCGTCGCCGCGGCTGATGTCTTCGGCGTACGGGAGGGGACCCAGCGGGGCGACGGCCAGTCGGGCCCCCACGAGCGGCAAGGGACCGTCCCGCTCGCCGTAGGCGCCGACCCGCATCTCCAGCCGGCGCCCGAGAACGTTGGCTTCGAGCGTCACACCGGTGTCGCGGCCCGGGCGAAAGTAGCCGTTGACCACCGAGCGGTCCGGCAGCATCAGGGCCGCGGTGCTGGTGATCCACTGGCGCCCAAGCGGCACGCGGATGCGGCCGAAGCGCAAGCCGAGCTCGTCGATGGGGTGCCACTCGAGGGTTGCGTCCAGGAGCGACGGCGCAGCGCCTGCGAACTCGCCCTGAAAGAAGTAGGTGAGGCTGTCTCCCGAGAGTCGGCCGAGCGTGGCGATGCGGGCGAGCCGGATCGCTGCCGTGGGATCGGCGCTTCGGCCCCCTTGGGTGTTCACCCCGGCGCGCGCCGAGAGCAGCGTCCCGATGCGCAGCGACTGACGACCATCGGCGCTTTCGAGCTCGAAGCCCTGGCCGACGCTGGCGTGCAGCACGTGGGGCAATGACTTGGGCGCCTGAGCGCGTCGTGGGGCCACCTCGGCGCGGGGTGATGGAACCGGCGGGGGGGCTGGCTCGCGCTGTGCCCGAGCCGGCGCGCCGGCGAGCAGGAGCGCGATGAAGCAGTGGCGACCTAAGCGTATCATCTTGATGAGTGATGGGCGGGGGGTGAGGCAGGGGGGGACAGCGGGGACAGGACGGGCGCCGGCCAGGCGCCGAACGCCAGCAGCGCCAGGAGGATCACCGTCAGAACGGCGCTCTCGCGCCGCGTGAGGTCGCGCTCGCCGGCATGGCGGGACGTCCCGCCGAACAGAAGAAAGAAGTGGCGTGCCACGGTCATTCCATTCAGTCCGGTGGCGACGACCAGCGCCAGGGCGAGGATAGGAAAGTCGTGCATGGATCCTTGAAAGAGCAGGTCCTCGGCGACGAAGCCCAGCGTGAGCGGCAGCCCAACACTGGCCAGGCCCATCACCAGGAACGCGGTGCCGAGCTTCGGGAGGCGATCGAAGCTGCCGCCGGGACGCTGGAGTGAGAGGACGCCGCGTCGGGCCTCCAGGGCAGCCACGGCCATGGCCAGCCCGGCGCTCGAGAGCCCCGCTACCAGCCAGCTGGCCAGCGCGCCGACGTGGGCGACTTCGGAGCGGGGCTCGAGCCCGAACGCCACCAGGGCCGACTGGCTCATGATCAGATAGCCGAGCGCGCGCCGCGTTCGCGACTGTGCGATCCCCATGGCAGCCGCGAAGACGGCCGTGGTCGCGGCGAGGGCGGCCACCGCGACGCTCAACTCCTGGGTGGCCTGCTCGGCGAGGCAGGTCAAGTGCAGGTACACGCCGAGCTGCGGCGCGACGAAGGCCACCACCAGCCCGAGCGGCGCGCGCTCGGCAAGCTCCGGCAGCCAGCTATGCACGGGAACCAGCGCCTGGCGGATGGCCAGCGCCAGGAGAAAGGGACCCATGGCAGCGGTCGTCTCGCCTTGGCGCAACAGGACGGCTCCGATCGCGAACAGGACCACGCTCGGCAACATATAGACGGCGAACACCCGCGCGGTCCGGAGGGTCTCCGATCGGGAGCTGAGCTCCACGAAGGCGACGATCGGGGGGATGGCCCAGAGCACCGCCAAGACCAAAGGCTCGCTCACGCCGACCAGCGCCGAAGACGCCGCGTTCACGATCAGGATCCGAGCCATCGACTGCGGCCGTGCCGCGCGCGCGGGCGTCATGGCGACCGCCGTGAGCCCCACCAGCCCGATCATCCCCGGGACCACCGCCGGCCAGCCCGGCGCGGTCGCGAGGAGCCCCGACAGATGCGCGGCCAGCAGCCCTAGCGCCAACAGCGCGTTCAGTGCGGCCGCTTCGATCGCCGTCCGCCGGGCGGCGGCGGCGTCACGCTGGCGCGCCGCGAGCAACGCTCCCAGGCACAGCGAGCCGACCCCGCCGTACTGCAAGAGCGCGATCATCGGACCACTCCTGGCCCTTCGAGCGGCTGCTCGGAGGGCTGGGGTTTCGAAGCTCCGCCCAGCAAGGCGACCCAAGCCTCCTCGAGGGCATCCAGGCGCCGCAAGCCGCGCAGCAAACGCTCGACGATCTGGTCGTTCAAGAAGGCGTCCAGGTAGCCCCGCTCCAGCGCGTGGCGATAGAGCCAGAGCTGCAACCGGCGTGGGATCCACCGCTCCAGATGTCCGCCGGTGCGCGGCAGCGGGCAGCCGATGGCGTTCTCGAGCTGGTGATGGTCGTGCAAAGCGCTCGGTGAGCGCAGGATCTGCAGGGTGCGGAGGCAGGCGTGACCCATGATGTGGATCACCGGGAGGACGCGCAGGCCGAGCCCGATCTCCACGAAGATCAAGCCGAGCTGCGTCATGGTGGCGTAGGCGAGCGCGCTCTTGATGTCGGTCTGAACGCGCCCCACGACGGTGGCGTGCAGCGCCGTGCTGGCCCCGACCGCGATCAGCGCGGCGCTGGCGACCGGCGACGCTTCGAAGACGGGTGCTGCGCGGAGCAGGAGGTAGGGGCCCAAGTGGACCGAGAGGGCGCCGTAGAAGATGGCGCTCGACGGGGTCGGTCCCTCCATCGCGCGGGGCAGCCAGCCCCCGAAGGGCAGCATGGCCGATTTGCCCAAGGTCGCCCAGAGCAGGAGCAGGCCCACCAGCGTGGCGCGCCCGGGCGACGCCACCAGGACGGCGAATCCCGGATCCGTGGAGCTCAGTCGAACGCTGCCGGTGGTGTGGTGCAGCCAAATGATGGCCGTCAAGAGCCCGACGTCACACGTTCGATAGATCAGGAAGGTCCGGAGCCCATGCCGAACCGGGGTGGCGCGCTCGTGGAAGAACGCGATCAGCAGCGCGGAGCTTACCCCTACCAGCTCCCAGCCAACGAACATCAGATCCAAGCTGCCGGCCAGGATCACCAGCTGAATGGCACCGCCAAACAGACACAGCAGGGCATGAAAGCGGGTGAACCCTGCTTGCCGGTGCAAGTAGCGGCTCGAGAACGCGGCCACCACGCCCACGAGCCCCGCGGCCAGCACCGCCAGCGGACCGGACAGACGATCGAGCGTCAGCTCGAGCGTGAAGGCATAGCTTCCGACCGCGAACCAATGACCGACGGCAAGGCGAGTCACGGCGGCGTCCGAGCCGAGCGACAGCCCGGTGGCCACCAGCGCTGCCAGCGTCGCCGACGCGAAGGCCCCCCCGACCAGCGACCGCGTCAGGCGCTCGCTCAAGGGGTGTCCGGTCCAGACCGGCACGACGATCGCACAGAAGCTCGCGAAGGGAGCCGCCACGACCAGCAGCAGACAGACGCTCAGGATGGCCTCGTTCATCACGCTTTCAGCCTCGGCTCGGGGTCGATGCGAGCGCTCGCCAGGTGTTCGCGCTTGCCGCGGTAGTGATCGAGGGACGACGCTGCCCGCACGAGGCGTTCGCTCTCTGCCTGGTAGGGGACGAACCGCCCCTCCTCGAACACGCTCATGTGACCCGTGCTGGGGCTCCAGGCCACGAGCTGCAGCCACTCGTTCAACACCAGCCTGGCGATCGGCGGGTGCTGCTCGACGATGGCGACCAGCGTCTCGGGCTCGGCCTCGATGACGGTCAGCATGCGGACCGGCTCGTGGATCTCCACCATCTCCCACGGCAGCCCGGTGCGCAGGTCCGAGGCGTGCCCGTCCATGACCCCGACCAGCCCGACGACGTTGTGCGGCAGCTTGGTGCCGGCGCCGTAGACCTTCGGATCGACGAAGCTGAAGTAGTACTCGAGGTTGATCCCGGCCCCCACGGGCGCGGCGGAGAGCAGCAGGGGAGCCAGGATCTCACCCGCCGGATCGGTGGTGGGATCGTAGCTTACCAAGAACGCCCGCCGGTCGAGGAACAGCCGGCGCGTTCGCTCTCGCCTGCCGACGATGCAGACCGCGTTGGTGGCGTGCCCGTACTCGGGGCGTGGTTGTCCCAGGTCCACCGCTCGCGCCTCCACGTGGGCCAGCGCGGCGTCGGCACCCGAGCCGGGGTCGGCGGCCTCGAAGCGCCGGCAGCGCTCGTGCGCGTCGAGCTGGCGGGCCACCTCGATGGCGGCCTGAAGCTCCTGCAGCTGTGCGCGCCGGCCCTCAGGCACGCAGGGCTCGTCGTAGTAGATCACGGCGCCGTCGCAGGTGTTGTGGAAGCCGCCGACGAACCAGGTATCTTGCGGGATCGCCAGGCCACGAGCTGCCAGCAGCTCCCGAACCTGGGGATGATTGGCCATGCAGGCGAACGCCCGCGCGTTCGGGCCACCTCGGCCGCCGCCGGTCGCTCCGCAATCGTGCGCCGACTCGTGCGGGTTGTTGAGGCTGGAAGAGCCGTGGCCGACGACCAGGACCAGCGGGGCGAAGGCGTCCGTCAGCCCGATCGTTTTTAGAACGCCTTCCACGATGGTGGCCATTTCGGGCACGGAGAAGCCGTGGAGGTAGCCGTCCGCGTCAGGCTCGGCTTCCGTTGCCGGCCGCTCGATGCGCAGGCGGGTGTGCAGGGGCTTGCTGGTGCCGCCCAGGGCGCGGGCGAGCCGCTCGGCGGTGCGGGGCCACAGGCTGTGGCCGAGCAAGGGCAGGGTCGAGGCGAGGCCCAGGGTGGTGGCCACGAGCCCGCCGCGCACCAGCGTGCGGCTCCCGACCCGAGCCGCCTGCGTCACCCTGCCCCGCAGGCGCTCGGTCGTCTTGCTCGCGGCGTGGGCGTCTGGATGGATGGCTTCTTCGACCACCAGGTGTTTCGGCGTGACCACGACGGGACACAGCGGACGCGGGCGGGCGTCGTGCACACCCTGATAGGCCATCGCGACGCCGAAGAACCCCGCGTATCCGAAGGTTTCGATGCTCGGAAATGTCTCCTCGAGGTGGCGACGCAGCGACTCCTCCCGCTCATCGAAGCAAAAGATGGCCTGCACACGGGGCGCCTGCTGCTTCGCGGTGCCGAGTCGGGCGTGATTCAAGAGCGCGTCCAGCACCTCGATCCGGTGCCGTCGTTCGTAGGCGAGGTGCAGCAGGTGGCGGCGGGTCAGAGCGTCGAGCTCGATCGTGAGGCGGAGGAAGGCCCGAGCTCGCTCGGGCTCTTCGAACGTGTCCGGTCCGAGCCCGGCGAGCTGGGCCAGCACGAAGGCCTCGTAGATCGCCGAGCGGTCGACGCCCGAGCTTGGCGGCCGCCGCAGGCTCGACAGCGCGTCGAAGCCCGTCCGCGGTCCGACGTGCTCCCGCAGCACGAACGCGATCGCCTGGCGTTCGAGCACCAGCCGCAGCGCGAGAAAGTCCATCAACTTGGCGGGCACACGATCGACCGGAGCGCTCCCGGGCTGCTCCTCGAGCCGACGGATCAGGCCGGCCCAGCCCCTGAGCGCGAGCAGCGATTGCTGGATGAGCTCGGCACGTTGGCTCGGCAGAACCTGCAGCTCGTCGAGCAGCACCCGCACCGCAGCTTCGGCGTCTTCCGGGAGCGTGGCGAGCACCCTCGGCAGACCAGAGAGCCAACGATCGGGCGGTGGAGCGGCCTGCGCGTACAAGGATCGGAAGGCCGGCCACAGCCCGCGGTCGCGCTCGGGCATGGTCCAATAGGCGACGCCCTGGTCGACGAAGGCAGCGCAGACTCGAATCAGCAGCGGGTGCACCAGCTCGTCAGTGTCGACCTCGAGCGCCGCCAGCACGCGGTCGCGCGGGCGCACCGGATCCCGCTCCGGATCCAGGCGTGGCGCGTGTTCGTCGAGCCTTTCCCAGAGCGCTCGCAGCAGGCGCTCCTCGAAGTCGACGAGCGCCGGGCTGCCGGCGGCCCGCTCGGCCGATTGCCGGAGCTTGGCGCGACCGAGCTCGGAGACCGCCGGGTCGATCGTCCGGAGCGCGGGCGTCTCTTCGAGCAGCCAGTCGAGCGCCGCGCCCCGCGGGACCTCGAACAGGTGGCGCAATCGAAGCTCCCACAGATCGCGCACGCGGGGGCCCCCGGGGAAGGCGTGTTGCGCCGGGTCCGGGCCGTATGCGTCGAGCACGGCCCTCAGATCGGCTTCGCGGATCCGGCCGGTCGCGAGGTGCTCGGCGAAGGCTCGTTCGGTCAGGTAGGGTTCCGCGCCATAGATCGCGCTCGCCGTGGCGACCGCGTCCTCGAAGCGCTGGTGCTCGAAGGCATGCAGCACGTTGTGGTGCACGAACACGCCGATCGGCCCTTGAGTGGGCAGCAGGCGCGCCGCGGCTTGCAGGGCGGCGACGAGATCGTCGGGCTCGGCGCTCGCCGAGCGCCTGGGGCTCGGGGACGCGCTGAGCATCAGGTCGACGCCTCGCTCGCGGCGAGCTTGCGTGCCGCCATCGGGTGATCGGACACCGGCCGGTGTCGGTCCAGGCCAGCGATGACGAAGCCGATCTCTCGCTGCTCGAACTGGCCCTTGAGCTCGTGCAGCTTCGCCATCACGGTGTGGTCGACGAGGCGGGTGCTCGACAGGTCGACCACGACCTCGGAGGCACCGCCGGCGTGCCGCTCGATGCATCGCTTGAGCCCGATCCAGCTGGTGAACACCGCCGCGCGTTGGACGGCGAGCACGACCCGGCCGTCCTCGGTCTTGTCGACCTCCACCCGTGGCCGCAGCAAAGAAGCGATCGGCGCGCCGTTCAGGACGTGCAGCAGGGCCTCGACGCCGATCCCGATCGCGATGCCGACCAGCAGGTCGGTGGCGAGCACGCCGATGATGGTCGCGACGTAGACCGCGAACTGGTCCGTTCCGATCTTGAGCACATGGACGAACTCCTTGGGATGCGCCAGCCGAAACCCGGTGTACACGAGCATCGCCCCGAGCGCCGACAGCGGGATCAGCGAGATGAGCGCGGGCACCGCCGCCACGAAGCCGAGCAGCAAAAGGCCATGGTAGAGGTTCGCGTAGCGGGTCCGAGCTCCATTGTCGAGGTTGGCGCGGCTGCGCACGATCTCCGAGATCATCGGCAGACCCCCGGTCAAGGCAGACAGGAGGTTGCCCACGCCGACCGCGGTGTTGTCACGATCGAAGTTCGTTCGGCGGCGGAAGGGATCGATCAGGTCCATCGCCTTGGCGCTGAGCAAGGACTCCAGCGTCCCGATCACGGCGAACATCAACACCCAGTGCCAGGCGCTGACCTGCGACAAGCCCGAGAAGTCGGGCAAAGCCACCGCCGAGAACAGGTCGTGCGGCACGTTGACCAGAAACTGCCTGCCGATCACGTGCTCTTGACCGTTCCAGACGTAGGTGTGCGACTCCGCGTCGAACCCCAGGAAGATCCCCAGCGGGACCGACACAACGACGACCACGATGGCGGCCGGGATACGGCGCAGGTGACGCTGTCGGATCAGCGGCCAGAAGAACATGATGGCGAGGCTGAGGGCGCCGATCAGGCCGACGGCGGGGTTCGTGTGGGCCAGCTCGCTCGGGATGCCGAGGAGCAGCTCGATGGGGCCGCCCTTGGCGGACTCACCCAAGGCGACCGGGATTTGTTTGGCGACGATGATGATCCCGATGGCGGCCAACATCCCGTGAACGGCAGAGGTCGGGAAGAACTCGCCGAGGATGCCGCCGCGCAACAGACCGAAGGCGATCTGGAGGACCGCTGCCGCCACACCGACGCCCAGCGCGAGCTGATAGGCGTGCTGGTCCGCGGCCGACCAGGTGCCGTCGATGAAGCCGTTCCCGCCGAACTCCGAGACGCAGCCGATGGCCACCACGATCAAGCCAGCCGCCGGACCTTTGATGGTCAGCTCGGAATCGCTGATGAACGCGGACACGATGCCGCCGATGACCGCCGTGAAGATGCCGGCGATGGGCGGGTAGCCGCAAGCCAGCGAGATGCCCAGACACAGCGGCAGGGCGATGAGAAAGACGAGGAAGCCGGAGAGCAGATCGCTCTTCCAATGGCGTTTCAAGCCAGAGAGGTTCCCGACGGGCACTTCAGCGATGGGCGCGTCGGCTTGGGGTGACGAAGGCTGAGTCATGACATGATCTCGAGATAAAACTGGGGTGACGACGGGCGAGACAGCACCTGTGCCAAACGGCCGTGGAGGCTGGACACGAGTCGCAGCTCGAGCACTGTCGCGTCGCCGGAATCGGCGAGCGTGGCCAGAGCGCTGATCCGTTGGTTTGGACAGGCGCGCGATCCGCGAATGGACCCCTCCCGAATGGGGATCTTATTTCGAAAACGCCCAATGACGTTCGCGGCTTGTCGCTGTGAAAAACGATTATTGGTCGGGGTGAGACAGCTCGCCCCAAACCCGGTGATCGCTCTGAAGCACGGCTTCGTCGTCAGCCTCGAGGCCCCGACGGGTCGGGAAATCCTCTCCCGACTTCACGGCTTGGCGCTGCAGGTGGACCCGGGTTTTTCGCGACCAGGGTTGCTAGCTGCAGGCTTGCTTCGACCCTTCGACAAGGCAAGGGATCGATGCCGTCTGCGCGATCACCGCGCAACGCTCGGGCGCCGAGCGAGCGCGGTCATGCCGCGCGACCCAGGACCGCGCTTGCGATCCCTCACGCGCGGGGAGGTGCGCGCGCTTCGAGCGGTGATCGATAGCGGACCTGTGACGAAAAAATCGCGGATTTTGCCTGAAATCCGGCCTGAAGGGTGTCGTCGAAGCAGCTCGACTGCCGGTCGAAGAGCACGAGCTCGCTCGAGTCTTCCGGATCCGCTTCACCCCCGACCGCGCTCTCTGGGTCGATGGGCGAGCCTTCCCCTTCAGCCGCCGCCAACGGCCCCGGTTCACTCGGCTCGAGGGCGGTTACTACCCCGGGCGCTCGGGACCAGAGCTCCGGGGTCACATTCTGCCCCCCCAACAACCACCATGTGGCGATGCTCAGGGCGAGCGCGGCGATAGCGTAGGCCGGGCCAAAACCTCGGGGAGCTCCTCGAGCTGGCCGCGTTCGCCGTCTCACGAGGCAGTAACTGCCGCAGGTCGGAGGATTGTGCAAGCAATTTCTGGGGAGGGAGAGAACGACAAGCTACCAATGTCTAATCGACTCATATGCTTGACGTCTGTCATGAGGATTGAAATACGTTGGTCATGAGTGCGGTGAGCTCGAGGTGGGGCGCCCCGAGGGCGGCGCGCCCAGAACGCGGTCGGCACGCCGCGATCTCCGTCCGCGACGGAGGGTTCGGACTCAGCAGAGGGATGACGTCGAGGGGATAAAGTTCAATGAGCTCATCGAAGAGGATCGCGAAGCAGCTCTTGGATCGATTGCTGCTTGGGAATGGCCGCTACGTTTCGTCTCGGGACACCGCGGCTCAGCGCTGGCAGAAGCGCGCCGCGGTCGAACGTCGCCACCCCTTCGCCGCCGTTCTCGTCTGCTCCGACATTGGTGTCGTGCCGGAGCGGATGTTCGATCTCGAGCCCGGCGCGCTCTACGTGCTGCAGTCGGCCGCCAACGTGGTGGGGGAGGCCGAAGCTGCTGGCGCCTTGTTCGCGAGCCATCAGTACGGGATCGAGCTGTTCCTGGTGATCGGGCACACGCCGTGCGCGGCGTGCGCCGCCGCCGTGGATCGCAGCCAGCCCCAGACGTTGACGGCGCTCGACGCCACGGCCGCTCACCTGGTTCGTCACACCGACGAGCCCGACGACGCGTCGTCGTTTCTGGCGCGGGCCCATGCGGTCCGGATGGCGCACGACCTACGCTCGAAGGTGATCGACGTTCAGGCGTCGGTGGTCGCGGCGCACTTGGATGAACGCTCCGGAAGGATCCGGTTGCTGCAGGACGCCTGACGCACTTGGTCTCCGTCGAAACCCGGAGCCTGCGCGCGGCAATGATCGCCCCGCCCGTCAGATGAGTCCGAGGTGTTCGATCAGGATCTTCGTTCCCAGGCCGATCAGGAACACGCCGCCCAAGCCTTCCAGCTGGCCCCCGATGGCGCGGCCGAAGCGGCGGCCGGCGAAGGCTCCGAGAGCCGTCGCCACCGCCGTCACACCGCCGATGACGGTCAAGGAGAGCAGCAGCGGGGCGCCGAGCCAGGGCAAGGTCACCCCAGCAGCCAGAGCGTCGATGCTGGTCGCGATCGCGAGCAGCAGCAGCGTTCGCAGGTCGAAGAGGACGTCGTCCGAGCGTCGATGCTCGGTCGGGCGGGCGCGCGCCTCCCAGAGCATCTTCGCCCCGATCGATCCCAGCACCACGAACGCGACCCAATGGTCCCAGTCCCTGACCAGCGCGCCGAAGGCGGTGCCCAGCCAAAAGCCACCGATCGGCATGAGCGCCTGAAACCCGCCGAAGAGCAGCGCCATCAGCGCGACATGGCCAGGCCGGAGCCGCGTCGCCGCGAGACCCCGCGCGGCTGCGACCGCCGTGGCGTCCATGGCCAGGCCAAGGGCCAGAGCGAAGATCGAAGCGAGGTCCATGTCGACGAAATGGCGGGCACCAGCGCGGCGCATCGCCGGTCGCCGCTAGCCTACGTTGGCGTGCCGGACGTTCAAGGCGACGTGAGATCATCGGGCACGCGCTGGGTCGCCCGGCGACGGGCCGAGCCATCGCTCGGATGTCGCGATGCGTTGGCAGGAAATGCTTGCGAGGTGACCTGAGGCTGCCAGACTCGGAGCCACTCGGAGGGGAGGCTTCGAGCGCTCGGCATGAAGCTCGTTCATCGCATTTCGATGCGCACAATGTGCGTCATCCTGCTCGCTTTGGCGGCGGTGGGCGTGGGCTCCCGTGACCCGCTGCTGGACCTCGCTCAGCGCGGTCTGCGGTCGGTCGTCGAAGCAAAGATCGCCGGAGAGCTGGGGCAGCCGACGTCCGTCGCTCACGTGGCGCTCACCCCCGAGGGCCTCGAGCTGGAGGGCGTCGTCCTTGGGGGCGCGGCGTTCGCCGCCCGCCATGTGCGCGTGCGGTTCGACTGGCTCGACCTGCTCGCGCCTGGCGGGCCGAAGCCCCGCGCCTTCGGGCTCGAGGGCGTCCGAGCGGTGTGGCACGCGGATCAGGGGCCAGCGAGCGGCCCGCCGCCCGCGGAGCTGGTTCGTGAGCTCGCCGACGCCGGCATCGAGGACGTCTCCGCGCGCGATCTCGACCTGACGATTCGAAGCAACGGCGCAGCGGTGCGGCTGTCGGCCGCGGTGTTCACCGCCGAGGCCGAGGCGCCGGGGGAGTTTGACGTACGACTCTCGGGCGCGCTCCGCCGGGGCGCCGAGCGCGCGGCCGTGACGGCGCGCGGGAACCTGGATCCCACGCGGCTTCGGCTCGACGAGGTCGTGCTGGAGACCGACACCGGCGCGTCGCGCTCCAGCGCGGAGCTGCGCTTCGGGGGCGACGGGTCTTCGATGGCGCTGTCCGGGTCGATGCGGCTCCGCGGGAGGCTCTTGCACTCGATGCTGGCCGAGGTCGCGCGCGACCTGCCGGAGGGGTTCGCCTTCGACGCGGCCAGCGCCCACGTCGAGGGATCGATCGAGGGGCTGCTGCTGCCAGCAGGGGGCGTGACAGGGCTTGGTCGCGTCGAGCTGAAGCACGTGGCGCTCACGCTGCCGGGGCCTGCGCCGAAGCTCGAGCTCAGCTCGCTCGCGCTCGATCTCGCCCGCACGCCGGCGGGCGTGCGAGCGCAGCGCTTTCGAGCCACCGCCGAGGGGTACTCGGCCGAAGGCAGCTTCGCGCCGACCGGCGAGGGCGGCGCCGTTCGCCTCCGTTTGCGGTTCGACGACCTGCGCGCCTTGCGGCGCGTGGTCGGACAAGATCGAATCCTGCAGCACCTGCGGCAGGCGGAGCACCCCGGCTCGAAGCAGATCGAGATCGAGGGCGCGCTCGACGTGACGTCCGAGGACGTGTGGGCGCGCGGGACGATCACGGCGAAGAACCTGCGGGTCCGTCCGCCGGTCGGCACCGACGATCTCTCGTTCCGGCGCGCCTCGGCCCGGTTCGACTATCGACGGCGCGGCGGAGAGGAGGCGCTCGGTCTGAGCGAGGTCGACCTCGACGGCGATCAGGGGCGGCTGCGAGGGCAAGCCCACGTCACCCCGTCCGGGCAGCGCGCCGAGCTTCGGATCTCGAAGCTGGACGCGCGACGCCTGGGGCAGCTCGTGCCGGGCGGCTTCGAGCGCGGGAGGATCGACGGCACCCTTCGGGTCCAGGCCTCGGCGCGGCGATCGCCGGTGCTGAGCGGCCAGCTCGCGCTCAGCGATGCGCTGTGGGCGCTGCCCGTGGCGACCGAGGGGTTGCCCGACGCCCTCTCGATCCGCCAGGCGTCGGCGGACATCGCGGTCGACGGCGCCAAGGGCCGGCTGAGCGAGCTTCGGGTCGACGCGGAGATCGGGACCGTCGAGGGTGAGATCGACTGGAGCGACGAGACCCATCGCGCTCGGCTCCGTGTCGTGCCCGCGGACGTCCGACGCTTCACCGCAGCCTTGCCGGGCGTGCTCGACGGTCGGCTCGAGCTGACCGCCGATCTGCGCGGCACGGCGACCGAGCCGGTGCAAGAGGTCTCCGGCCACATCGCGCTCTCCGGGGGGCGCTGGTCAGCGCCGCCGGATGCGCCGGTGTGCCTGGATGCGGTGGCCATTCATTCCGCCGCTGCCGACTATCGCGTAAAGGGCGAGCGCCTGGTGCTCGATCGAGTGGCGCTCGACACGAGCGTCGGGCGGGCGCAGGGCCGCGTCGAGCACGCGGGCGTCACGACCCGGATCACCGCGGACCTCGGCGCACGCGACGCGGGGCGGGTGTTGAACGTTTTTCCCGACCTGCAGAACCTCGTCGAGCTGGGCCACGGCACGGCGCGGATCGCCCTCACGCTGTCGCCGGCCGGGCTCTCGGGCCGTGTGGACGGGTGGGTCCGCAGCGGCCGATTGGTGCTGCCGGATGTCGCGACGAACACGCCGAGCCGCCACCCCGTCGACTGGGCGACGTTCGCCTACGAGTTTCAGCCGGGCTGGCACCGCGTGCGCCACTTGAAGGTGCGCGGTCCCGAGCTCAACGCGGACCTGAACGCGACCTGGCTGGACGAGGGAAGGGTGGCCGGCAGCGGCCGCCTGTGGCTGACCCGCGCGTACACTTCCAAGCTCGCCGGTGGTTGGGGGTTTGCGCTGCGCGCCTTGGGCTACCGGCAAATCAATACGCCCTTCACCTTGAGCGGCACGAGCGACGACACCCGCCTCGACGCTGCGGCCGCCCACGGCTGGCGCTGGCGGTTGCTGCGCACCGGCGTGCCCGACGAGCTCGAGCGCATCGCGCGCGGCGAAGCGCCGCTGTTCAGCGCTGCCTCCGCGTCCGGCGGCTGCTCGGATCGAGCCTCGCGTTGAGCCAGAGCGACAAACGGTGTGCAGCGCAGAGCGTTTGTCGCGGAAAATGAGACCCTCTAAATCTAGATCTCGGCGCGGCGCAGGCGCAGCGCGTTGGCGATCACCGACACGGAGCTGAAGCTCATGGCGGCGGCGGCGATCATGGGACTCAAGAGCAGCCCGAACGGCGGGTAGAGCACACCCGCCGCGACCGGCACGCCCAGGCTGTTGTAGACGAACGCGAAGAACAGGTTCTGTTTGATGTTCGTCATGGCCCGGCGAGACAGCCGGCGCGCGCGCACGATGCCGCGCAGATCGCCCTTGACCAGGGTGACGCCTGCGCTTTGCATCGCCACGTCGGTGCCCGTGCCCATGGCGATGCCGACCTCGGCCTGGGCGAGCGCGGGAGCGTCGTTGATGCCGTCGCCGGCCATCGCCACGACGCGGCCGGCCTGCTGTAAGAGCTTGACCCGCTCGGCCTTCTGCTCCGGCAGCACCTCAGCGATCACCTCGTCGATGCCGAGCGTGCGAGCCACGGCGTCCGCCGTCGTTCGGCTGTCGCCCGTCAGCATCACGATGCGCAGGCCCTCGGCATGGAGCGCCGCGATGGCCTCCGGCGTGCTTTGCTTGATCGGGTCGGCGACCCCCAAGAGCCCGGCGGCCTCTCCGTCGACAGCGACGAACATCACGGTCTGGCCCTCGGCGCGCAGCGCCTCGGCGCGCTGATCGAGCGGGCCCGGATCGACGGAGCGCTCGCGCATCAGCGCTCGATTGCCCAGGGCGACGTCGCGCCCGCCGACCTGGCCGACCACGCCCTTGCCCGTGACGGAGTCGAAGTCCTCGGGAGGGATCAGGCTCACGCCCCGCGCCTCGGCGCCGCGCACGATGGCCTCACCGAGCGGGTGCTCGCTGCCCCGCTCCAGGCTCGCCGCCAGCGCGAGCAGCGTCGACGCGTCGAGCTCGCCAGCGGGGAGGACGCTCACGAGCTGGGGTTGGCCTTCGGTCAGCGTGCCGGTCTTGTCCACCACCAGCGTGTCGACCTGGCGTAGCACCTCGATCGCCTCGGCATTCTTGAACAAGACGCCCGCCGCCGCGCCCTTGCCGGTGGCCACCATGATCGACATCGGCGTCGCGAGCCCCAGCGCGCAGGGGCAGGCGATGATCAACACGGCGACGGCGTTGATCAGCGCGTGCACCATCCGGGGCTCCGGGCCGACCAGCGCCCACACCACGAAGGTGCCGATCGCCACCAGCACGACGATCGGGACGAAGTACCCGGCGACCACGTCGGCCAGGCGCTGGATAGGCGCTCGGCTGCGCTGTGCTTCCGCGACCATCGCGACGATGCGCGACAGCAGCGTCTCCGATCCGACCCGCTCGGCGCGCATCACCAGCGACCCGGTCGTGTTGAGGGTGGCGCCGATGAGGCGATCGCCCACCTGCTTCGCTACCGGGATGGGTTCGCCGGTTACCATCGACTCATCCACGTTGCCGTGGCCCTCGAGCACGGAGCCGTCCACCGGCACCTTCTCGCCAGGGCGCACCCGCAGCCGGTCGCCCACCTGAACCTGCTCGAGCGGTACGTCGCGCTCACTGCCGTCGTCGGCGATCCGGCGGGCGGATTTGGCGGCGAGCCCGAGCAAGCTCCGGATCGCGGCGCCGGTCTGGCTGCGCGCGCGCAGCTCCAGCACCTGGCCAAGCAGGATCAAGGTGACGATGACGCCAGCGGCCTCGAAGTAGACGCCGGGCTCGCCACCGTGGACGCGAAACGAGGCGGGAAAGAGATCGGGCAAGAGCGCGGCGACGAGCGAGTAGCCGTAGGCGACGCTCACGCCGAGGCCGATCAACGTGAACATGTTGAGGCTCTTGTGGCGGATCGACTGCACCGCGCGGACATAGAACGGCCACGCCGACCACAGGCACACGGGGGTGGCGAGGGCGAGCTCGACGAGCACGCGCGCGCGCGCCGACAGGAAGCTCGACACCGGCTGTCCTGGCAACATGTCCCCCATGGAGATCGCGACGAGCGGCAGCGTGAGCGCGGCCGCGAACCAGAACCGCCGCCTCATGTCCTCGAGCTCGACGTTCGGTTCCTCCTCGGCGGTCACCGTCCGCGGCTCGAGCGCCATGCCGCACTTGGGACAGCTGCCCGGCGTCTGCTGGACGATCTCGGGGTGCATCGGGCAGGTCCACTCCGTCTTCGTCAGCGCAGGCACGCCCGCTGGCTCGAGCGCCATGCCGCACTTTGGGCAGCTCCCCGGTCCCGCTTGCCGCACCTCGGGGTGCATCGGGCAGGTGTGTTCGACGCCGGCGATCGATGCCCCGCCGTGCACCGCTCGCTCCGGCTCGGCGGCGGGAGGGTGCAGGTAGCGCTGCGGATCGGCCTCGAACTTCTCGCGGCAGCGGGCTCCGCAGAAGAGGTATGCCTTGCCTTCATGGACGGTACGATGAGGGCTCTCGGCGCGGACCGACATGCCGCACACCGGATCGCGGGCAGCGTCCTTTGGCGCCTGTTTTGAAGCGCAGCAGTGGTCGTGGGAAGGGTGTTCGTGTTCGGCCATAGGCTCGCTCGGTACCGCGGACGGACCGCGTTTTCTGTGGCGGCTGCCGATGGAATATGGGGTCGCATCGATCGACGCGGCAGCTCGCAGCGTCGTTGCTAACACGACTGTCAGGGGGGCGCGGGGCGAGGCGCCGCGTTCCACCGATCTCGCCCGGGCGAGCGAGGTGCCTTCGCGGCGAATGATGATTCGCCAAGGGCCGGGGCAGCAGCGTCACCCCCCGGCCCGAGAAATCCTGATCGCGTGCCGCGAAGCGGTCGGGCAGGACAGAACCAGCTATTCCTAACTCGGGAGGCGTGCGCAAATAATGCGTTTGAACAAGTATGAGGCGAACGATTTGCGCTGTTCAAACCCGTGAAAGGTGAAAGATCCAAGGTTTCCTGGGCTACATCCGCGCAACCTTTACGTGGCGCGGATTTTGCGTTAGGCGCGGCGAGGGCACGCGACGTCGCGGTTTCCTGCTGAACCATGCCGAAATCTCCCCAAAGCTCCGCTCCCAAAAACCAGCCGCCGCCGGCTTCGGCGCCGCGCTCATCCTGGCAGTTGGTGGTGGTCTTGCTCGTCCTGCTCGCCAGCGTCTGGATCTGGCGCGCCTCTGCCGAGGACTCGAGCCCGCCTGCTGTCGACTACTCGGTCTTTTACGGCTGGGTGGAGGCCGGCAAGGTCGAATCCGTCGTCATGGAAGGGCTCGCCGTGCGCGGCAAGCTGAAGGCGCCAGAGCCGAACGGGGATGAGCGCGTCGAGGCCTTCCGCACGGTGCGGCCCGAGGGCGACGAGGCGCTCTTGCCGCTCCTGCGCGACAAGGGGGTGGGCATCCGCGTTCAGGCCGACGAGCCCGCGTTTGCGGTGCAGCTGCTGCTGACGCTGCTGCCTTGGGTGCTCATCATCGGCGTCTGGGTGTGGTTCTCGCGCCGTGCCCAAAACATGATGGCGAAGGGCGGCCCGTTCGGAAACATCGCTCGATCGAAGTCTCGCAAGTTCGAGAAGAGCGCCACCGTCAACGTGACCTTCGACGACGTCGCCGGCCTCGGCTCGGCGAAGCGGGACCTGAGAGAAATCGTGGAGTTCCTCAAGCAGCCGGAGCGGTTTCGGCGGCTCGGTGGCAAGGTGCCCCGCGGGGTGCTGCTCGTCGGGCCGCCTGGCACGGGCAAGACGCTCCTGGCGCGCGCCGTCGCGGGTGAGTCCGGCGTTCCCTTCTTCAGCATCAGCGCCTCGGAGTTCATCGAGATGTTCGTGGGCGTGGGCGCCGCGCGGGTACGGGATCTGTTCGCGGAGGCCAAGAAGCAGGCGCCGGCGATCATCTTCATCGACGAGATCGACGCGGTCGGGCGCGCCCGAGGGGCAGGGCTCGGCGGGGGTCACGACGAGCGCGAGCAAACGCTCAACCAGCTGCTCTCCGAGATGGACGGCTTCGATCGAAACGATCTCACGATCGTGCTGGCGGCGACCAACCGGCCCGACGTGCTCGATCCAGCGTTGCTGCGCCCCGGGCGCTTCGATCGACGGGTGCTCGTCGACCGGCCGGAGCGGGCGGCCCGCAGAGCGATCCTGCAAGTGCACGTCAAGAACAAGCCGCTCGGCGACGACGTCGACCTGGACGTGATCGCGGCCAACACGCCCGGCTTTTCGGGGGCGGACCTGGCAAACCTGGTCAACGAGGCCGCCTTGCACGCCACGCGCCGGGGCGCGGAGGTCATCGGTGCGAGCGACTTCGCCGCGGCGCAGGACAAGATCATGCTGGGGGATCCGCGCGAGGCGAAGCTCGGTCCGGAGACGAAGCGCCGCGTGGCGGTGCACGAGGCGGGGCACGCCGTGGTCGCTCACTTCTCCCCCGACACGGAGTCGCTGCATCGGGTCAGCATCATCCCGCGAGGGATGGCGCTGGGCGTGACACAGCAGACCCCGGCCGAGGACCGCCACCTGCTGACCGAGCCGCAGCTGCGGTCGAGGCTGCAGGTGTTGATGGGAGGGTACGCCGCCGAACGGCTCGTGCTCGGCAACGTGTCGACGGGTGCCGAGAACGACCTCAAGCAGGCCACGCAGCTTGCCTCGAAGATGGTCGCGCAGTACGGCATGAGCCCCGCGCTCGGCCCGGTGTACTTCGATCATGACGGGGAGCACCCGTTCTTGGGACGGCGGGTCGCCGCGGACGGGGGCACCAGCGACGCCACCACGCACCTCATCGAGGGAGAGGCCAGGAAGATCCTGGCCGCTGCGCTGGAGGCGGCCGTGACGCTGCTCCAGGCGCGAAAAGCAGAGCTGAGCCGGCTCGTCGAGGCCCTGCTCGCGACCGAGACGCTCGAAGGCGAGGAGCTCTGGCGCCTGCTGGGCCCGCCCCCTGCCCACACGGTGCTCGGGGAGCCGGCGATCGCGGCGGCGACGGGATTGGCGCACCCATCCGTTCGGCAGACCGGAGATCCCGATGAGTCGGGGCCCCTTTCGCTGTGAAACCTCGCTCCGAGGGGGTCGCCGGGTCGAGCCTTTTGCAGGGGGGCCGCGCCGCGGTTAGGATGAGCGGGCGCATGAACGGTCTGCGCTGGCGTCTGTGGGCCCTCGTTCTGGCCACCCTCCTGGTCGTCCCTTCGGGGGCGCTGGCCAAGGCGGCGCAGCTCTGCTCGATGACCGGTGAGCGCACCTTCAGCTGCTGCTGCGCCGCGGCCAAATCCAAGGCGAGAAAATCGGCCAAGCAGCTCGCGGGGCAGCCGCGCGTCCAGGCCGACGACTGCTGCGAGTCGTTCGAAGGGCAGGAGACCGCGGGGGTCGTGTCCACTTCAGCGGCGGACTCGTTCACGGCGGCGCTGCTCGAACGCCTGACGGTCGAGGACCTGGTCTCGGCGTGGCGGACGGTCGAGCCCGGCCGCTTCGCGTGGTCGCGCGGGCCACCCTCGACGGGTCCGCCCCTCTTCATCAAACACTGCTCGCTGCTCAACTGACCCGCGAGCGCCGAAGGGTTCCTCCCTTTGGGCGCGTGATGGTGCGGTGCGCGCGGGCGGCAGTGACGCTCACGGCGACGGGCACGAGCTCGATGCTCCCGGCGCGCTTTTGGTCTTCGACCAGCAGCCGAGGAGTCGTGTTCGATGGCTACGGAGCAGTGGGTTTTACCAGCGGTTCTTGGGATCCTGGGGGTCACGGTATTTGCAGGATGCGGCGCGAATGGTCCGGTGAACGGGCAAGGCGCAGGCGCGCCACCGGCCCTGCGAGGGGAGGCGCTCGCCAGCGCGAGCCCGCGCGCAGAGGTCCGCTCCGACCCCGGCGCGCCGGCTGAAGACGCGCTCGAGGAAGCCGGCGCGGGGGTGGCCGAGGCGCGGGGTGGCGCCACGCCCGAGGGCGTGTCCGACGCTGCGGCGCTCGATCGCGGGAGGTTCGTCGCGGCGGTCCTCGCCCGCAACCCCAGCGTGTCGGCCGCGCGACAGGCGTGGCGAGCGGCCAAGTCGCGGCGTGTCCAGCGTGAAGCGCTCGACGATCCGATGTTGTCGTACAGCTTCGCGCCGCTCTCGATAGGTTCGGGCATGCGCTACGGGCAGACGGTCGAGCTGAGCCAGCGGTTTCCCTGGCCCGGCAAGCTCGGCAGCCTCGGTGACGCAGCGGAGGCGGAGGCCGACGAAGCTGCCGAACGCTACCAGGCCGTCAAGCTCGACCTCGCCCTGGCCGCCTCCATGCTCTACGACGACTACTACCTGGTCGCGCGCTCGCTCGACATCAACCGCGAGCACCAGAGCTTGCTAGAGCAGCTGCAACAGAGCGCTCAGGCGCGCTACGGCGTGGGGCGCGGGTCGCTGCAGGATCCGCTGCAGGCCGAGGTCGAGCGCGTGCGTCTGGTGCACGACGCGATCGTCCTGGAGGCGGACCGAGCGGTCACCGTCGCCCGCATGAACGCCCTGCTGCATCGCCCGTCGAACGCCGAGCTGCCGCCGCCGCCCGCCGAGCTCGCGATCAGCACCGAAGCGCCCGCGGCGCCCGCCGTGCTTCACGAGCGCGCGCTCGGGCAGCGCTCGGAGCTTCGGGCCTTCGCGGCGCGCGTGCGCGCGCTGGAGGCGCGGCGCCGGTTCGCCGAGCGGGAGTACTACCCCGATTTTACGCTGATGCTCTCGTACAGCTCGATGTGGGAGTCGATCGAGCACCAGTTCATGGTTGGGGTCGCCGCGCCGATCCCGATCCAGCGCGGCGCGCGCGGAGGAGCGCGTGAGGAAGCGAGCGCCCTCGGCGCCGAGGCCCGCCAGGAGCTGAAGGCGCAGGCGCTCGAGATCCAGCGCGACGTCGACGTGGCGCGCGCGCGTGTCGTCGAAGCGCTGCAGATCGTGGAGCTGTACGAAGGCAAGCTCCTGCCGCTCGCCCGTGACCGCCTGCGAGCGGCGCTGGCCGGCTTCGAGGCGGACGCCAACGACTTTTCCGCCGTGATCACCGCGGAGAATCGCCTGCGTCAGGACCAGCTAGGCTACCACGCCGCCAAGGCAGACCTGTCGAAGCGTCAGGCGGAGCTTGCGCGAGCCACCGGCGAGGCGCCGGCGCTTGGCGGAGAGGGGGCGCGATGATCCGCGGGTTCGTCCGCCGGCACCGCTACAAGCTGCTGCCGGCCGCCTTGTTCATCGCCGCCGCGGCGCTCGCGTTCGGTTACCGGGCACACCTCGTGGCGTGGTTCGGCGGCGATCCGTCCGACCCGAGCGAGGCGGTCCACCATCCCGCCGCGGTCGCCCCGCAAGGGCGTTCGGAAGCCGCTGCGGCGGGTGCGGAGCAGGACACGCCGGTCCTGCCCGAGCAGGAGTACCCCGAAGGGGTGATGGCGTCCCTGCGCGTGGCCTTCGACGCCTACGAAGAGGTTCGGGCGCTGCTGGCGGCCGATACCGTCGACGGGATCGCCGCGCGAGCGCAGCGCATCGCCGAGGCCTTGCGCTCGGCCCACGCCAACCTGCAAGGGGCGGCGCAAACCGCCCAGGTGCTGCAGGCGGGGGCAGCGGCGGCCGATGAGCTCGCCGCCGCCGACGACCTCGCCGCCGCCCGCTTGGCCTTCGGTCGAGTCAGCCGGAGCCTGGTGGCCTTGGGCGGCGCGGACGACCGGCTCGCCGCGCGCTTCAAGGTGTTCGAGTGCCCGATGGAGAAGGGCTACAACAAATGGATCCAGACCACCGACCGTCTGATGAACCCGTACATGGGCCCGAAGATGCTCGCGTGCGGTGCGGAGACGCCCTTCCCGCGCGACGCCTCGACGACCGGGGCGGCCGCGCCCGCCGCCGCCGCGCACGGGGCGGACGAGATCGCGCACTACACGTGCCCCATGCATCCGTCCGTGAAGCAGAGCCAGCCCGGGCAGTGCCCGATCTGCGGGATGGATCTGACGCCGGTCACCCGACACGAGGTCGAGAGCGGCGTCATCATCATCGACGCGGCGCGCCGCCAGCTGATCGGGGTGAAGACGGCGAAGGTCGAGCGGCGGGCGATCGAAAAGACCATCCGCACCGTCGGCAAAATCACCTACGACGAAGAACGGCTGGTCGACGTGTCGACCAAGGTCAAGGGCTGGATCGAGCAGCTGCACGCCGACTCCACGGGCGTGCGCGTCCAGCGAGGCCAGACGCTGTTCACGGTGTACAGCCCTGAGCTCTACGCCGCGCAGCAGGATCTTCTGATCGCCAGCGGGCGCGGCGAGGCGCCCTCCGCCTCCGGGTTCCTGCTGGAGGCAGCCAAGCGTCGGCTCCGGCTGTGGGACGTTCCGGCGGGGTTCATCGACCAGGTGATCGCGCGCGGGGAGCCGATCAAAGCCGTGCCGGTCGCCTCCCCGGCCTCGGGCTTCGTGATCGAGAAGAACGTCGTCGAGGGGTCATCCGTCGAGCCGGGGATGAAGCTGCTGCGCATCGCGAACCTCGACAAGGTCTGGATCGAGGCGGAGCTCTACGAGGCCGAGCTCCCGCTGGTCTCCAAAGGGCAGGCGGCGGTGGTGACGCTGCCGTACCTGCCGGACAAGCGCTTCGCGGGCAAGGTGAGCTTCGTCTATCCCTACCTGAGCGGCGAGACGCGCACGGGTAGGGTCCGGATCGAGCTCGACAATCGAGAGATCGAGCTGAAGCCGGACATGTACGCGACGGTCGAGCTCTCGGCGGACCGAGGCGAGCGCCTGGTCGTGCCGGAATCGGCGGTCATCTACGCCGGACCACGGCGCGTCGTGTTCCTCGACCTCGGGCAAGGCCGTCTCCGGCCGCAACGCATCGAGGTCGGCGTCAAGACCGGCGAGCACTACGAGGTGCTGGACGGGCTCGAGGCGGGCGACGTGGTGGTCACCTCCGGCAACTTCTTGGTGGCCGCCGAAAGCCGGCTCAAGTCGGCAGAGGGCACCTGGTGACGTCGGATCCGAGCCACCAGGGTGGCCTCATCGCGCGTCTGATCGCCGGCAGCGCGCGCCGTCCGTTTCTGACCCTCCTGTTCGTCCTTGGCATGGCGGTGTGGGGCGTCTTCGCGATGCGCCAGGGCCCGTTGGACGCCATCCCGGATCTGTCCGACGTCCAGGTCATCGTCCACACCTCGTGGGCGGGTCGGAGCCCTGATTTGGTGGAAGACCAGATCACCTATCCGATCTCGTCGACCCTCTTGGCGGCGCCCAAGGTCAAGGCCGTCCGCGGGCAGTCCATGTTCGGCGATTCGTTCGTGTACGTGATCTTCGAGGACGGCACGGACATGTACTGGGCGCGCTCGCGCGTGCTCGAGTACCTGAACACCGCCCAGGCGCGCTTGCCCGAAGGCGTGACGCCGGCCATCGGCCCCGACGCGACCGGCGTTGGGTGGGTCTTTCAGTACGCATTGGTCGACACGACGGGCAAGCACGACCTGCAAGAGCTGCGCAGCCTGCAGGACTGGACGCTGCGGTTCGCGCTCGAGAGCGTCCCGGGCGTCGCCGAGGTCGCGCCCGTCGGCGGCTTCGTCAAGCAGTACCAGGTCATCGTCGACCCGAACAAGCTCCGCGGTCACGGCATTTCCATCGATCAGGTGATCGAGGCCGTCCGTCGCTCGAACGATCAGGTCGGCGGCCGGGTGATCGAGATCGCCGGCCACGAGCAGATCATCCGCGGGCTCGGCTACGTCGAGGCCAAGGAGGACCTCGAGCTGGTGCCGCTGAAGGTTCGACCGGATGGCGCGCCCGTCCACGTCAAAGACGTCGGCGAGGTGAAGCTCGGGCCGGACATGAAGCGGGGCGTGGCCGAGCTCGACGGCAAGGGTGAGGTGGTCGGCGGCATCGTGCTCATGCGCTACGGCGAGAACGCGCTCGAAGTCATCGACGCCGTCAAGCAGCGCATCGGTGAGCTCGAGCGGACGTTGCCGGAGGGGGTCGAGATCGTCACCACCTACGACCGCTCCGGCCTCATCGAAGACTCCATTGGCACCCTGAACCGCGCGCTGATCGAGGAGATGGCGGTCGTCAGCGTCGTGATCTTCCTGTTCCTGCTGCACGTTCGCAGCGCGCTGATCCCCATCTTGACCCTGCCGCTCGGTGTGCTCCTGGCGTTCATCCCGCTTTACTACCAGGGCCTGACGATCAACATCATGTCGCTCGGCGGCATCGCCGTGGCGATCGGCGCGATGGTGGATGCTTCGATCATCATCATCGAAAATACCCACAAGAAGCTCGAGCACTGGGAGCAAGAGGGCAAACCCGGCAGGCGGATCGACGTGGTCGTCCAGGCCATGCAGGAGGTGGGGCCGAGCATCTTCTTCTCCCTGCTGGTGATCACGGTGTCCTTCATGCCAGTGTTCACGCTGGAGGCCACCGAGGGCCGCCTGTTCAAGCCCCTCGCGTTCACCAAGACGTACTCGATGGGGTTTGCCGCGCTGCTCGCGGTGACGCTCACCCCGGCGCTGGCGGCGCTCTTCATTCGGGGCAAGATCCTTGGGGAAGACAAGCACCCGCTCAACCGCTGGCTCATCGCCGCGTACACGCCCGTCGTGCGTTTCGTCGTGCGCTACCGCAGGACCGTCGTGGTCGCCGCGGCCGTGGCGGTGGCGCTCACGGTGCCCGCCTTCCTCCGGCTGGGGAGCGAGTTCATGCCCCCGCTGAACGAAGGCGCGATCCTCTATATGCCGACCGCCCCCCCTGGGATGTCCATCACCGAGGCCACTCGGGTGTTGCAGTCGATGGACCAGAAGCTCTCGGCCTTCCCCGAGGTGGACCGGGTCTTCGGAAAGATGGGGCGCGCCGAGACCGCGACCGACCCGGCTCCGCTGTCGATGGCCGAGATCGTGGTGCTCTTGAAGCCCAGAGATCAGTGGCGTCCCGGCTTGACGTGGGACGCGCTGATCGATGAGATGGACCAAGAGCTCCAGTACCCCGGCATGCCCAACGTCTGGTGGATGCCGATCCAGACCCGTACGGAGATGTTGGCGACCGGGATCCGCAGCCAGCTCGGCGTCAAGGTGTTCGGAGACAGCCTCGAGGATATCGAGAAGACCGCGGTTCAGATCGAGAGGGCTTTGCCGCGGGTCCCTGGGACCCGCAGCGCGTTCGCCGAGCGGTCCACGGGGGGATTCTACGCCGACTTCGTGATCGATCGGGCCGAAGCGGCGCGCCACGGCCTGCACGTGGACGACATCAACCGCGTCATCATGTCCGGGATCGGCGGGGACAACGTCTCGGAGACCGTCGAGGGACGCGAGCGGTACCCGATCAGCGTGCGCTACGCTCGCGAATTCCGCGACGACCCAGGGGTCCTGGACAAGGTCCTGATCGCGACGCCGGCGGGCGCTCAGATCCCGTTGTCGCAGGTCGCGAAGCTGGAGTTCAACACCGGGCCGCCGATGATCCGGAGCGAGGCGGGGAAGCTCGTCGGCTACGTCTTCGTCGACATCGCGGACCGTCCGATCGCCGACTACGTCGAGGAGGCCAAGCGGGTCGTCGCCAGCAGCGTCGACGTCCGTCCTGGACAGCGGCTCGACTGGGCAGGGCAGTATGAGTACTTCGAGCGGGCCAAGGAGAAGCTCGGGATCGTCGTCCCGTTGACGCTGCTCGTCGTGGCGCTCCTGCTCTACATCAACACGAAGTCGCTGGTCGAAACGGGGATCGTGCTGTTGGCCGTGCCGTTCTCGCTCATTGGTGCGGTCTGGTTGCTATTTCTGCTCGACTACAACATGAGCGTCGCCGTCTGGGTCGGGCTGATCGCGCTGGCGGGGCTGGACGCGGAGACCGGAGTGGTCATGCTGCTCTACCTCACGCTGGCACACGGGAGGAGAAAGCGGGAAGGACGGCTCCGCTCCTTCGCGGATCTACAGGAGGCCGTGGTGGAAGGCGCCGCCCAGCGTATCCGACCAAAGCTGATGACCGTGCTGACGACCATGATAGGCTTGGTGCCGGTGTTGTGGAGCAGCGGAACGGGCGCCGACGTGATGAAGCGGATCGCCGCGCCGATGGTTGGCGGCTTGGTGACGTCTTTCTTGCTGGAGCTGACGGTGTACCCGGCCATCTTCGCGATTTGGAAGCAGCGTGAGTTGAAGCGCGCCGCCCCGCCGAGCGACGCCCCGCACACGCCCAGCACAGCGGGTGCGGTCTGAGCGGCATAGGAATTTTCGAAACCGAGTCCAGGAGAGGAACCATGAAATCACTGCTGATGATCGTCGTGATGGCGAGCCTTTCGGCCGCGTGCAACAAGTCGGAGCGCACAAACACGGAGGCGGCGACGGACACGCAGACCTCGCCGGCGGGCGGGGAGGGGAAGGGGGCGTTGTCGGGGATCGCGGAGGTGCAGGAGGCGCTCGGGTCCTACGAGACCATCCGCGCTGCCCTCGCCAAGGACGACACCAAGGACGTCGCGGCCGCCGCAAACCAGCTGGCCAAGAGCGCTCGGGCGGCAGCGAGCAAGGTAAAAGCGCCGTCGAGCGAGCAGCTGAACGCCGTCGCGACCGCCTCCGAGCAGCTCGCGTCGAAGGCCAGCGGCGACATCGGGGAGGTTCGAAAGGCCTTCGGCGAGCTGAGCCGCCCGGTGGTGGCGCTCGTTTCGGCCCATCCGGAGCTACAAGAAGGACGGCACGTCTTCGAGTGTCCGATGGCCGAAGGCTACAAAAAGTGGGTGCAGACCAAGGACACCATCGACAACCCTTACATGGGCAAGAGCATGCTCGAGTGCGGCGCGAAGACCGATTGGGGAGCGACTTAGAGCACGAGGCTCCTCGCCTCCGGTCCGCCGAGCGGTTTGCCTCGCGAGCATGCGCTGGATAGGGGTCGTGGCGGCGGTGTGGCTGGTTTGGGGCTGCGGCGGGCAGCAGGACGATGGCGGCACGCCGGGCTCGCCGCCCAGCTCGTTCATCTGAGCACCCACCATCACTACGATTTCGTCGATGGTCGGAGGGAGCTCCGATTCTCCGCGCGTGCTCGGCCAAACCTCGAGGTGCTCGGCAGTTTCACCAACATCCAGTCCGGGAACTACTGGTCGGCGCTGGCTGATGGGCAGCCGTGGAGGGTGGTGGAAGTCGAAGTTGGGCCGGACTGGAAGACGTACTCTGTCCCATTGGACCAAATGAGCCCACAGGGAGCTGGCAGCGTGCCGCCGATGGGTGACGCGTCCGGCGCGATGGCGCACGTTTTGATCGAGGACGCCGCGAACGCCGAGTTGTGGCTCGAAGACATCCTGCTGTTCTGAGGCGCGCCCCGTTGGGGCGGACGGGGCACGCGGCGATCACTCGTCGTCGTAGGCGACGTCGAGGGCGCGGCGCATCGAACGTATGGCCCGTGCCAGCGCGGCGAGCGGCCATCCAAGCAGGCGAGGCCCGATCGGGCGCCGAGCTGTCGTGATCGCCCGTTGGAAATCCGGCATGCCAGCGGCACGCAAGACGGCGTTCGCCGCCGCGATCCCGGTCACGGCGGCCCGCTCCATGAAGAAGCTGCGGTGGCCGGGGTCGTCGGGCAGGACCCAGTCGCCCGCCAGCAGCAGCTTTTGGTGTGCCACGTCGGACACGTGCGGGGTGCGCGCTCGATCGCCGGGTGCGAACAACGAGAAGACCGCGTCGTGGCGCAAGAGCCGGCTTCGCTGCCGGTCGAGGCGTTGCGCCAGGCGCTCCTCGGGAAAGTACGCATCGAGGACCTCCAGCGCCGAGGAGTAGATCGCTTCGTCGTCGAGCGAGGCCAACTGCTCGCTGTCACCGATGTGACACTCGAGGATCAGATCATCGATCTTTGCGAACTCGCTCTGGAAGGTGTGCAGCGCGAAGAAGTTGTCGAGCAGATCGTCCGCCGCGAAGACGCCGCTGTCCGGACCGCCCCAGCGCGGTCGTCCGGGCTCGCGCACGAAGCGCATCCGAAGCACCATCACGGAGGTCGTCCGGAGCAGAGGGAGCCCGGACAGGGCAGGGGAGCGCAAGAGGCCCGGCGGCAGCATGCGCTGAACCGCCGGGAGATCCGTGGCCAAGATCCCGAAGTTGCCGGCGTAGACGCCCGCCGAGCCGCTCGCGGGGGTCCGGTCGCCGGGGGCGGCGGCGGCGTCTTCGTCCTCGAAGACCCAGCCGTCGGCGCTGGCGTCGTGGCGCACCCGCAGCCTGACGAGTGGCTCGGTCGGCGGCCCGCGCAGGACCTCCCCGGTGCCCGAAAACTGCCCGCCGTGGCACGCGCAGTGAAATATCGTGCGGTCAGCGTGCTGCTGGGCGGTCACCGGACAGCCCCGGTGCGTGCAGCGCGCGTCGAACGCGAGCAGCTGTCCGGTCGCCGGGTTCCAGTTCAGCGCGACCCTGCGCCCGTCGATCGACTCCGTCCACAGGCGTGGCTCGGCCGAGAGCCCCTGCGCTCCGACGACGCTGCGGGTGCTGAGGCCGACGAAGCCGTCGTCCTGCATCAGGACCCTTTGGACCGGCGTGGACAGCTCGAACCGAACGCCGCGTTGCTCGAGCGCGCGTCTCCACGGCTCGAAGATGCGCTCAGACAGGCCGCCATCGACCCACTCGGCTTTGTGGTCTTCGGCGTGCTCGGTGATGTAGTAGTTGAGCGCCTCCACCGCCACCGCGGCGCTGACCTCGTCCCCGCGGGCGTAGGCGAGGTTTTTGACGTACGGCAGCAAGAGCAGGCGCGCCAAGCGCCCGGACACCCCCGAGGCGCGCAGCAGACCGCCGAACGTCGTCTCGTCGAGCGAGCGCTCCTGCTGCCTGCTCGCCGCGTAGGTCCGCAGCAACAACGGGATCGCGCTGAGGACATCGCGCGCGCGCAGCACGCCCTTGGGTGCCATACGAAGCAAAAACAGCGGCGCGGGGCCGCGCACCCCATCGAGCGGCAGCTCGTGCAAGCGGCCGTTGGGGGCTGGCATGCCGATGGTCTGCGTCCTCGTGTAGACGGAAGGGTCGATGCCGGCCTCCGCCCACAGGCCCCGCAGGTTCACGTAGCGCGGGAAGATCCCGTGGATCCCGTGCTCGACGGTGTGCCCGAGCTGCTGATCGAAATAGGAGATGCACTTGCCGCCGACGGCGCTGCTCTTCTCGAGGACCGTCACGCGGCAGCCCGCCTCGATCAGTACCTGGGCAGCGGCCATTCCCGCGATGCCAGCTCCGGCGATGAGCACGTGGGGGACGTCCTTTGAACCCGCTGCCATCGCCTCACCGCTCTCGGTCGGTGGCCGCATCGGCCACCGGGTGCGGCGCTCCCAAGCGCACCTCGACCCGCTCGAAGCGCTGGCTCAACAACGGACGCAGGGATCGCCCGCGGATCTGGACGACGTCCGTCCGGCACCACTGACCGACCTGGCGCGGCGTCAGCGCGACCTGCGCCGTCCGAAACGGCCGTCGCTCCGTCCCGAGCGCAAAAAGCCAGCGGCTGCCCAGCAAGGTGGCCAACGTGCCGCCCAATCGAGCGGGATAGCCGAACAGCTGGTGGGCGATCCCGCTCACCGCGGCGACGACCTCGACGTCATTCGAGGCGGCACGTGCGCCGGTTTGCCACGCCACGCGGAGCGAAGGGTCGAGCCTCTTCGGCAGGCTATAGTAGCGCTGGCCGAGATCGACCGGCAGGGAATGGTCCAGCACCATGTCGAACGGCCAAAGGTAGTGGCGCCACCCTTGGCGAACGATGACGGCGGCGATGACCTCCCGATAGGTCACGGCGAGCTCTTCGGGTACCCGTTCGTAGTCGACCAGCATCACGAGCCCCAACGGGCGCTCGAAGATCGAGACCGGTGTCGAGCCCACCTCGCGGGCCAGCGCTGGGAGACTGCCCGTCTCCCAAAGCCCCGCGATCACGCCGACCCGCGCATCCAGGCGGTACGGAGGGGCGAACGGAGCCGTCGATCCCCCTGGAGTCATGGGTGTTCGCCCGCGCGAGGTCGCCAAGCAAGATCCTCCCAGCACATCTCATATTAACCCAATACCTTATCCGAGCGTAGTGAAATGTGAAAACCGTCAGCGACGTCCCGACGTCCCGGGTAAATTCCAGTTCTTATTCAGTGCTCGACCGGTCCCGCCGCCTCCATAGCCACCACAAGTGCTGCCGCTCGCCGCCGACGCTCGCCGCCGACGCTCGCCGCCGGCAGGCCCGAAATCTTCCGCGGGCAGCAAAGGATCACGAGCGACCTCGGAAGGGAATGAGGGGATGCCCCGGCAGCCGTGGGCTGTCAGGTACGGATGCCCTGTCAGACAGGGATGCGGCGGATAGGACCCTTTCAAAGAGCTTTTGTATATGTCTGTGACCAAAGAGACCACATCGTGCGCGCCGCCTTCGGAGCCGCCAACGGGGAGCTTTCTCGACGCCGTCGCGCGCTGGATCGAAGGGGGCGGTACCGGTACCCCGTCACGGCACCTGCTCGATCTGGGGCAGCTGGTTGCCGCAGACAGCCTCGAACGCGCGCCCCGGGCCATCGTGCGTTTCTACGCAAACCCGCTCGAGTTTTCGATTCGTACCGGCGTCGAGATGTCGCCGCTCAGCCGCCTGGTGTTCGGCGTCTTCGCGGCCATCACCCGCCAGAGCTGCGTCACCGACGCCGGGCCTGCGTTCGAGGGGTATCCCGTCGCGCAGTTCTTGTACCGTGACCGCCGAGGCCGGCTCCACTGGGACCGATACGTCTGCATCGGCGGGCGCTGGCGACGGTTGTTCCTGGCCAGGATGGAGGCGCGGGCGAAGCTCTTGCGCGAGACGTTCGTGGTCTGCGGCCTGCCGGTCACGCTGTGTTTTCGAGCCACCGCGGACGCCTCTGGCTTGTCGCTGGTGCTCGCGCGCCGCTGGCAGGAGCCGTGGTCCTACCTGCTCGACGTCAGCTATCGAACCTCCGAGCTCGAGCGCGGGCTCCGGACCTTGGGCGATTTTCGGGTCCGCCTCTTCGGGCTCCGGGTGCTCACGGAGTTTCGAATGCAGCGCTCCGCGACGAGCGACGCTTGAAGCGGTTTTGAACGAGAGATTGGTGGGCTAGCAGCGAGGGGCCGGAGTCATCCGGGATGCGCGGGTTCGGGCTTGGCTTCCGGGCCGGGCTTGGGCCGGGCTTCGGGCTCGGGTTGGGCTCGGG
>JAEZYZ010000218.1 GCA_023418705.1 Pseudomonadota bacterium | reverse complement strand
GCCGTGGCGGGGTCGGCTTTCTGACCGACGTCGCCACGGCGCCTTTCTATTTCTCGGGTTCGGAAATTTCCCGACCGTGCGTTGACGCGGAAGAGGTCGTGCACACGCTTGCGACTTTCCCCCTGCCGTCGGGCGGCCCACGTTGTTGGGTAGGGGAGTGACGTGATCGAAGCAACCCGCCGAGCGCCGAATGTCAAAGCCCCCTCGAGCGCGCGGGGAGCTTCATGCAACGCACGAGAGTGAGGGACCTGCGGAATGGCTGAGCCCGGCGCACGGATCCTGAACGTCGACCACGACCCCGCCCGTCGCGCAGCCGTCAGCGCGGAGCTGCGGCAGGCCGGCTACGACGTGGAAGAAGCGGACACAGGCGAAGCGGCGCTCGCCCGCCTCGAGCCGGGCGGGTGGGATCTGGTGTTGTTGGAGCTCGACCTGCCCGACCTGAACGGGTTCGAGGTTTGCCGCCGGATCCGGGCGAGGCCGGAGCGTGCCGGCAGCGCCATCATCTACTTCGCGGCCGCCGGCCGTCCCGCAGCCGAGCAGGCCGCCGACCTCGAGGCGTGCGCCGACGCCTACCTCGTTCGGCCCGTTCAGGCGCGTGAGCTCGTGGCGACGGTCGAAGCCACGCTGCGCGTCCGGCGCGCCGAGCGTGGCGTGCGGCAAGCGGCGTTGGAGTGGCAGACGACGTTCGACGCGATCGAGGACGGCATCTTGCTGCTGGGCAGCGCAGGCGAGATCCGGCGCGTCAATCGTGCGGCGCTCGAGCTCGTCGGTGCCGAACCGTCCGAGCTGCACGGGCGCGGCTACGAAGCCGTGCTCGCGGAGGCCTTCGACCTCGACGGCTCCCCGAGCCTTTCGGTGCTGCGCCGCGGCGCCCCGCGTCAGATCGCGGAGGCGAGCGCGAAGGCTCGCCATTTCCGGATCGCCCTGGACCCTATCGGGCCTGCCGCGAGGGACGGGGCCGTGTTGGTCGTCACCGAGGTCAGCGAGCGCAAGGCGCTCGAGAGCGCGCTCAGGGATCGAGCCCGCTCGCTCGAGAGCGCCGATCAGCGGAAGAACGAGTTCATGGCGATGTTGGCGCACGAGCTGCGCAACCCGCTCGGCGCGATCAGCGCCGCCGTCGATATCCTCTCCGACGGCGCCGGCGACGGCCGACCGCATCGCGCGATGGCCGTGGTGAAGCGCCAGATGAGGACGCTGTCGCGACTGATGGATGATTTGCTGGACGTCTCCCGGATCACCCACGGCAAGGTCGAGCTGCGCCGCCAGAACGCCGATCTTCGCGCGCACGTGGCGCACGTCGTCGAAGCGGCACAGAGCGGCGCGCGCGCGGCCGGTCAAGAGCTGCGCTTGCATTCGTCGCCCGACCCGGTGGTGGCGTCCGTCGACGTGATCCGCATCGAGCAGGTCCTCGCCAACGTGCTCGACAACGCGGTGCGCTACGGCTACCGCGGCGGCGTCGTCGACGTCAGCTTGCGCGCCGTCCAGGACGGCGAGGAGCGCTGGGCGGAGATCGCCGTTTCGGACACGGGTGAGGGGATCGACGCTGCGCGGATCGGCGAGATCTTCGGCCCATTCGTGCAGTTCGATCGCACGCTCGCTCGTTCGCACGGTGGCTTGGGGCTCGGCTTGACCCTGTGCAAAGAGCTCGTGGAGATGCACGGCGGCACGATCTCCGCTCGCAGCGAGGGCGCGGGCAAGGGAAGCACCTTCACGATCCGCCTGCCGCTCGCGGAGGCAGCGGCTGCAGAACCGGAGAAGACGCCCGAACCGCGGCCAGCCAACAAGCGTCGCATCCTGATCGTCGAAGACAACGACGACCTGCGGCAGCTGTTGGCCTGGAAGCTGCGTCACGAGGGGCACGAAGTCTACGAAGCGGCCGATGGACTCTTGGGCCTCAAGCTGGCGCGCGCGCAGCTTCCCGACGTGGCGGTCCTCGACGTCGGCCTGCCGGAGATGAGCGGGTACGACCTGGCCAGCGCGCTGCGCGCCGACCCGGACACGGCCTCCATTCACTTGATCGCGTTGACCGGCTACGGAGCGGACGAAGACCGTCGCATCGCCAGCGAATCGGGGTTCGATCATCACCTGGTCAAGCCGGTCGGCCTCGACGATCTGATCGCGGTGCTGGAGCACACCGGTGAGTGCGCCTCCCAGCCCGGGGGCTGACGAGCCGCACCCCGGTGAAGCGGGCTTGCGCGACCACGGGGCGTCTGAAAAGCTAGGCCCACGATGGAGCGCCGGATCGCGATGGTCGCCGCCGCGTGGATCGCCGCCGCCTGTGCGGGCAACCGGGGCGAGCCGACGTATTCAGGGCGTCAGGAGCCCGTGCGGCTCGCCCCGCATGAGCTGCTCGAGGCCGAGGCGCTTCCGGACGACTACGAGCGCACCGGGCGTGTGCGCGCGAGCTGCTCGCCCATCACCGGCCCCGACGATCTCCGCGGCGCCTTGCTGAGCGACGTCGATTGTACGGCGTCACGCCTGCGCTGGGCGCTGCGCGAGCGCGCGGCGGCCGCTGGCGGCGAGCTCTTGGTCGGCATGGAATGCCGCTCGCGGGCCCAGCGGCGGCGCCCCCACCGGGTGCAGGTCACGTGCGCGGCCGAGGTGGCTCGACGGACGCAAGCTGCGCAAAGTCTGGAGCCGCTCCGGGCGCCAGCGGCCGTGGTGGAGAACCCCCCCGGGGTGTCGGCGGAGGTCGCCCGTTGGCTCGACGAACCGAGCGGCGGCCAGGCGTTCAAGATTCGAGTCGACTTCACGCCGAATCCGCTGGTTTTGCCGCGACCCGCGCGTCCAGCATCCAGCGTCCGGTGGCTCGCCGTGTTGCCGGTCAGTCATGTGGCCCTCGGCGACGTCGTGGCCAGCTGCGAAGCGCACTGCAGCGAGGACGCGGTGGCGTCGGGCGTCGCCGTGGCGGCGGCCCGGGTGGGCGCGACCGACGTGGTGAACGTCGCGTGCACCCGGCGGGAGCGGGGAATTTTCTGCTCGGGAACGGCGGCGGCGTACCAGGTCACGCCGGAGCTCGAGCTGCTCCCCTGACGGAGCCGTGGGGCTCCGGCCACGGCTCGGCTATGGTTCGGCCGATGGAGCTCCTATTTTTGCGCCACGGCGAGAGCGAGGGCAACGCCCTGGGCATTCTCCAAGGGCGCCGCGACTTCGCGCTCACGCAGACCGGCCGCGAGCAGGCAGCGCGCGCGGGCGCGTGGCTTCGCGCTCGAGCGATCTCGTGGGATGTGGCGTACTGCTCGCCGCTGAAGCGGGCTCGGGAGACCGCCGAAATCGTCAGCACGGTCACGGAGACGGCGATGGCCAGACCGGAGCCCGAGCTCGAGGAGATCGACGCGGGGTGTTTGTCCGGCCTGACCCGCGACGACATCGCGCGGCGGTTCCCCGAGTTTTTGGATCGCCCGCTGACGAGCCTGGCCGATTTTTCGGCCTTCGAAGGTGAGAGCTACGCCGACGTGCAGGCGCGGGCGCGCCGCATCACCGCCAAGCTCGAGGACTTGCACCGCGAGCACGCGCACCGGGTCCTGGTCGTCGGGCACGGGGGCATCAACTTCCAAGTCGTCAAAGCTTTGATTTGCGAGCCGGTGCCGCGCGTGTGCATCTTCCGCATGGGCAACTGCACGGCGACGCTCGTGAGGATGCGCGAGCGCCGCGGCACCTACCTCGGCGAGGTGGTCTGGCACGTGCCGCTCGAGCTGATGGCCGGCCTCAGCGCGGAGGGGGACAGCGGACTGTTCCGCTGAGAGGGATCGCGATGACGAAGGCGCGGGCGAAGGCGGCGTCCGGGGACGCCGCGGTGACGCTGAGGTTCGTGGGCGGCACGGTGGAGGTGCGCCACCTCGACCGGTCTCGGCAGGCCGTGCTGCCAGCGGCCGCGGGCTGGGACGAGCGCACCGCGTGCTTTCGCGCGCCCGCCGCGGCGTACGCGAGCGTCGTGCTCGCCTTGAGCTCGGCGCGCGTCCCCTTCGAAGATCAGGCGCGCGCCTACTCCGAGCTCGAGGATCCGCTCTCCGTCCGTCGCGATCCACGGCCCTACCAGGCCGAAGCGATCGCCGCCTGGCGATCGGCGCGCGGGCGCGGCGTCGTGGTGCTCCCGACGGGGGCGGGCAAGACCCACGTGGGGCTGCTCGCGATCGCCGATCGGCAACGCAGCACCCTGGTCGTGGCGCCGACCCTCGACCTGGTGCGGCAGTGGTACGATCTGCTGCGCGCGAGCTTCGACACCGAAGTCGGCGTGGTCGGAGGCGGCGAGCACGAGGTGCGGCCGCTGACGGTCACGACCTACGACTCGGCCTATCTGCACATGGAGCACCTGGGCGCGCGCTTCGGTCTGGTGATCTTCGACGAGTGTCACCACCTGCCCGGTCCAAGCTACGCCCTGGCCGCCGAGCAGTGCCTGGCCCCCTTCCGGCTCGGGCTCACCGCCACCCCGGAGCGCGCCGACGGGCGCGACGCGGAGCTTGCTTCTCTGATCGGGCCGACCGTGTACCGCAAGGACATCGTGGAGCTGTCGGGCCGGTATCTGGCCGACTACGAGACGCAGCGCATCTCGGTGGAGCTGCCACGCGCTCAGCGGGAAGAATACGAGCGCGAACGCGCCACCTACCTGGAGTTCGTCCGCAAGCAGGGCCTGTACCTGGGTGGGCGGACCGGCTTCAGCGATTTCATCATGCGAGCGTCCCGCAGCGCGGAGGGGCGGCGGGCGCTCGGCGCCTACCGGCGGCAGCGCGAGCTCGCGTTCGCGGCCCCAGCCAAGCTCGAGTACCTGCGCTACCTGCTCGGTGAGCACCGGGGTGAACGCGTGCTGGTCTTCACCCAGGACAACGCGACGGCGTACGCCGTCTCCCGCCGCTTCCTGATCCCCGCCATCACCCACCAGACCAAGGTCAAGGAGCGCAGTCAGATCCTGGCGCGCTTCTCCTCGGGGGAGTACGACGCGGTCGTCACCTCCAAGGTCTTGAACGAGGGCGTCGACGTGCCGGACGCCAGCGTGGCGGTCGTCCTGAGCGGCAGCGGTTCGGTGCGAGAGCACGTGCAGCGGCTCGGCCGCATCCTTCGGCCTCGGGACGGCAAGCGCGCCGTCCTGTATGAAATCGTCTCCGCCCGGACCAGCGAGACCTCCACCAGCGATCGGCGCAGGGAGCACGATGCCTACCGCTGAGCCCACTCGATCGAGGGGACATGCTCACGCCTGACCTGGTCCGCGCGCGCCGCAAGGGGCGTGAGCTCTGCCTGCGGCCGCTAACGGCCGAGCAGCGCGAGCAGGCCGTGCAGCTGGCTTCGGCGATGATCGACGTCGTCACTGCCAGCATCGGCGGGACGCGGGACGAGATCGAGGCGGCGCTGCGGGACCTGAGCGCCGAGGCGGGAGATCTCAAGCTCGCCGAAGGGTTGAAGAAGCTGGTCGAGGACGCCTGTGTGTTCGGGACCGAGGACGTCTCAGGGGCCGGCCCGGAGCTGCGCGCGGACGTGTTCCTGCGCGCCAGCCAGAGCCGGCGGCGCGCCGGTGCCGAGTTCGACCGCGGCGAGGTGCTCGGAGCGGTCGCGGCCGAGCGCGGCGTCTCGCTCGAGGCGATCGAGCGGGCGCTCTACGCCGATCTGCGCGGCGCTCAGGTGCTCTCGAGCTTCGGCCCGCTCGACGCCGAGCGGCTCGTCGACGACTACCCCATGGCGCAGGTGCAGGCGGTGCTGCTGCGGGCGGCGCGCGTCACGGCGGACGTGCGCTGCGCTCGCGCCGCCGACTACCGAGCGCTGTTTCACAAGCTCAAATTTCGGCGGCTGCTGTACCGCTTGGAGGCGCTGCCTTCGGGAGCATTTCGCCTCGTCATCGACGGGCCGTTCAGCTTCTTCGAGTCGGTCACCAAGTACGGGCTGAGCCTCGCGCTGCTGCTGCCAGCGCTGCTCGACTGCGAGAGCCTGGTGCTGACGGCCGACCTGCGCTGGGGCAAGCGCCGTGAGGCCCTGGCGTTCCGCTTCGAGCACCAGCGGCGGGACGAGGCCGGCCGAGCGGCGCCGCCGCCGTCGCTGCCGGAGGAGGTCAGCGCGCTGCTCGAGTCTTTCGAGCGCCTGAGCTCCGACTGGAGCGCCGCGCCCGCGACCAGCATCATCGACCTGCCGGGCCTCGGCCTGATCGTGCCCGACCTGTGCTTCGAGAACCGCCGCACCGGTGAACAGGTGCTGATGGAGGTGCTCGGCTATCACAGCCGCGAAGCGGTGTGGCGACGCGTCGATCTCGCTCGAGCGGGGCTGCCGGGCCGGCTGTTGTTCGCGGTCAGCTCGCGCCTGCGGGTCAGCGAGGAAGTGCTCGACGATGCCGACTGTGCAGAGCTGTACGTGTACAAGGGCAGCATGAGCGCTCGCGCGGTGCTGCGGCGCCTTCAGGCGCTCACGTCGGGAAAAAGCACGTGACCCAAGCGGCCGCTTGCCGCTAGATTAGGCCGTGTTCGGAGTCAGCGATGGATAGCCGGTCGATCCACCTCATGGCGGAGTATCTCGACTGCGATTCAAGCCTGCTCGACGACCCGGATCGGGTCGTGGCGCTGCTTCGCGAGGCGGCGCGGGCGGCCGGGGTGACGGTGGTGGGCGCGCTCGAGCATCGCTACACCCCGCAGGGGGTCGCCGCCGTGCTGCTGCTGCAAGAGAGCCACCTGTCGATCCACACCTGGCCGGAGCTCGGGTACGCCGCCGTCGATTTTTTCACCTGCGGCCCCGGCCAGCCCGAGCGCGCGGCTCACGTCATCGAGCGTGGCCTCGGCGCCGCGCGCTGCGAGCTGCTCCTGGTGCGCCGCGGCGAGCTCGCCAGGACCCCCAGCCTGAAGGTGATGGAGCCGGGAGGCTGAGGACCTTCAATCGTCGCACGCGTCATCATCGCACTCGGCGACGGCGCCGCTCGTGGTGCAGCTGCCAGGGTCGCAGTCCAGGGTCGCGTCCTCGCAGGCGTCGTCACCAACGCAGGTGACGGTGCACGGCTTTTCGCCGCAGCGAATGTGCGCCTCGGCGCAGGCCTTGTCGCCGATGCATTGAATGTCGCACTCGCTGTCCGGGCAGCGGATCGTCGCCTCTTTACAGGAGCCTGTCCCGCACACGATGGTGCAGCGACGGCCCGGGGGACAGTCGAGCTTGGCGCGTTCGCAGTGTTCCTGAGCGCTGCAGTCGATCGAGCAGACGTCGCCGCTGCAGCCCGCGCTGCAGACGCTCTCGCAGGCGGCCTGCTTCCGATCCGCGCCGCGGTCGGGGGGGGCCTTCGTGGCGTCTGGCTCGGGTGCCGGTTTGCCAGGCGCCGCGTCGGAGCGGTTCGGCGGGGAGGGGTCTTTCCCCCCTGGGGCAGCTTGCTCCGGTGTGGCGATCGTCCCCGCTTCGGGGTTGTCTGCGGCGGTGACCTGGTACTCGTCGGACACGGCGAGCGGGCACCCCGCGACGAGCAGAGCAGCGGCCATGCATGCCGCGAGCGACTGGACGGAGCGGCGCATGCGGCCGACCGCATGCACGGCGCGCGCCAGCCGCCGCGATCGCCGTCAGAAGGCAGCGGCGGCCCGCGCCGTGTCCTTGTCGATGACGCCTCGCTGCAACAGGCGCCGAATGGCCATCTCGAAGGTCTGCATTCCGTACAGCTCGCTCCCGCTATCCATCAGCTCGCGCAGCGGCGGGTTGCCCAGCGGCCGTTTGATGCTCTCCCGCACCGAGCCCGTGCACACCAAGAGCTCGGTGGCGAGCGCGACGCCCGGCGCGTCCGATCTCGGGAGCAGGCGCTGGGCGATGATGCCTTGCAGGGCGTCACCCAGCCGTTCGCGCAAATTGTCGGCGTCGCCGCCGCTCAGCGCGAGGATGCGGTTGATGGTGCGCACGACATCCGGCGTGTGCAGCGTGCTCAGCACGAGGTGCCCGGTCTCTGCCGCCTTGAGGGCGATGTCCATCGTCTCGGAGTCTCGGATCTCGCCGACCTGGATCACGTCCGGATCCTGGCGCAGCGCCGCGCGCAGGGCATCGGCGAAGCTTCGGGTGTCGATGCCGATCTCCCTTTGGGAGATCGAGCAATGCTGATCGGCGTGCAGGTACTCGATCGGATCTTCGATCGTGATGACGTGCCGCGACAGCGTCTGGTTCATGTGGTGGATCATCGCCGCGAGCGTGGTGCTCTTGCCGTTGCCCGCGGCGCCCACGCACAGGATGAGCCCGCGATCCTTCTCCGCCAGCTCGCGGCACACCTCCGGCAGCCCGAGGCTCTGCAGATCCGGGACCTCGAACGGGATCGCGCGCATGACGACCGCGAGCGAGCCCCGCTGTCGGTAGATGTTCACGCGGAACCGCCCGACGCCCGCGACCGCGTACGAGGTGTCGTGCTCGTTCAGCGCCGGGAGGTTTTCCAGAATTGCCGGGTCACGGATCAGGTGTCGCGCCACGGCCTCGGTGTCGGCGGGTCGCAAGCTCTCCAGGCGAAAGAACACCAGGTCGTCCCGCACGCGGGCGCCCGGCGGCTTGCCCACCTTCAAATGCACGTCCCGCGCGCCGGACGCGACGGCCTTGGCCAGGATCTGGTGCAGGTACTGCTCGGAGCCGTAGGGGTTCGAGGCGACGTAGGCTCCAGAGCTCATCGAGCGTTCGAGGATATCACCGCGCCGCCTCGATCAGGGCGCGAGCGCTCGCGGCCAGGTCGCGCTCGCCCGGCCCGACGGCGCCGTCGCGAGCGACCTCGGCCAGCACCCCCTGACAGCGCTGCCAGCCGCTGGCATCCAGGCGCTCGCCGTAGGGCAACCCGTGGGCGGCCACGTCGTGGACGGCCCGCAGCAGCCAGCTTCGACCCACCGGCGAGCTCTTCGGGATCCAATCGCAGAGCTGCCCCAGCGCCAGCTCCGCGTCCTCCGCGTGGGGCAGCGCCAAAAGCCCCGTGTGGGCCAGATCGCCGCCGCTGGTCACCGCCCCCATCAACCCCGCCGCGCTCTCTCGGTTGGCCAGCCGCTCCAGGTCGATCTCCGAGCGACTGGTGTGCGCCGCTACCCAGAGCGGATCGCTGGCGAACGGGGCGGGCTGCGAAGGGGGCCCGGGCCGGAGCTCGGGCACCGGCTGGCCCCGTGCTTGCTGCGCTTCCGCCTCCGGTGTCAGGCTCGCCCCGGAGGGGCTCGGGTCGCGCGACGCCGACCGGCAGGCGGCCAGGATCCCGAGCAGCGCCGCCACGAGCGGCAAACAGGCCGACGCCCTGGGAGCGGTCGCCGATTTTGCGCTCCAGTGCATGGAGGCTCCTCATAGGCAGAAGCCGCCCCCTCGAGCAACTTTCGACCGTGCTTGCATCGCCGCCACCCCATGCGCTAATACGCGGGCTCCCGCTCCACGGCGGGGCGGACCCCACCCGGGACCCGCGTCCAGGTAGCTCAGTCGGTAGAGCAGTGGATTGAAAATCCACGTGTCGGCGGTTCAATTCCGTCCCTGGACACCAAGGTGCTTGGCGCAGCCGTGAGCGCCCGCCAGAGGGCGCGCCAGCGCGGCGCCCCGGATCCCTCGATGTCCACCCAGAGCCCCCGAGCCCTCACCGTCGCCGACGTGCGGCAGATCCACGATTTGCCGCTGTTCGAGCTGATCGATCGCGCGCGTCAGGTGCACGTCGCCCACCACCCTGCCGCCGAGGTGCAGCTCTGCACGTTGCTCAGCGTGAAGACCGGCGGCTGCCCGGAGGATTGCTCGTATTGCCCGCAGTCGTCGCACTACGAGACGCCGGTCAAAGGCGAGGCGATGCTGAAGGTCGACGACGTGCTGTCGGCGGCGCGCCGCGCCAAGGAACACGGCGCCGTGCGCTTTTGCATGGGCGCCGCGTGGCGTGAGGTCAAGGACGGCCCGGCCTTCGACCGGGTCCTCGACATGGTCAAGGGGGTCAAGGCGCTCGGGATGGAGGCGTGCGTGACGCTCGGCATGCTGACCGCCGAGCAAGCGGCCCGCCTGAAAGAGGCCGGGCTGGACGCCTACAACCACAACCTCGACACGTCGCGCGAGCACTATCGTTCCATCATTCGCACCCGCGGCTACGATGATCGCTTGGCGACGCTGCGCAACGTGCGTGAGGCCGGGATCACGGTGTGCTCTGGCGGGATCATCGGTATGGGGGAGAGCGTCGACGATCGCTGCGCGATGCTGATCGAGCTGGCGAAGCTCGATCCGCCGCCGGAGAGCGTGCCCATCAACGCGCTGGTGCGGGTCGAGGGGACGCCGTTGGCGGAGCTGCCCCCGATCGATCCGCTGGAGCTCGTGCGGATGATCGCGACGGCGCGCATTTTGATGCCGCGCTCGCGGGTGCGGCTCAGCGCTGGGCGCACGGATTTGCCGCGCGAGGCGCAGCTTTTGTGCCTGTACGCGGGGGCGAACAGCATCTTCTACGGCGATCGCTTGCTGACGACGAAAAATCCCGGGCCGAGCGAGGATGAGGCGTTGATCGCCGCCGCCGGGTTGCGGGCGCAGGCGACGGTGGCCTGAGGCGTCAGCGCGGCGACGCGAGCGACACCCCGACGGAGCGATCGAGGCGGACGACGCGCAGGGTGCGAACGACCTGACCGCCGCGCCGGACCTCGGCGCGCCCCACGCCGATGACCGCTCGGTCGGGAAACAGCGGCTGCGGATCGGCGGGGAAGCGATCGTCGCTCACGTACAGAACGGTCGCGGCCTGCTGCCAGCGCTCCGGCGGCAGCCAGCGATCGAAATCGTCGGGCAAGGGCGAATGGCAGCCCACCGGGACGCGCGGGCCGAGCGCGGCTTGGGCCTGCGCGCACACCGTCCAGTGCGGGCCGACGACCACGGGGAGCCGGCGAGTTTGCAGCATCGCGTCTGCGACGGCGTCCCGCAGCAGCCGCCGTCCGGGGCCCCACGCGTGCAGGTCGTTGGCGAGATCGTAGCGCGCGCGGTACCCATCGCCGAGCAGCTTCGGGGGCAGATCGGTGGCCACCCAGATCCAACCGATCAGGACGGCGACGACGCCGGTGGCGACGCACGCGCTCCCGAGCCTCCGCCCGATCGCCTGTGGTCGCCGGCCGAGCTCGACGGCCGCCGCGAGGTACGCGGGCGCCAGCCAATGCGGCTCGGCCACCCGGGACCACAAGCAGAGCGGGATCAGCACCGCCGCTGGGACGAGGGTCGCGAGCCAAAGCAGCCGCGACACGGCGTCCAAATGACGCCCGCGGCCGAGCTGCCGCAGCAGCACGGCGACGCCGACGAGGAAGGGCGGTGTGACGTAGAGCAGCTGGCCGCCGATCAGCGCGGCCAGGTTCCTGAAAGACAGGCCCGCCTCGGCCTGGGTCGTGACCAGGCGGTGCTCGAGCATCGGAAACCCCTGGCGCGCTTCCCACACCACGACGGGCGCGACGAGCACCAGCGACACCGCGAGCCCTGCCCACGGCGCCGGCGTGCGCCAGCGGCTGCGGGCGGGCTTGGTGAGGAACGCCGCGAGCACCGCGAGCCCGAGCAACGCGCCGCTCGCCTTGGAGAGGGTCGCGAGCCCGACGGCCACGCCTGCGCCGAGCGTCGCCATCAACGCGGCGAAGCTCCGGTCGGGCTGCCGGAGCGCCGCGGCAGCGAGCGCGAGCGCCAACAGCCAGAAGGCGGCCAGCGGCAAGTCGGGGCTGAACGCGAACAGCCCGAGGCTGAGCTCCGGGACCAGCAGCAGGGCGAGGGTGGTCTTCGCGACGCCCTCCAAGCTCGCGCCGGCGGCGCGCGCCGCGGCCCCGCCCAGCCACGGCACCAGCGTCGCGAACATGGCCGTGAACACGTGCACGCGGGTCGCCTCCGCGACGTCCCCGGCCGGCGCCAGCAGGCGCGCCAGCGTCCCGATGAAGCCGGGGTGATCGAGGTAGGCCGGCTGTGGATGCAAGCCGTAGGTCACGTACAAGGCTTCGGCGTCCCCAAAGCCGATGCGGAGCGCGACGTGGAGCCTGAGGGCGAGCAACCCGAGCGACAGGGCCAGCGCCAACCGCAGCCAGCGCCGCCCCGCGCTGGCAAGCGGGACGGACGCGGCGGTGGTGGGACCGGATTCGGACGGGCGGGTCAGCGAAGCCATGGCTCGAGCAGCGCCGCGACCCGGGCCGACGGCGGGGGCCTGAGCGTATCAGCTCCCGGCCCGACCAGCGGCTCGATCAAACGCTGGCGGACGCGCTGGCATGCCCCGAGCCGCGATCGGTCGTCGAGCAGCCGTTGCAAGGCGGACGCCATGTCCCCGGGTGCGACCTGCTCCTGGAGCAGCTCGGGAAACGCCCGCTCACCGAGCAGCAGATTCGGCAGTCCCATGTGCTCGACCCGCACCAGGCGCCGCGCGACCCACGCCGTGACCGCATCACTGCGGTAGACGATGACGGGTGGGACCGACGCCAGCGCGCATTCTAGGCTGGCCGTCCCGCTCGCGCACAAGGCAGCGTCGAAGGCTGGCAGCACGCCCGGGGCCGCCCCGTACAACACCCCGGTGCCCGCCTTGGTGGCTTCATCCTCCGCCCAAGCGGCAACCCGCCTGGCCAGGCCCGGCGCCAGCACCACCCGCGCGTCGAGCGCTCCCCGCTCGGCCCGCACCAGCGCGGCCGCCCGCAACATCGCGGGCAAATGACGGCGCACCTCCTGGGTTCGGCTGCCGGGCAAGAGCGCGATGTACTCCGCGCGTGGCGTGAAGCTCAGGCGGCGGCGCACGCTCGGACGCGACTCTTGCACGAACTCCAGCCCGGGGTGGCCGACGTAGCGCGCGTCGACGCCCGCTTCGCGCCAGAACGCCTCTTCGAACGGCAGGATGACCGCGGCCAGGTGGCACGCCCGGCGTACGGCCCGGGCACGCCACGGGCGCCAGGCCCACGCCTGCGGCGGCGCATACCACAGCACGCGCACGCCGCGCGCCCGCAGGCGGCGCCCCAGCCAGCCGTTGAACTCGCTGAAGCCGATGAGCAGCGCCGCCGCGGGACGCCGCCGCGCAAGCTCCCGTTCGAGCGTGTGCGCGGCGCGCAGGGCAGCGGAGCCGCGCATCAGCGCTCGCACGCCCATGTTCGCCAGCGGCTCGGCGTCGAACAGCGTCTCGAGGCCAGCAGCGCGCAGCGCCGGGCCCCCGATGCCGAAGCCCGGCTGACCGAGCCGCGACACCACGGCCGCTCCCATCTCGTCGCCCGACGGCTCGCCGGCGACCACGAGCAGCGAGCTCGCACGCGGCGACTCGCCCATCGACTCGCCTCGCAACGGGGTCAGCGGGACACGGCTCGATGAATGAGGCGGGTCGCTTCGGGGAGGCTGCGCCCGGACAGCAGATCCACTGCCGACTGCCCCTTGCGCTCCAACAGCTCGCCGAGGCGCGGGCTCGGCCGCAGCCGCAGCGCACCCTTGGGATCGGCGAGCAGCGGGTAGTGGCCCTGGGCCATGGCGGTGACGACCCGCGCGCCTTGCTCGGTGGGGCGCCCCAAGAACAGCACCGACCGCTCGGCGACGCCCAGGACTGCCTCGCCGTGCACGACCTGTCCGATGTCGCCGACCCGTCCGCCGAGCGTGCGGACCAGCTCCTCGGTGCTCTTGGGATCGGCGACGAGCGCCTCGTCGACGCGGACGCGCGTGTAGGTGACGATCCGGCGGCGCCTGGCCACGACCTCCCAGCGGCTCTCGCTCGACAGGGGGGTCGCCAGCAGGACGGTGTCGCTCGCGGAGACCAGCTCCTCGAGGCCAATGGCCCGAAAGACGCTGGCGTGAGCGGTTCCGAACGGCAAAAGCAACGAGGCGGCGCCAGCGGAGCTCAGCGACAAGAAGCTACGGCGGGAGAGCATCACCCTCGATTTTAATGGAAATCGGTCCGAGGCCCAGCAAAAGATCGAGGCCCCCCGGGTGGGAAATCGGACCCCCGGTCTGTCCTGCGCTATAACACGCCGGCCCCGTGACTAGCAGCGCCGCTCTGGAAACGAAGGCTCCGCTCCTGGAGCAGTGCTCACCCGTGCTCGTCGACGAGCTCCGAGGGTACCTCGCCCGACACAAAGGCGAGGTCGGAGAGATGGTGCGGGCGGGCGATCAGCAGGCCGGGGTGCCGGCCTCCAGCCGCTACGCAAAGATCTTCGACGGCCTTTTGTGCTCGCTGTTCTACGCGGTGCACGGTGCGCTGCTCAAGCAGGGGAAGTGGGAGCCGGTCAGCCTCGCGGCCGTGGGCAGCTACGGGCGGGGGGCGGTGGCCCTTTGCAGCGATCTGGACGTGCGCCTGCTGTGCGTCGGCAGCATCGAGCAGGGCGGTCCGATCGCCGATGCGCTGCTCTATCCCCTCTGGGACGTCGGCCTCAGCATCGGCCACCAAGTGGTCACGGCGGACGCCATGATCGAGCTTGCCCGGACCGATCTGCCGACTGCGACCTCGCTGCTCGATTGGCGCGTGATCGCTGGGGATCCGCTGCCCAGCAAGGCGATGCTCGAGCGGGCCTACGAGGGGTTGTTCGGGCCCGGGAGCATCCGGGACTTCTTGGACCGGTTGAGCGAGCGGTGTGACGATCGCCACGATCGCTACGGCGGCTCGGTGTTCCTGCTCGAGCCCGACGTCAAGAACGGACCGGGCGGGCTCAGGGATCTGGACGTGGCGCACTGGGCCGCCCGCGCCCGCTGGCGGGTGAGCGAGCTGTCCGACCTGGTGCGGGTCGGCATCCTCGTCCCGCGCGAATGGCAGCAGATCGAGGCGGCCAGCCACCTCATCGCGCGCGTGCGAAACCTCCTGCACAGCTACGCGGGCCGCCGCTCCGATCGGCTGAGCTTCGATCGGCAGGAGCGGCTCGCGACCGATCTCGGGTATGGCTCGGGCGGACCGGGGGTCGAGCGCTTCATGAGCGACTACTACCGTCACGCGCGCACGTTGACGAAGGCGCGCGAGACGATCGTCGGTCGGGCGATGCCGCCTCCGACGCGCAAGCCGCGCATCACCAATTTGGGGCGGGGGTTGAAGCTCATCAACGGCGAGGTGACGCTCGCGCATCCGGGCGCGCTCGAGAGCGAGCCGGCGCTCGCCCTGCGCTGCTACGAAGCGGCCATCCGCCTCGGCGTGCCCGTCTATGGCTACGCGCGCGACGCGATCGCCCGCATCGCGTCGCTGCCGGCCTTCGGCGAGCGCTTGCGGCAGAGCGAAGAAGCGGCCGAGCTGTTCGTGCGGCTGTGCACCACCGTGCAGCGCACCCGCTTCAAGCAAGGATCGGTGCTGGGCGAGCTGCACGACGTCGGCTTGCTGGTGGCCATGGTGCCGGAGTTTGCGCCGGTGATCGGGCGCGTGCACCACGACGTCTATCACGTCTACACCGTCGATGTGCACTCGGTGGCGGCGCTCGACAAGCTGCGCGCGCTCGCCCGCGGAGAGCTCGCGGACGAATCCCCGCTCGCCTCGCGCCTGGCTGCCGAGATCTCCCGCCCGAACGTGCTGTTCTTCGCGGCCCTGCTGCACGACGTCGGCAAGGACATCGGCGGCAAGAACCACTCGGAGCGGGGCGCCGAGATGGTCAGCGAGATCCTCGCGCGCTTGCGCCTGCCCGAGGAGGACATCCGCGAGGTGCAGCACCTGGTGCTGAAGCACTTGACCATGTACCACGTGGCCACGCGGCGCGATCTGGACGACCCGCGCACGCTCGAGAAGTTTTGCGGCGAAGTCCGCGGTCGCGAAGGCCTGCGGGAGCTGTACTTGCTGACCGTGGTGGACGTGTCGACGACCAGCCCGACCGCGATGACCAGCTGGAAGGCGCGCATGCTCGACGAGCTGTACGTCGCCGCCGATCGGTTCATGCGCCAGGGGCCGCAAGCTCAGAGCGAGCGCGCCGCGCAGATTCGCGCGCAAGTGAGGCAAGCGCTGAACGGTCAAGCCGAGCCGTTCGGCTCACGGTTCCTCGACGCCATGCCGGAGCGCTACCTGTTCGCCAACCGACCGGAGGAGATCCTTCGGCACGCGGAGTTTGCCCGGGCCTCCGACGACGCAACGGCGGCGGTCACCGTCATCACCCGAGACGAGCCGTACGTCGAGCTGGGGTTCATCGCCGATGATCGCCCCGGGCTTTTGGCCATGATCACCGCGACCCTGGCGGCGGCGAGGCTCCAGGTGGTGGGGGCACAGATCCACTCCTTCGGAGACGGCGCGCGGGTGCGGGCGCTCGATCTGTTCTGGGTGAAGGGCGGCTCGGGTGCGGCGGCGGTCGCGCAGCTCGTGCCTCGCTTGGAGCGCGATCTGCTGCGGCTGCTCGCGGGGGAGCTGTCGCCCACGGAGCTCGTGCTCGGCAAGCAGGAGCGCCCGCGCTGGTCATCCCGTCCCACGCCGCAAGTGGCGACCCGCGTCAGCTTCGACAACCGCGCGGCGAGCGGTCACACGGTGATCGAAATCACGACCCGCGATCGACAGGGCCTGCTGTTTTGGCTCGCGACCGCCCTGCAGCGCGCCGGACTGACCATCGCGCTCGCCAAGATCAACACCGAGGGGGAGGCGGTCGCCGACGTGTTCTACGTGAGCGAAGCCGATGGCGGCAAGGTGACGGAGGCCGAGCGGCTAGGGGATATTCGGGCTCGCTTGCTGGCGACCATCGCCGAGCTCGAGCAAGCCGACCGTCCGCGGCCCCAGTAATGGGGGTGACGCCGCCCGCGGCGTCGGCCATACTCGCCCCGCGCCTTCGAGGGCCGGAGCACAGGACGAACGGAATGCGGAAGAGCAGGTTTGCGAGCGCTGCGAGCGGGCTATTGGTGTTGTGGGCGTTCGGCTGCGCTGGATCGAGCCCGCCTCCCCAAAGCGCCGAGGATCCGCCGCCGCTCGACGACACCCCGGCCGAGGCCGCGCCGGCCTCGAGCGCGAAGGTCGAAGAGGCCATCCGCCTGATTCAGGCGGAAGACTACGCGGGCGCCAAGGCCGTCCTCGAGCAGGCGCGAGCCGACAACCCGGGCGATGCGCAGACGGCCTTTTACCTCGGGGTGGCCAGCGAAGGGCTGAACGACGCCGCGGCCGCCGAGCAAGACTACCAAAAGGCGCTCGAGCTCGATCCCAAGCTGGTCGACGCCGCTGTCAACTTGAGCGCGCTGCTGCTCGACCAGGAGCAGGCGGATCGCGCCGTCGCGGTCGTGGACGGCGCGCTGCAAGCCGCCCCCCGCCACCCCGAGCTGCTGACCAACCGGGCCCTCGCGCTCGAGGCGCTCGGCAAGGCGCCGGAGGCGGAGCAGGCGTACGCCGCGGCGGTCGCCGCCAAACCCGGGGACATGGCGCTCGCGTATGGCTACGCCCGGCTCCTGGCCGACGCCGGCAAGCGGGACCAGGCGCTCGGGGTCCTGCGCAAGATCGAGCGGGTCGAAGATCCCGCGCTGGCCGGGGCCGTGGCCAACCTCAACGGCAAGCTCGGCGCGTTTGCCGAGTGCGTCGCCGTGCTCGACCAAGCGCTGAAGGTCAAGCCGTCGGCGGATCTGCACGTGCGCCGCGGGGTGTGCCGGCACGGTCTGAAGGACGACGCCGGCGCGGAGGCCGACTATCGGGCGGCCATCGAAATCGACGCTGGCTTCGCCCCCGCCCATTTCTATCTGGGCCAGCACCTCAAGGGCGCGGGCAACAAGGCCCAGGCGTGCGCCGCCCTGCGCAAGGCCGCCGAGCTCGGGGGCAGCGCCGGGGTGGGGGTCGCTGCCAAGAAGGCGCTCGGCGAGCTCAAGTGTAAGTAGCGGCCGGGGCCGAGGCGGCTCTGTTGCGCGCCGCCCGCTCCAACGCCGCCAGGAGCTCGGCTCGAGGCACCGGCTTGGTCAGGTGCTCGTCGAAGCCGGCGTCCCGCGTGCGCGCGCGGTCCGATTCGCTGCCGTAGCCGGTGAGCGCGACCAGGTACACCGGCGAGCCCGGCTCAGCCTCTCTCACGGCCTGCGCGAACTCGTAGCCGGTCATCCCGGGAAGCCCGATGTCACACAGCACCACGTCCGGGCCGAATGCCTTCAGGGTCTCGAGGGCTTCCTCGGCCCGAAAGGCCACCGACACCTCGTGCCCGTCGAACTCGAGCAGCTGCTGCATGAGCTCCACGGTGTCTCGGCTGTCGTCCACGACGAGTACTTTGAGTTTTTCCATCTGCTGCCGGTTGTCAGGTGACGTTTTTGGGGCCTTCGAGGTCGCGCGGCAACGGCAGCCGCACCGTGATGCGGCTTCACGTGGCCCGTCCCCGCGCCAATGGACCTCGACCTTTTCATCATGGGTCTCGATCGAGCCTTTGACCAGCGACAATCCCAAGCTGAAGCGGTCTCGACCTCCCAACACCGATCAAAATACCGAGCAACGCCAAGCGTCACCAGGCCGCTGTCATCTTCTCATTTCGCTGAGTGCTTTGGCCGAATATGCGGGCTGCGCGGTCGCCTAGCCGATCGAGCTAGAGCGACCAACGGTTTGCGGAGCAAGCCGTTGGTCGCGGAAAATGAGACCCTTTAGAGCACCGAGTCGTGAGCAGACGAGAGGGTTTCCCGAAGCACCGGGGCCCTCGCCCGGATGGGGGCCCCGATGCTTCGGGATCCTCCGCGCTGGCAAACTGATCGGTGCTCTAGGGGCGTGTCGTCCCAGGCCAGCCGCCTGATTTGTCGGAATTTTGCTTTCGATAGCGAACTATTCCGCGTCGGAAAGTGGCGCGCGGGATGCGAAGTTCTGCACGTCGGCCTTGCCGGGATGTTCGGCCGGCTTAATTTCGGAGTCCCCCCTAGCGCGCAACGTTTGCGGCTTCATCATGGTCAACAGCCTGGACGTGACTTCCACGGTGGTGCCACCCGAGCCGCTGGCAAGCTCTATCCTGATCGTCGACGACAGCCCAGCCAACCTGCTGGCGGTCGAGTCGGCGTTGAGCGACTTTGCCGGCAATTTGCTCAAAGCACATTCGGGCGCGGAAGCGCTGCGTTGCCTGCTCGAGACGGATGTGGCGCTCATCTTGCTCGACGTGCAGATGCCGAGCATGGACGGGTTCCAGACCGCCCGGCTCATCCGTGAGCGCAGTCGCACGCGCCACACCCCGATCATCTTCCTGACCGCCTACGACCGCGACCAGTCCGAGGTCATGCGCGCCTATCAGCTTGGCGCGGTCGATTTTTTGTACAAGCCGGTGGTCCCGGAGATCCTGCGCGCCAAGGTCGCCGTGTTCGTGGAGCTCCGCCAGCGGCAGGACGAGCTGGCGCGTCAGGCCGAGCTCATCCGCCAGCACGAGCGGCGCGAGCACGAACGGGTGCTGGCCGAGGAGCGGCAGCGCTGGCAGGAGCAGGCGCTGCGTCGGGAGATGGAGGAGGAGCGGCGGCTCGCCGAGGCGATGACCCGCAAGGCGCAGGAGCTCGCCGGCACGGTCGCGCGGCTGACGGTGGTCGAGCGGGAGTTGAAGCAAAAGAACCTGGAGCTGGCCGATGCCGACCGGCGCAAGGACGAGTTTCTCGCGGTGCTGGCGCATGAGCTTCGAAATCCGCTGGCGCCCATCATGACCAGCCTCGACGTGATGCGGCTCACCCTCGGCAAGCACCCCGAGCCGGGCCCTTTGCCGAAGCTCCACCAGGCGATGGAGCGGCAGCTTTACCACCTGCGCCGCCTGGTCGACGACCTGCTCGACGTGAGCCGCATCAGCTCCGGCAGGATCGAGCTGAGGCTCGAGCAGCTCGACCTGCGAACGGTGCTCGAAGAGGCGATAACCACCAGCGAACCGCTCATCAGCGGGCGACAGCAACGGCTCGAGGCGCACCTGCCAGCGGAGCCGGTCTGGGTCGATGGCGATCCCGTGCGGCTCACGCAGGTCGTCAGCAATTTGCTGAACAACGCCGCGCGCTACACGGAGCCCGGCGGGCACATCTGGCTCGACTGTCGTCGAGACGGCGACAGGGTTCGCGTCTCGGTCCGGGACGACGGGCGCGGCATTTCGCCGGAGCTCTTGCCGCGCGTCTTCCAGCTGTTCGTGCAAGAGCGGCAAGGGGGTGGCGGACTTGGCATCGGCCTCACGCTGGTCAAGCAGCTCACCGAGATGCATGGTGGGCACGTCGACGTCCACAGTGAGGGCGCGGGCAAGGGCAGCGTCTTCTCGATCGAGCTGCCGGCGCTGGCCGAGTCAGAGGTGCTCGAACGGGAGCGGCTGTCGTCGATGCCGGAAGTGCCGGCGGCGCCGCTTCGGGTGGTCTTGATCGAGGACAACGCCGATATCCGTGAGGCCGTCTCCGAGCTCTTGCGCGCCCACGGCCATCAGGTGCACGAAGCGGAGGATGGCGTGACCGGTGTGGCCGTGGTCCGCGACCAGCGCCCCGATGTCGCGTTGGTCGACATCGGGTTGCCGTTGCTCGATGGCTGCGGGGTCGCGGAGCGGCTGCGTCGAGACTTCCCGCCAGAGGCGCTGCGGCTGATCGCCATGACTGGCTACGGTCAGCCCAAGGACCGCGAGCGGATCATGTCCGCCGGCTTCGACGCGCACCTCGTGAAGCCAGCGAGCGCCGCCAGCTTGCTCGCGGCGCTGGCTCCTGCCCCGCCCGCCCCTCCGAAGTAGCTCGATGAGCTTGAACTCGAACGACGACCGGCACGCGCCGCGGGCGCCGCCGCCGAACTCAGGATTGACGTCTCATGGACATGCCCCAAACGAAGTCGACCAAGCAGAAGCCGAAGCGAGCCAGCGTCGCCCCGAACGGTAGCCACACCTCGGAGCCCCTCGGCCGCCGGGAGCTCTTGGCCGCCCTGCGGGCGCTCAAGCGCGGTGACTTCTCGGTGCGCCTGCCCGATGACCTGACGGGTGTCGACGGCCAGATTTGCGAGGTGTTCAACGAGCTGACGCAGATCGCCGACGGCCTGCGCACCGAGGCCGTCGAGCTGCGGCAGGCGGTGGGCAAGGAGGGGCGCACACGGCGACGGCTGACGCGCTCCGGCGCGCGGGGCGGGTGGGCGGACACGGTCGGCGCCGTCAACGAGCTCATCGACGACTTGAACGTTCACAGCAATGAGGTCGTGCGCGTGGTCTCGGCGGTGGCCGTCGGGGATCTATCGCAGAAAATCGACGTCGATGGCGCGGACGAGCCGCTGCGCGGCGATTTTTTGCGGCACGCACGCGTCGTCAACGGCATGGTGGATCAGCTCTCCGCGCTGGGGTCGGAGGTGACGCGGGTCGCTCAAGAGGTCGGCGTCGAGGGCAAGCTGGGCGCCCAGGCGCGCGTGCAGGGGGTCTCGGGGTCGTGGAAGGAGCTGACGGAGAGCGTCAACTTGATGGCCTCGAACTTGACCACCCAGGTCCGCGAGATCGCGCGCGTCACGACCGCGGTGGCGCAAGGCGACCTGACCAAGACGGTGAACGTCGAGGTGCAGGGCGAGATCCTGCAGCTGAAGAACACCATCAACACCATGGTGGGGCAGCTCAGCGCGTTCTCTTCCGAGGTGACCCGCGTGGCCCGCGAGGTCGGCACCGACGGCATCTTGGGCGGGCAGGCGCAGGTGCGCGGCGTGTCGGGGGTGTGGCGAGAGCTGACGGAGAACGTGAACTCGATGGCGCAAAACCTGACCAATCAGGTGCGCAACATCGCCGAGGTGTCGACCGCGATCGCCGCCGGCGATCTCTCGAAGAAGATCACGGTCGAGGTGAAAGGGGAAATCCTCACGCTGAAGAACACCATCAACACGATGGTCGATCAGCTCAGCGCGTTCGCGGCGGAGGTGACGCGCGTGGCGCGCGAGGTCGGCACCGACGGCATGCTCGGCGGCCAGGCGGAGGTGCGGGGCGTCTCGGGCGTCTGGCGGGAGCTGACGGAGAACGTGAACTCGATGGCGCAGAACCTGACCTTGCAGGTGCGCAACATCGCCGAGGTCGTGACGGCGGTCGCCCAAGGAGACCTGAGCCACAAGATCACGGTCGACGCCCGCGGTGAGATCCTCGCGCTCAAGAACACCATCAACATGACGGTCGACAAGCTCAACAGCTTCTCGAGCGAAGTGACTCGGGTGGCGCGCCTGGTCGGCACCGAGGGCACCCTGGGCGTGCAGGCGGAGGTGAAGGACGTCTCGGGGATCTGGAAGGAGCTGACGGACGCGGTGAACCTGATGGGGCGCAACCTGACCGATCAGGTGCGCGACATCGCGGAGGTGACGACCGCGGTCGCCAACGGGGACCTGTCGCGCAAGATCACGGTCGAGGTCAAGGGGGAGATCTCGACGCTGAAGAACACCATCAACGCGATGGTCGACTCGCTCAGCTCGTTCGCGGACGAGGTCACCCGCATGGCGCGTGAGGTCGGCACGGAGGGCGTGCTCGGTGGCCAGGCGACCGTGCGGGACGTCTCGGGGATCTGGAAGGAGCTCACCGACTACGTCAACTGGATGGCGTCGAACCTGACCAACCAGGTGCGCAACATCGCGGAAGTGGCGCGCGCGGTGGCGGCCGGCGACCTGTCGCGCAAGATCACCGTCGACGCTCGCGGCGAGGTGCAGGATCTGAAGAACACCATCAACGCGATGGTGGATCAGCTAAACTCCTTCGCCGCCGAGGTGACCCGCGTCGCGCGCGAGGTGGGCGTGGAAGGCAAGCTGGGCGGCCAGGCGTCGGTCGAGGGGGTGCGGGGGATCTGGAAGGAGCTCACCGACAACGTGAACTTGATGGCGTCGAACCTGACCAATCAGGTGCGCGACATCGCGGTCGTGACCACGGCGGTGGCGCGCGGCGACTTGACCAAGAAGATCGTGGTCGACGCCCGCGGAGAGATCCTGGAGCTGAAGAACACGATCAACACGATGGTCGATCAGCTCAGCGCGTTCGCCGAGCAGGTCACGCGTCTGGCGACCGAGGTGGGGGTCGAGGGCAAGCTCGGCGGGCAGGCGGACGTGCGCGGGGTGTCGGGGACCTGGCGCGATCTGACGGACGCGGTCAACTCGATGGCGAACAACCTCACCGATCAGGTGCGCAACATCTCCCAGGTGGCCACCGCGATCGCGCAAGGTGACCTGCAAAAGAAGATCGTGGTCGACGCCCGCGGAGAGATCCTGGAGCTGAAGCACACGATCAACACGATGGTCGACCAGCTCAGCTCGTTCGCGGAACAGGTGACCTTGGTCGCCCGTGAGGTGGGCACCGAAGGCAAGCTGGGCGGCCAGGCGTCGGTCGAGGGGGTGCGGGGGATCTGGAAGGAGCTCACCGACAACGTGAACTTGATGGCGTCGAACCTGACCAACCAGGTGCGCGACATCGCCGAGGTGGCCAGCGCGATCGCCGACGGCGACCTGCGACGCAAGGTGGCGGTGGAGGTGAGGGGGGAGATCCTGGAGCTGAAGAACACGATCAACACGATGGTCGATCAGCTCAGCTCCTTCGCCGCCGAGGTGACCCAGGTCGCCCGTGACGTGGGTGTGGAGGGCAAGCTCGGAGGTCAGGCGCGCGTGCGCGGGGTCTCCGGGATTTGGAAGGAGCTCACGGACAACGTCAACTTGATGGCCTCCAACCTCACCGCCCAGGTGCGCGACATCGCGACGGTGACGACCGCCGTCGCCAAGGGCGATCTGTCGCGCAAGATCACGGTGGAGGTGAGGGGGGAGATCCTGGAGCTGAAGAACACGATCAACACGATGGTCGATCAGCTCAGCTCCTTCGCCGCGGAGGTCACGCGGGTGGCGCGCGAGGTCGGCACCGAAGGCATCCTCGGAGGGCAGGCCGAGGTGCGCGACGTCTCCGGGACCTGGCGCGAGCTCACCGACAACGTCAACGTCATGGCCCAGAACCTGACGGGGCAGGTGCGTGGCATCGCCCGGGTCGTGACCGCGGTGGCGAACGGCGACCTGAAGCAGAAGCTGACGCTCGAGGCGCGCGGCGAGCTGGCGACGCTGGTCGAAACGATCAACAACATGATCGTCACCCTGTCGACCTTCGCCGACCAGGTGACCAGCGTGGCGCGCGACGTGGGCGTGGAAGGCAAGCTCGGCGGGCAGGCCGACGTCCCCGGGGCCGCCGGGATTTGGCGGGATCTGACCAACAACGTCAACGAGCTGGCCGGGAACCTGACGCGGCAGGTGCGCGCCATCGGCGACGTGGCCACGGCGGTGACGAAGGGGGACCTGACGCAGTCGATTGCGGTCGAGGCGCGGGGCGAGGTGGCGCTGCTCAAGGACAACCTGAACCAGATGATCGCCACCCTGGCGGAGACCACTCGCCTCAACAAAGATCAGGACTGGTTGAAGACCAACCTGACCCGCTTCACGCGCATGCTGCAGGGGCAGCGGGATCTGCTCAGCGTGGCGCGACAGGTGCTCTCGGAGCTCGCGCCGGTGGTGAACGCCCAGGTTGGCACGTTCTACATGGCGGAGCGCGACGAGGACAACACCTTCCTCAAGCTGTTTGCTTCGTACGCCTACAAGGAACGCAAGAACGTCGCCAACAAGTTCAAAATGGGCGAAGGCCTGGTGGGCCAGGCTGCCCTGGAGAAGAAGCGCATCTACATCAACCAGGTCCCGACCGACTACGTGCTCGTCAGCTCGGGGCTCGGCGAGGCGCCGCCGCGCAGCATCGTGGTGGTGCCGATCCTGTTCGAAGGCGACGTCAAGGGTGTGATCGAGCTCGCGAGCTTCGAGCAGTTCACGCGCATCCAGTTGGACTTCCTGGAACAGCTGTTGGAGAGCTTGGGCATCGTCGTGGCGACGATCGAGGCGACGATGCGCACCGACGAGCTGCTCCGGCAGTCGCAGAGCCTCGCCGAAGAGCTGCAGACGCAGCAGGAAGAGCTGCAGCAGACGAACGAAGAGCTGGAGGAGAAGGCGCGTCAGCTGACCGAGCAGAAGCTCGAGGTCGAGCGAAAGAATCACGAGGTGGAGCTCGCCAAGCAGGAGCTGGAGGAGAAGGCGGAGCAGCTCGCGCTCACCTCCCGCTACAAGTCCCAGTTCCTCGCCAACATGTCGCACGAGCTCCGGACCCCGCTCAACAGTCTGCTGATCTTGTCGCGGCAGCTGGTCGAGAACCGAGAGCAGAACCTGAGCGACAAACAGGTCGAGTACGCACGGACGATCAACCAGGCCGGGGCGGATCTGCTGGCGCTGATCAACGAGATCCTCGACCTGGCCAAGATCGAGTCCGGGACGATGGCGGTGGATGCCACCCGCGTCTCGCTGAGGGAGCTCGAAGACTATGTCGAGCGCTCCTTCAGCCAGGTCGCCAGCGAGAAGCAGGTCGCGTTCGGGATCGAGTTCGGGGACGACGTCCCGGAGGCGCTCTACACCGATGACATGCGGCTCAAGCAGGTGCTGCGCAACTTGCTCTCCAACGCCTTCAAGTTCACCGAACGGGGACAGGTCACCCTTCGCATCGAACGTCCCGAGGCCGCGCGCTGGAGCTTCGACAATCGGGCGCTGAACAGCGCTCAGGGTGTGCTCGCGTTCTCCATTTCGGACACCGGCATCGGGATCCCGAAGGACAAGCAGCGCATCATCTTCGAGGCCTTCCAACAGGCGGACGGCGGCACCAGCCGCAAGTTCGGCGGCACCGGGCTCGGCCTGTCGATCAGCCGTGAGATCGCCCAGCTGCTGGGGGGGGAGCTGCAGGTCACGAGCGAGCCCGGCGTGGGCAGCACGTTCACCCTGCTGTTGCCGGAGCAGTACGCAGGCCCGGCCAGCATGGAGGCGCCGGTGCAGAACCCCAGCGACGTCCCGCGCCAGGCGTCGCCGTCGGTGCTGCCGCCGCCGAGCGACGAGCCCCCCCGGCTGCTGACGCGCCGGGTCAGCTGGGATGACCGGGAAGAGGTCGAGCCGGGCGACCGGGTGTTGCTCATCATCGAGGACGATGAGACGTTCGCGCGCACCCTGCTGGGGCTCGCCCGCGAACGTGGCTTCAAGGGACTGGTCGCCACGGCCGGAGCCCAAGGGCTGGAGCTCGCCAAGGGCGCCAAGCCCGACGCCATCACCCTCGATCTGAGGTTGCCCGATATGGACGGTTGGGTGCTGCTCGATCAGCTCAAGCACGCTCCCGAGACCCGCCACATCCCGGTGCACATCATCTCCGGGGCCGACGAGGAACGCCGGGGGCTCGAGCTGGGCGCGATCTCGTTCTTGCAGAAGCCGGTGACGTCGGAGGCCGTTCAGGAGGCGCTCGGATCCATTCAGGCCTTCTTGGAGCGGCGCGTCAAGCAGCTCCTGGTCATCGAGGACGACGAGCTGCAGCGGCGGAGCATCATCGATCTCATCGGCAACAACGACGTGCACACCAGCGCCGTCGGGTCGGGCGCGGAGGGGCTCGCCGCGCTCGACAACCACGTCTTCGATTGCTTGGTGCTGGATTTGAAGCTGCCGGACATGTCGGGGCTCGACGTGATCCGGGCGATCAAAGAGCGCCCGCACCTGAGGCGGCTGCCGATCGTCGTGTACACGGGCAAGGAGCTCGAGAAGGAGGAAGAGGCGGCGATTCGGCAGCTCGCCGACACGATCATCGTCAAAGACGTCTGCTCCCCGGAGCGGTTGCTGGACGAGACCGCGCTCTTCCTGCATCGGGTCGAGTCGAAGCTGCCGCCGCCAAAGCGCGAGATGTTGCGCCGCGTCGCGCAGACCGACCCGGCGCTGGTGGGGCGCAAGGTGCTGGTGGTCGATGACGACGTTCGCAACATCTTCGCCTTGACCGCGCTGCTCGAGCAGCACGAGATGCGGGTCGTCTACGCCGAGAACGGACGCGAGGCGCTCCGCAAGCTGGAGATGGAGCCCGGCGTCGACATCGTGCTGATGGACATCATGATGCCGGAGATGGACGGCTACGAAGCCACCCGTCAGATCCGGTCGCTGGGGAAGTACGCGCGCCTGCCGGTGATCGCGCTCACCGCGAAGGCGATGAAGGGGGATCGTGAGAAGTGCATCGAAGCGGGCGCCTCCGACTACATCACCAAGCCGGTCGACCCGGACCAGCTCATTTCGCTGTTGCGAGTGTGGCTGTACCGATGAAGCAGAGCGCCCTAACACCACCGGTCCGGCGGCGGCCATCGCCGTTCGCCGAGGAGCGGAACCTCGAGCAGCTGGAGATCGATCTGCTGCTCGAGGGAATTCTGCGCAAGTACGGCTACGACTTCCGCAACTACGCTCGGGCGTCGCTGACCCGGCGCGTGCGTCACTTCAGGGACAAGGAGAACCTCTCGACGACGTCGTCGGTCCTCGACGCGGTGCTCCACGACGCAGAGTGTATGGCGCGCTTCATCGCGACGCTGAGCGTGCACGTGACCGCGATGTTCCGGGACCCGGAGTTTTACCTGGCCCTGAGGCGGCAGGCCGTGCCCATGCTGCGGACGTTCCCGTTCATCCGGATCTGGCACGCCGGCTGCTCCACCGGCGAGGAGGTGTATTCGCTCGCTATTTTGCTCGCGGAGGAGGGGCTCTACGAGCGGTCGCGGATCTACGCGACCGACATCAGCGACGCGCTGTTGGGACGGGCGCAGTCGGGCATTTTTCCGCTCGCCAGCATGCGAGAGTACACCCAAAACTACTTGCGTGCGGGCGGCCGCGAGGATTTCTCGAGGTACTACGTCTCCGATCATCGGAGCGCCATCTTCCGGGAGAGCTTGCGGAAAAACCTGATCTTTTCTCATCACAATCTCGTCTCCGATGGGCCGTTCAATGAGTTCAATCTCATCCTCTGCCGCAACGTGATGATCTACTTCGACGCAGAGCTCCGGGAGCGGGTGCATGGCCTGCTGCACGACAGCCTCTCTCGCTACGGCCTCTTGGGCGTCGGCAAGAAGGAGTCTTTGCGCCACAGCCGGGTCGAAGCCTACTATGCGGAGCTGCCGGGCGACGTTCGGCTGTATAGGAGGCTCGCGTGAGGCCCCCGGAGCTCGTCGCCGTCGGCGCTTCTCTCGGAGGGTTGAAGGCTTGCGAGCTCCTGCTTTCGGGCCTTCCGGCGACCTTCTCGCTGCCGATCGTGATCGTGCAGCACCGCCGACCGGAGGGGGACGGGCGCATCTCGGAGATTCTTCGCGGCCGGACGCCGCTCCGCGTGTGTGAACCAGAAGACAAACAAGAGCTGATCGGCGGTACGGTCTACATCGCACCGCCGGGGTATCACCTGCTGGTCGAGCGGGGGCTCTTCGAGCTCTCGACGGAGGCTGCGGTGCTCTACGCGCGCCCCTCGGTCGACGTTTTGTTCGAGTCGGTTGCGGACGCCTACGGGGAAGGCGCCCTCGGGGTGATCCTCACCGGCTCCAACGAGGACGGCGTTCGCGGCGCGGTGCGCATCAAGCGGGCAGGCGGGACGGTCTGGGTTCAGGATCCGGCGACGGCCGAGGACGACTGCACGATTCGAGCGGTGCTCGCGGTCAAGGCCGCGGACGAAGTGCTGGCGCTCGAGCAGATGAGCGGGCGATTGTCCCGCTTGGACACCCGGCGGCTCGCATGAAGGACCAGGTTTTGAGGATGTTCGGAAAAATGGCGTTCAACTGGCGAACGAAGCTGTCGCTGTTGCTGCTGATCTTCTCGCTCACGCCGCTGGTGATCATGGCGATCTCGAGCTTCGAGATCCTGGTGCGGACCTTCGAGCAGTCGACCATGCGGAGCGTCGAGGCGTTGGCGAAGGCCAAGGCGCAGGCGATCGACGGGTTCACCGATTTTCGGCGGCGCGACGTCGAACGCATCGGCAACTTGATGGCGCCGTACGTGACCGCGCTCCAGCGGGCGGAGCGTGAAATGAGCAAGGACGAGCCGAAGCCGCCCGCCGAGAGCTTGCCCGAGCTCAAGGACGCCGAGGTGCTCAGTCCGGCCGTGCGCTCCGCGCGCAAGCCCCCGGCCGCCAGCCAGACGCCGAATCCGGCGCCCGCCCCGGATCAGGCCGACGAGGAGCCCGCCACGCGGGCGGCGCGCCCGACCGATCCGGCGAAGCGCTATCAGGAAGCCTTCTCGCGCCTGAAGCAGACGCTGGGGTTCATCTTGTGGGACCAGAAGGACTTCGAGGAGCTCCTGGTGATCGACGCCGCCGGACGGGTGATGGCGTCGACCTTCGAGGGGCACGAGGGCACGTCGGCCGAGAAGCTCGAGTACTTCCAGCACGCGCGCCGCGGGACGTACGTGCAGCCGGTGTTCCTGTCGCCGATCACCAACGAGCTGACGATGGTGATCGCGACCCCGATCAAGAACGAGAACCTCGAGAACGTCGGGGTGCTGGCGGCGCGCCTCAACCTCAACCGATTCTATCGGCTGATCAACGACTCGACGGGGCTCGGCGAGACGGGGGAGACGGTGGTGGCCAGAAAGATCGACGAAGCGTTGGTGCTCATGGCGCCGACGCGGCACGATGCTCAGGCGGCGCTGAAGCGGAAGGTCGCGCTCGGCTCCCGGCACGCGGAGGCGCTGCAGGAGGCGGCGCGGGGGCAGAGCGGGTCGGGACGGCAAACCGACTACCGCGGGGTGGTGACGCTGGCTGCCTGGGAGTACGTCCCTTCGCTCGAATGGGGCCTGCTGGTCAAAATCGACGAGCAGGAGGCCATGCAAGCCATCAACGAGGCGCGCGCGCGGACGCTCGTGATCGTCGGCGTTCTGATCGCCCTGGTGCTGGCGTCGGCCATCTTCGCCGCCAACGCCCTGGTTCGCCCGCTCCGGGAGCTGAAGGAAGCCACCGATCGGATCAGCCGTGGGGATTTCGCCGTCCAGCTGCGGATCCGCTCGCGGGACGAAATCGGTGAGCTCGCCGATAGCTTCGAGCGCATGGTGGCGGCCATCAAGTTCTTCCGAGAGCACTCGCGGCGCGCGGAGGATGACGCCGAGCCCGACGACACGGACGACACGTCAGCGTCTTCGAAGCTAGCTTGAGGGACGGCCTTGGGGCGCTTGTACGACGATATCCTGGCCATCGCCCGCAATTACATGGGCATCGCGGCCGAAGACTACGTCCGCCGGCGGATCCGGATCGTGCAGCGCGGCGAGGATCCGGAGACCATCACGGGGGATCGCCTGGATCGGCTCGTCGCCGGCATCGACATGACGGCCAAGGGGTACATGAGCGACGAGAAGGCCGCGCACTTCCGCGAAGAGGTGTCCGCGCTCAGGTCCAAAAAATACTGAACCTGGTTCGGAGCGAGCCAAGGCAAGCCGCGCGTGGGGAGAAGCGCTCGCAGATGATCGACGGAAGCGTGCCGCCGGATGAGGGGCGTGATCCGATCGGGCGGAACCGGGAATGAAGGGCGTTTCGGACGCCTGCCGTGACGTCGGCGGGCGCTCGCTCGTGGAGGCCCGAAGAAACGATGCTAACGATCCGCCCCTGGCTCATCGGAACGATCATGACGCTTTCCATCACACTCGCGGGCTGCAGCAGCGAGCCCGCTGGCGGGGGCGACGCGACGGGGGGGGGATCCGGCGGTGGGGCGCTGCCCGGCTCTGGCGGTGTGGCGACGGGTTCGGGTGGGACCGGCGTGACCGGGGGCAGCGCGAACGCTGGCGGTAGCGGCGGCAGTACGCCAGTGGGCGGCAG
>JAEZYZ010000125.1 GCA_023418705.1 Pseudomonadota bacterium | reverse complement strand
CCGCACCGCGGCGATCAAGGTGGTCAGCTCTTCGCTTTTGACGAGCGCGGCCAAGGAAAGGAACACGGCCGCGAACACACCGGCGGCCGTGACGCCCGGAAAGATCCGCAGAAGCGGGCCGGTGCCGAAGAGCGGCGTGCTCACGTGTGCCCACAGCGCGGCGGCCACACCTGCCGGCACGGCGGCGAGCAACGTGCGGCCGGCCGAGAGCGCGATCTCCCCGACGCACACCCGGTCCAAGCGGCGGCGCAGCAGCGTCCAGAGCAGCAGCATCTGGGCCGTGCTGGCGATGGCCACGGCCAGGCTCACGCCGATGTGGCCGAGGGCCTCGCGCAGCCAGACGGCCGAGCCGAAGAAGATCAAAAAGTCGATCGTCGCCACCAGGACCGGCGTCTTGGTGTCACCGAGCGCGTAGTACACCGCCACCAGCTGACGCACGGCGGCCACCGTCCAGATGCCGGCTCCCTGAGCCATCAGCGCGCGTGCGGTTTGCTCGGCTGCCAGCGCGCCGAACTCTCCGCGCTGGAAGATCGCCACCACGATCGGCTCGGCCAGAAACACCAGCAGCAGCGTGGCCGGCAGACCGACGAACAGCGACAGGCGCATGCCGAACGCGAAGGTGCGCTCGACCTCCACGCGGTCGCCGCGCGCGACCAGGAGCGACAGGCTGGGCAAGGTGGCGGTCTGCAGCGCCATCACGAAGATGCCTTGCGGGAAGTCGCACAGGCGCTGCGCGAAGGTGAAGTAGCTCTGTGATCCTACGGGCAGCTCCGACAGCAGCCGGCGCGCCACCAGCACGTCGATCGCATACACGCCGATGCCGAACAGCACGGGCCCCATGCGCCGCAGCACCTCCCGGATCCCGGGGTGGGCTGCCTCGAAGCGGGGCGCCGTGAGGTAGCCGATCGCGCGCAGGCTTGGCCACTGCGCGACCACCTGCAGCAGGCCGCCGACCAGCGCGCCGATGGCCATGGCCAAAATCGGCTCCTCTCCGCGGCCGATGAGCCAGCCGGTGAGGCCGAGCGCACAGGCGATGAAGGCGACGTTCAACAGGGCGGGCGCGAACGAGGTGACGACGAAGCGCTGGTGCGTGTTGAGGGCCGCGACCCCGAGCGCCGCGGTGCCCATGAAGAAGATGTAGGGGAAGACCCAGCGGGTGAGCGAGACTGTGCGCTCGAACTGGCCGGGGATGTCCTTGAACCCCGAGGCGAACAGCTCCACCAGCTCCGGGGCGAACACGACGCCCGCGACGCTGACGCCGAGCAGAATGGTCAGCGACAGCCCGCGCGCGGCGGCGAAGAAGCGCTTGGCGGCGGCCTCGCCCTCTTGCTCGCGCGTCCGCGACAGCACCGGCAAGACGGCGCTCTGGATCGCGCCTTCGGCGAGCAGCTGCCGCAGCACGTTGGGGATCGTGAAGGCGACGAAGAACGCATCCGTCGCCGCGCGGGTGAACACCGCCGCGAGCACCTGGTCGCGCACGAGGCCGAGCAGGCGGCTCGCGAGCGTGCCCAGCGCGACGATCCCGGCCCGTCCCGTGATCCGGCGGCGCTCGTCTTCACCGGCCGATGTCGCCGGTGGTTTCGTGGAGCTGGGCTCGGGTAAATCGGTGCCGTTGGGCGGTTGGGCCACGCGTCCCCCGCTTACCCCGCGAGCGCGAGCACGGGCGACTTTTCCGGGTTAACGCCGTTAACCGCGGCGGGGGCTTCGCTCAATCCTCGCCGTTGTAGGCGCTCGTGGGAACGCTCGGCACCCTTATCGAAGCGGCTATCGAACTCGAGGACGAAATCCGATCCGTGATAGGGTAGCGGCCAAGTGGCGAAGCGCGACTTCGACTCAGCTGGTCCACCGCCGAGCGGGTTTGGTGAGGACACGACCGCCATCGTCAATGTGCCGGACGCGAGCACCCGGCGGCGGATCACCCGCGATCGGCACCTGTTGATCCGCGTTCACGGCGCGCAGCTCGGTCAGGTCGTGCGCCTGGAGGAGCGCATGGTGCGCGTCGGGCGCCAGCAGGACTGCGACGTGTGGCTCGACGACGGCGGCATCAGCCGCCGCCACGCGCAGATCGCCCCGGGCGGCGGCGGGTATGTGCTCGAAGATCTGCAGAGCGCCAACGGCACCTTCGTGCACGGCCAGCGCGTCGAGCGTCACACGCTGAAGGACGGCGACGTGATCCAGTTCGGTCCCACGGTCGTCATGCGCTATTCGATCGTCGATTTCGAGCAAGAGGAGCTCCTGCGCCAGCTGTACGCGGCGAGCGTGACCGACTCGCTCACCGGGGCGTTCAACCGCGAACATTTCGAGACGCGCCTCTCGGGCGAGCTGTCGTACGCGCGCCGCCACACGAGCGAGGTGTCGTTGTTGATGATCGACATCGACCACTTCAAGCACGTCAACGACACCTACGGTCACCCCGCCGGGGACGCGGTCCTGGTGGCGGTGGCCGGGGCGGTCCGGCGAACGCTGCGCAGTGAAGACGTCTTCGCCCGCTACGGCGGCGAGGAGTTTGCGATCATCTTGCGCAACATCGACCTGGCGGGCGCGGCCCGCGCCGGCGAGCGGGTGCGGCAAGCGATCGCGAAGCTGCGCGTGGCGAGCGACGGCCAGACGCTGCAGGTGACGGCCAGCATCGGGTGCGCGGCGTTCTCGGAGACGCCCGACAACACCCAGGAGGGCCTGATCGGCGCCGCCGATCGGCGGCTGTACGCCGCCAAGCACGCTGGCCGGAACCGCGTCGTCGCCGAGAGCTGAGCGCCCCGCGGATCGCCGCCCGGCGGCAGCGCTGGCAGCCTGTCAGAAGCGGACCGCGGCCGCGCTCTCGGCGCGCGCCAGCTCGCGCTCGCAGTCGCCGTACAAGGCGAACCGGTGCTGCGTCCCCGGCAGATCGAAGCGCCAGGCAGGGCCGGCCTTGGAGCGGTAGTAGTCGATGTTGGCGGGGCGCTGGTCGGGCACGCCCTTGTCGATCGCCCGCTGCCACACCTCCTTGGGCCCGCACACCGGATCGGGCAAGCCCTCGGCGGGCGAGCCCGGGCACGGGTAGTCCGAAATGTCCGGATCGGCCACCAGCCCCTGGGCTTTGACGCGGACGATTTGCCGCCCGCAGTAGTGCCGTCGGGGCAGCGTGCCGGGCTCACGCGCCGGTTGCGGCCCTTCCCCCGCGGGGCTCTGGAAGGTGTAGCGAACGCGCCCCTTGTCGTCGGTCACGTCGACCGTTCCATTCGGGCCGACCCGTTCCAGCGCGATCCCGAGCAGGGCGGGGCGCGGGGTGACGGCGCGCGCCGCCGGCAGCGTCGCGATGGCGTCGACGGCTTTGGGGAAGCCCACCACGCCTGCCGTCGTCGGCGGCGCCGGCGGTTTGGCGAGCTCCGGTCGCGAGCGTTGCTTGGCCCAAAGCGAGATCCCGAGCGAGATCGCGAACGCCCCGGCGATGATCAGAAGCCCGAGCAGCTTGTCCCGGCGGCGAGCGGGGTCGTTGGGTGGCGGCGTGGAGCCAGGGGCCGAAACGTTCATGGGTTCGGGGGCTATACCACCGCTTTCGGCCGGTTTCTTGCTCCTTGCCCGACGAAAGCGCCGCCCCCCGGGCGCTCCGTGCGAGCCAGCCGTTGCTGTCCGGGCGATTGCGCGCTATGAAGCGCGCCTCTCGAGCCCTCCCAGGGGGCATCGGGCGCATAACTCAGCGGTAGAGTGCGTCCTTCACACGGACGAAGTCGCAGGTTCGATCCCTGCTGCGCCCACGATGAACCGAGCTTCCTACCCGAGCTCGGTGACGCGACGGATGGTCGCCCAGAGCGCATCGCGGGCGTCTGGCTCGTGGACGGAGAAGCCGACGAAGGGCAGCTTGCCGGCGTCGTCGGCGAGGCGCTTGACGGTGCCGAGGCGTGCCGAGCGGGGGAGCTTGTCGAGCTTGGTGGCGACGAGCACGACCTTCAGCGGACGGCGATTGGGGAGCGTGGTGGCCAGCAGGGTGAGCAGGTCGCGGTCGTCGGGTTCGAGGCCGCGGCGGACGTCGACCAGCACGGCGACGGCGGCGAGCGTGGGGCGCTCGAGCAGGTAGCGCTCGATGAGCTCGGCCCAGGCGAGGCGCTCGGTCTTCGAGCGCTTGGCGTAGCCGTAGCCCGGGAGATCGACGAGGGTGAACACGACGTCGTCGGCGGCGCGCGCTTTGAAAAATGAGATCTGGCGCGTGCAGCCCGGCGTGGAGCTGGTGCGCACCAGGTTCTTGCGGTTCATCAGCGCGTTGAGCAGGCTGCTCTTGCCGACGTTCGATCGACCGGCGAACGCCACCTCCACGCCCACGGGCGGCGGCAGCTGCGCGACGCTGGCGGCGCCAGCCGCGAACTCGGCAGCCACGATGGGCGGGACCTTTTTGGGGGAAGGCGGCACGGCGCGGAGTCTTGCGCGGCGGCGCTCACGCGTCCACGCCGGCGTGCTGCCGCAGCGCTTGCTCCACGATTTCGAGCGCCACGCTGGCGTCTTCCGCGATCAGGGCCGGGCGCTCCGCCGCTGCGGCGCGGCCGAGGCG
>JAEZYZ010000109.1 GCA_023418705.1 Pseudomonadota bacterium | reverse complement strand
CCGCCGCACCGCCCGCGCCGCCCGCGCCGCCCGCGCCGCCGGTTCCCGGTGGCTCGCAGCTGGGGTCGGGCGCCTTGCCGAGGCAGTACTCGCACTCACCGCAGGGGTTGTCGCAGGCCGCGACCTTCGTGCAGCGCGGGCAGGCCTGCTCATCGTCGATGTTCTCGGCCTGACAGGTTGGCAAGAGCAGCACGTCGTGGCCCACGCCCTCGACGAAGACGGTGCAGCAGCCGAAACAATCACAGCCGTTCGGCGTGAAGGTTCCGCAGTAGTCGAGGCACTTCTGGCTCTGCGTCTCCGGACAGTTCTTGAAGTTCGGATCATAGGGGCAGGCCTTGGGCGTGTGCTCGCCGGGGCTGGCGGAGTCGCACCTCAGATCCCAATTGCAGCCGTCGTCGCCAGCGCCGCTGTTGCCGTCGAAGAAGCAGTCTTGCTTGCAGGCGTCGGTGTTGTCGCCGGGGATGCCGGTGGCGAACGAATCCTCGTCATTGTCGAGCGCCCCGGTGCACTCCGGATCGGCGGAGTCGACCAGGCCGTCGCCGTCGTTGTCGATGCAGTCGGTGCAGGCCGTCAGCCCACAGTTGTCCCCATTGGGAGAGGGCTCCTCGCTGTCGGCGAAGGGGCCAGCGGCGCAGTTGGGATCGGCCGAGTCGATGGCCATGTCCCCGTCGTTGTCGACCCCGTCGTCGCAGGCGCAGACGTGGCTGGCGCCGGTCGCGTCGAAGCACATCCACTTCGTCGAGTCGGGATCCTGCTGCGGGGGCGGGACGACGCCATCGCCGCCCGCGCCAGCGGCCCCGCTGCTACCCCCGCCGGCGCCCCCGGTCCCGTCACCGCCGGTGCTCCCCGCGTCCCCGCCGCTGGCGCTGCTGCCGCCGCTGGCGCTGCTGCCCCCGGTCGAGCCGTCCTCGCCGTCGTCGCTGCTGCACGCCCACAGGGGCATCAAGACGACGCTCAAACCTACGGCCCCAAATGTGAGGCGCCGACGCATCCTTCGCACCATGGTGAGACTTCCTCCCGGATCGAAACCATCGAGCGAGTGCTCGAGGAAAACCTATCTCCGAATAGTAGGTGTCCGTTCGATGGATTACGACGAATCGCCGCAGCCTCCTCGAATTGAGTGCGAGCGCCAGACGTAAGGTGCGCGGAGTACCGCGCCCCTGATACCAGGCTTCGTCCTTCAGCCGCCGGTCACCGGCACACTGAATTGGTCTACCCGGACGCCGAGGGGGGAGGTCTCGATGATGGTCGCGTCGGCATGGTCGCCGCCCGGCGCTTCTCCGACCGATCCGGTGTTGACGATTCGAACGTCGGCCACACTTCGATCGAACGGCACGTGGCTTCCCCCGCACACGATCAGATCACCCGGCTCGTCGCCCAGAAGGGCCAACAGCTCGTCGTCGGTCATATCGAAGCTCATGGGCTCGGTCGGATCGGCGGGGGAGCCGTGCACGACCAGCATCGTGTGCCCGGACTCGATGGGCAGGTGCGCGATGGGCGGCAGCTTGCCGAGCCGCGTGATGATGAGCTCCCCAAGCTCCTCGTGAACTCTCCGCAGCCGCTCGATGCGCTCTCGCTCGGGTCCGGTGGTGGCGCCGAGCTTCTGCGGATCGATCCTCCACAGGGCTCGATCGCTCACGCCCTGGACGCACAGCGCTTTGTGTTGGACGAGGATCTTCCAGACCTCGAGCGGATCGGGCCCCGGGAAGCACAGGTCACCGCACACCACGAGCTGATCCCACCCGCGAGCATCGGCTTCGGCCAACACGGCCCGCAGCGGGGCGGCGTGGCCGTGAATGTCCGAGATGCACAAGAACCGCATGCCCTTGCCCTCGTACGGTGGCTCTGGCCTCATGGCAAGGGCGGTCGCCGGATCGGTCGCCTGGCCGGTGGGCCGCCGAAGCTCGAAGCATCTCCATGGCAGCGCTAGGACAGGCCCTGCTGCGGCTGGCGCAGCACATCGACGCCGATCGCGCTCAGGGGCTTCAGCGCGACTGGGGAGCGGACACGGCCCCGCTCGGCTTGCTGCTCGGGTGCGCGTTCCCGCCGCTCACTCCAAGGCATGATTGGCAACACCGCGCGCTCGCAGCGCTCGGGACGGAGGGGCTGACGGTGGCCCGACGCCGCGAAGGCGTCCTCGATCGCTTGACGCGCGCGGCTTCGGATCTCTCCGACGCCGACCGAGCCCTCAGCGGATTGCGGCGGGCGGTGTGGGCGGAGCGCGCCCGCATCGCCCTGCGCGAGCTGTTGCCGTTGGAGCTCGGAGGGGCTTCGGTGGACGTCACCGCCAAGGAGCTCAGCCATCTGGCGGAAGCGGCGCTCGAGGTGGTGCTCGCCGAGGCGAGCCAGCACGTGAGGCGCCGATTTGGCACGCCGCTCAAGAGTGACGGCCGCCCTTCGGAGCTGCTCTCGCTCGGCATGGGCAAGCTTGGTGGGCAGGAGCTCAACGCCGGATCGGACGTCGACCTGATCTTCATCTACGACACCGACGACGGCCAGAGCGAGCTGCCGCTGCACGAGCACTGGTCGCGCGTGGTGCGCCGCGCCGTCGCCGGCATGGAGGCGCCGTCGCCCGACGGCATGATCTGGCGGGTCGATTTGCGGCTCCGGCCCGAGGGGTCGCGTGGCGCCGTCGTCAACTCGATGGCCGCGGCCGAGCGCTATTACGAGACCTGGGGCAGGCTCTGGGAACGCGCCGCCATGCTGCGCGCGCGCACGGTGACTGGCAGCGCCGCGCTCGGCGCGACGCTCGAGCGCGAGCTCATCGTGCCGTTCGTGTACCGCCGCGACGCCGAGCCGGTGATCGCGACGGCGCTGGCCGAGCTGCTCGAGCGCTCACGCGCCGAGCTCTGCCGGAGCCCGGAGCGAGACCTGAAGCTCGGTCCGGGGGGCATACGCGAGGCGGAGTTCTTCGTGCAGGCGCTGCAGCTCTTTTGGGGCGGGCGAGAGCCGAGCGTGCGGGTGCAGGGGCTGGTGCCCGCGCTCGAGCGTTTGGAGGGGCGCGGCCTGGTGAGCGACCGTGAGGCGCGCCAGCTCGCCAGCGCGTACCTGCTCTTGAGGCGCGTCGAGCACCACGTGCAGTGGATGACGGGTGTGCAGACCCACCTGCTGCCGCAGGGCGATGAGCTCGGGAAGCTCGCCCGCACGCTCGGGTTTCCGTCCGAGGCGCGCCTGCTTCGGGACCTGTCCCGAGGGCGAGAGACCGTCAGCACGCTGTTCTCCGGCTTGATCCCGCAGGCGCCGCGCCGCCCGCCGCGCCACCAGGCCGTGCTGCTTCAGCTCGATCAACACGACGCCGAGCCCATGTCCAGCAGGGAGCCGGCGTTCGGCAGCCCCGAGATGATGGAACACCTGCGGGCGCTCGGGCGGCGGCCGGACGGCTTGTTCGGGGCGCGCACCTTCGAGCGCTACCCCGACCTGCTCGACACGGTGCTCGACGCCATCGCCAGCGCACCCGACCCGGAGCAGGCCGCCCGCCTGCTGCGCTCGTTCTTCGGGCGGTTCGTGAGCCCCGCGGTGTACGTCGACGCGCTGGCCCGGCACCCTCAGGCGCTGCAGCGCTTCGTGACCGCTCTCGGGTCGAGCTTGCTCGTCGGCGACGCAGTGGTGGGGCACCCGGACCTGGCCGACGTCATCCTCTTCGGCGGCGGCAAGGTCAGCGATCCCAAAGAGAGCGTTGCGGCCGAAATCGAGACCTACCGCCGCACGCGCGGCGACGATCCGGACGAGCGCCGAGACCGCTTCGTCGCGGCGCTCCGCAGGGCCAAGCGGCGCCTGACGATCGAGCTCGCGGCCCTCGACCTCGCGGGCGCCATCGAAACCCGGGAGGTCACGCGTGCGCTCTCGGATCTGGCCGATCGGGTGCTGCAGCTGGCCGCGGAGCATGAGCTCGGGCCCGGTGCGCCGGGGCTCGCCATCATCGCGGTCGGAAAGCTCGGGGGCAGGGACGTCGGCTACGGCTCCGACCTGGACATCCTGTTCATCTACGATCCGGCGCAGGCTCCCGATCCCGACGAGGCGCCGGCGTACTTCGTGCGCCGTGCCCAGCGCATCATCCGCTTGATCTCGGAGCCGCACCCGGCCGGCGGCGGCTACGAGCTCGACACACGCCTGCGGCCTTCGGGCAGCCACGGGATGCTCGTCACCTCCCTCGCGTCGTTCGCCAGCTACCACCGGATCGCGCTCGACGACGGCCCTGAGCGCCCGCCGAAGCCTGCCGTGCTGTCGTCTGGGGCGGCGTGGGAGCGGCAGGCGCTGCTCCGCGCGCGCTACGCCGCGGGCGACGTCGAGCTCGGCCGGCGTGTGATCGAGGTGGCCGAACGGGCCGCCTACGAGCAAGGCGCCCCGCCGGTCGGCGAGATGCACCACCTGCGCCTGCGCATGCAGCACGAGCTGGCGCGTGAGCGCCAAGGCCACTACGACCTGAAGCTGGGACACGGGGGGTTGCTCGACGTCGAGTTTGCGACCCAATGGCTGCAGATGCGCTTCGGCGCAGACCGCCGCGTCCGCACCACCGACACCCTGGCCGCGCTGCAAGCCCTGCGCAGCTTGGGTCACCTGCCCGAGGCCGAGTTCGAGGTGCTCCGGTCCGGCTACACCTTCTTGCGGCGGCTGGAGCAGCGGATGCACGTGCTGCACGGCACCGGCACCACCACCATCGACGTCATCCAGCCGGGCCTGCGGCAGCTGGCGCGCCGGATGGGGATCCAGGACTTTCCACGCGCGGCCGCCAAAGACGCCCTCATCGATCAATACCTGCGCGTGACGCGCGAAGTTCGCCGCGCCTATCAGTCGGTGCTCGGCGTGGAGTGAGATGGCAAGAGCGCCCCGCTTTTGGACCGAAGGTCGCAAACCAGCGCGGGTAGCGGCCGGGGCGCCCACCGGCCCGAACCGGTTTCGCGGCGAGGTCCGGATCGATCGCGGCCTGGTATCGGCGGTGCCGCTGGTGCGCTACACGGCCCTGCCGCGAAAAGGCGGGTCGGCGCCGCGGAGCTTCGCCGTCCTGCCCGAGATCGAGGCGGCGCTGGCGCTGCGCCGCGGACGGTCGCGAGACGTGCCCGTCGATCTCGATCTGGTCCAGCCAAAGGCCAGCCGCTGGCTCTTGCGTTGGCCGCTGCCAGAAGGGACCCGCTGCCGGGGCCTCGGGGAGCGCTACGGATCCAGCGAGCTGCGCGGCCGCGTCCACACCCTGTTCAACACCGACGATCCGCGGCACACCGAGTCTGCCGACGCGCTCTACAAGTCGATCCCGCTCTTGCTCTTGCTCGATGAGCGCGGCTGCATGGGGTTGTTCCTGGACAGCCCTGCACGGAGCCGCTGGGATCTGGACACGGCGCTCGACGGCACCGCAGAGGTCGAGCTGCTCTCACGCCGCGGCTTTCGCCTCTATGTGTTCGGGCCCGCGCCGCTGCCGGCGGTGGTCGCCGCGTACACGCGCTTGACCGGGCGGGCGCCGCTGCCGCCGCTGTGGAGCCTCGGTCATCAGCAGTCCCGCTGGAGCTATCCAACGGAGCAGACGGTGCTGCACGTCGCGGGCGAGTTTCGCAAGCGCAAGATCCCCTGTGACACCGTCGTGCTCGACATCGACTACATGCAAGCCTACCGAGTGTTCTCGGTGTCGCGCGAGCGGTTTCCGAACTTCGAAGCGATGGTCGAGCGGCTCGACGCGCTCGGCTTCCGGACCGTGGTGATCGTGGACCCCGCAGTGAAACAAGCGCAGAGCGACCCGGTCTATCGCGAAGGGCTGGCGCGCGGCGCCTTCTGCCGCACCGCCGCCGGACGGCCGTTCGTGGGCCATGTTTGGCCCGGCGCCTCCTGCCTGCCCGATTTCTTTCGGGCCGAGACCCGGAGCTGGTGGGGCGACTGGCTCCGGGTCTACCTCGACAAGGGGATCGCCGGGATCTGGAACGACATGAACGAGCCGGCCCTGTTCGGGCAGCAGACGCCGCTGCCGCGTTCGGCGGTCGAGCTGCCGCCCGACGCGCAGCAGCTGTTTTTGCACCGGCACGACGGCAGAAACGTCGGGCATTTCGAGCTGCGCAACGCCTACGGCCTGCAGATGGCGCGCGCGACCTGGGAAGGCCTGTTGCGCCACCGACCCGACGAGCGTCCGTTCGTGCTCACCCGTTCGGGGTATGCGGGCATGCAGCGCTACGGCGCCTGCTGGCTCGGGGACAACTTCTCCTGGTGGGAGCATTTGCGGCTGAGCATCCCGATGTTGCTCAACCTGGGGTTGTCGGGCGTGCCCTTCGCAGGCGTGGACATCGGCGGCTTCGGGGAGGACGCCACGCCGGAGCTCTTGATCCGCTGGTATCAACTCGGGATCTTCTATCCGTTCTTCCGAAACCACTGCGCCGTGGGCCAGGTCGCCCAGGAGCCGTGGGCGTTCGGAGCGCGCGCGGAGCAGGCGATCCGGCGCTTGATCGAGGCACGCTACCGCTTGCTGCCGTACATCGAGTCCTGCTTCGTCGAGCACCGCCGGAGCGGTGCGCCGATCCTGCGCCCGCTCGTCTGGGAGTTTCCGCGCGACCGAGCCTGTGTGGACGTGGACGACAGCTTCTTCTTCGGCAAGCACCTGCTGGTCGCTCCGATCGTGGAGCGCGGGCGGCGCGATCGCCTCGTGTACTTGCCGGCAGGCCGCTGGACCCGCTTCAGCGCGGTCACCGCTGGCGCCGCGTCGGGGCGGGGCCGTTCGGAGCGCGCGGGCGCCGTGCTGGTGGGCGGGCGGACGCACCGGGTTCGCTGGGACCCCGACGAGGTGCCGGCCTTCGTGCGCCACGGCGCCATCCTCCCGTTGGCTGATCCGGTGCAGCACACGCGCGAGCTCGCCACGGCGCCGCTGCGCTTCTTCACGTTCGGGTCGACCGCGGCCGGGACGTACTACGAGGACGACGGCATCAGCCTCGGGCACGAGCGGGGCGCGTACAACCTCTGGCGGCTCGAGCTCAAGCGCGGGCTGCTGCGGATGATCGCGGTCCACCGCGGCTTCGACGCCGCCGCGCGCCCGCTGTACTGGCAGCGGGGCGATCGCAGCGTCGCGCTCGAACGCGCGGTCAGAGCAGGCGAGCCGCGTCGAGCGCGCCGTAGGTGAAAATGATGTCCGCGCCCGCGCGCCGCAGGCAGAGCAGGCTCTCGAGCAAGCAGCGATCGTAGTCGATGAACCCCCGATCCGCGGCGGCCCGCAGCATCGCGTACTCGCCGCTGACATGATAGGCGGCCACCGGCAGGCTCGAGCGCTCGCGCACGAAGCGGATGACGTCAGCGTACGGCAGGCCCGGCTTCACCATCAGCCAATCGGCGCCCTCCGCCTCGTCGAGCGCGATTTCGCGCTGGCATTCGCGCAGGTTGGCCGGGTCCATTTGGTAGGTCTTCTTGTCCCCCGCCCGGGGGGCAGAGTCGAGCGCCTCCCGGAACGGGCCGTAGAACGCGGAGGCGTATTTGACGCAGTAGCTGCAGATCGCGACCTCGTGGTACCCGGCCTCGTCCAGCGCGCGGCGGATCGCCCCGACGCGCCCGTCCATCATGTCCGACGGGGCGACCACGTCGGCCCCCGCGCGGGCCTGCTCGACCGCCATCGCCGCGAGGATGGGCAGCGTCTGGTCGTTGTCGATGCGGTCACCGACGAGCACGCCGTCGTGGCCGTCGGAAGAGTAGGGGTCGAGCGCCACGTCCGTGATCACCAAGAGCCCGGGCACGTGCTGCTTCAACGCGCGCACGGCTCGCTGCAGCAGCCCGTCGGGATTGCAGCTCTCTCGGCCGCGCGGATCTTTCAGCGCGTCTTCCAGCGCGGGGAACAGGGCGACGCCGCGCAAGCCGAGATCGAAGCCCTGGCGGGCGACCTGCAGCAGCAGGTCGATGCTGAGCCGAGCGTGCCCCGGCATGGAGCCGATGGGGTGGCGGCGATTTTCTCCCTCTTGAACGAACAGGGGCAACACCAGCTGGCGCGGTTCGAGGGTGGTCTCCCGCACGAGATCCCGAATCGCGGCGTTTCTTCGATTCCGGCGCGGACGCTGATCCATGCGCTCGACGCTACTCCGGAGCGGCCACACGTTCCAGGCCCGAGCGCCACGAGAGGCCTGACGAGAAGGGAACCGACGTCGTCGGTCCCCGATCGGAGTCGAACTCGAGCGGCGCGCCGTGAATCGCTGAGAGGCCCCACGCACCCACGCCCGCTTCGGACCCCATCCCCAATCCCAAAATCTTCCGCTCTTCCGCGCCTTCCTGTGAAAAATTCAAGGGAGCTCGTGGTGCCTACTTCGGCCCTCGTTTCGTCCCTCGCGTCGGGTGGGCGCCACGGCGTCGGGGCGCGCCGGTCGAGATCAAAACTCCGGGTCGGGGACCGACGTCTTCGTCGATCCCCTTCCGAACTTCGATCTTCCTGTGAACGTTCTCCGATCCGATCGGTCGCCCCAGCTTTGGCAGGCTAGCGGATCGGCCGCACGACGATCGAACGGCCATCGGGATCCGGGGCACCTTCCTCGTCCAGGTTGGCAAGGACGTACACCACCGATTCCTTGTCGGGGGTCAGGAAGAACCCGCTAACGTCGACGATCCCCTCGGCCACCTGCACCGGGTCTTGCTCGCTGCCGAGCGCGACCACCTGGAGATCGGCGGTGACCGGGTGCTGCCCCTCCGGGCTCCGGTTGTTGGTGAAGAGCACGATGCTGTCGCGCGCGGCCAGCGCGTCGTGCGCGCCCTCGAAGGTGGTGGGGTGCTCGGGCGCGGTGACGGGCGCGAAGGTCAACTCGCCGCCACCGGTGGCGCTCATCGCCGTTGCGTAGATCAGCCACTGACCGTCGGCGCTGAAGACCGATCGCAGGAGGCGCGCTTGCGGCTGGGCGACCAGCACGTTCGGCTCTGCCACCGCCTCGTCCGCGGGGGCCAAGAGCAGGTCTTGCTGCACGCCCTCTTCGTAGCTCATGGTGGTGGAATAGAGGACGTGCTTCAAATCGGGCGTGAACCCGACCTGACGGCGGAAGTTGCGGGTGACCACCGGCTTCGGATGAACGTCCGGCAGCGCGCTCCGCCGGAGCTGGTCGTTGACGGTGTAGATCACCTCCGACCCGTCGGGGAGCAGCATGCCCCAGCCGACCTGATTTTCGATCGGGAAGGCTTGCCCGTCTTCGTAGTAGAACGCTTGCGAGCGGTTGGTGGTGTAGAAGATGCGGCTCACCGCCTCGTCGGCGGACCAGGTGGGGTTCACGCCTTCGGCGATGGTCGTCGCCTGCCACGCACCACCGGAAGCAGCCGGCGGCTCGAGGCGCGCGAGCGTCGCGCCGGTCGTCCCGGGCGCGCACCAGGCGACCAGGATGACGTCACCGGCGAACTCGTAGCGCGCTTGGCAGGTCTCCATCGTGGCCCGCCCGATACCGGTGAGCACCGTCTCGGGGGCGGCCAGGTCGGGGTGATTGACGACCAGATCGTAGGTGGTGGCGGAGAAATTTTGGGCGTAGAGGAGCTTCTCACCGTCGGCGCTGACGGCGAGAAGCTCGGAGCTGAGCAGGCTCGGGCCGATCTCTTGCAGGCCGTGCTCGGCCGTCCAGATCGAGAGCTCCCCGAAGTTCGCGCTGTAGTCCACGTTCGTCCACATCGCGACCAGATCGCCCTTCACCGCCACCAAGGTCTGATCGGTGGCGATCTGGCTCGGCTCGGCGCCAGGCTCCAGCGGCACGACCATCAGCGCGCTTCGGTTGCGATACACGGCCTGATCGTCGGTGGTGATCCCGACCAGCGTCGCCGCCTCTGCGCGGGCCACCACGACCGGGTCGCCGACCTCCGCGGGCGCCGCCGTCGGACCGCCGCCCACGCCCCCCTCGGAGCCGGCGTCGGGCTCCGGGGCTCCGGTGTCGCCGCCCGCGTCATCGGCGGGC
>JAEZYZ010000173.1 GCA_023418705.1 Pseudomonadota bacterium | reverse complement strand
CCCTCGACCGGCGGCGGCGGGGCGAGCGGCGGCGACGGCAACCAGGCTGGCGCAGCAGGTAGCGCGGGCGGCGGCAGCGGCGGCTTTCCGCCGAACGATCGCTCCGCCGCGGCGGTGTGCGCGCGCTGGAACGCCGATCGCGCGGACCTGAGCGAAGGCACCTGGAGCGGCAGCGTCGCAGCCTGCGATCCGGGCGACATCTCCGCCGAGGGTCGCGCCAACGCGCTCAAGCTCTACAACTTGTACCGCTGGCTCGCGGATCTGCCGCCCGTCACGACCGATCCCGAGCGCGATCGGCTCGCCCAGGCGTGCGCGCTGTTGATGGAAGCGAACGATGCCCTGTCTCACGACCCACCCATGAGCTGGGCTTGCTGGACGGAAGACGGCGACGAGGGCGCTTCGAGCAGCAACATCTCCAGCGGTCCGGGGGTTCGCAGCGCCGACGCCTACATGATCGACAATGGCAACCCGACCACCATCGGCCACCGCCGCTGGATCTTGTCGAACTCTCTCGGCCCGATCGGCCTCGGCTCGACCGCCACCGGCGCCTCGTGCATGCAGAACCTGGGCGGACAAGGGGACGCGGGCAAACCGTGGATGGCGTGGCCCCCTCCCGGCAACGTCCCGCTGCAAGCCTTCGCACCCAGCGGCCGCAGCTCGCTCGACGACACCGGCTGGACCGTGCAAAGCGACGGTATCAACCTGCAAGGCGCGAGCGTCACCGTTACCTCGGACGGGGAGAACCTACCCGTGACCGTCACGCAACTTCTGGACCGCTACGGCGCACGCTACGCCCTGCGCTTCAACCCGGACGGGTGGGAAACCGAAGCCGGGCGCACCTACTCCGTCAGCGTCACCGGGATCCAGACCGAGATCAGCTACGACGTCAGCGTGGTCGATTGCGCGCCGTAAAGCCGCGGGCGCTCAGAGCCCGCTCGATTTGAGGCTCTCGTCCTGCGCGGTCCTCGGCAGGTGGATGCCGCATTCGGTGTGCTCACCGAGGCGTCGGCCGGCGCGTGGGTCCTCGCCTTGCTCGGTGGGGAAGGTCGAGTGCACGTCGCCGATCGATCGATAGCCGAGCTTGCGCAGCGGGTGGTAGGGCAAGTCATTGGCGCGCAGATAACGGTGCACCTCTTCGTCGTCCCAGGCGAGGATTGGGTGCACCTTGTAGACGCCGTCCTGCAGCTCGACCTTGCGCAGCCCGGCGCGGTAGCGGTTCTGCTTGGCGCGCAGGCCCGCGATCCACGCAAGCGGCGCGAGCTCGCGCAAGGCGCGGTCCATCGGCTCCACCTTGTTGATCTGGTGGTAGCGCTCGAGCGCGCGGGCGTCGCCCTCCCATAGCTTGCCGTGCAGCGCCTCCTGGCGGGCCGCGGTCAGCAGCGGTGAGTACACCCGCACATCGAGCTTTAGGCGGGCGGTCAGCTCTTCCGCGAACCGATACGTCTCGGCAAACAGGTAGCCCGTGTCCAAGAACACGACCGGCACCTTCGGCAGCACCCGGCTCATCAAGTGGAGCATCACCGCCGAGTCAGCGCCGAAGCTCGACGTCACGATCATCCGATCGCCGAAGGTCCTGCCCGCCCACTCGAGCGTCGCTTCGGGCGACGCCTCGGCGAGGGCGCTGTTGACGGTGTCCAGATCGAGCGTTGAGTGGTCCGGGTCGACGAGCTTGAGCTGAGCCATGGTCGCTCACGCAGGCTAACGCCTCCGCGCACGTTTTCCACTCCTAATCAGTCAACAATCGATAACAACTGGAAATGATTATTGTGATTCCATCATCAAAATGGTCATGTTCAGGAGGTCCAGGGGCTCGGCGCGCCGACCATCGGGCCCCTTCATGGCGCGGTCGGCTCGGGGCCGACGGGAGGCGCGATCGGTCGCGAGGCGACGACCAACACGTTCGACAATGCGCCCGTGCTCACGCCCGGCGTCGCGCAGGTGAGCCCTTCGGCTTCGAGCACGCCGATGAGCTCCCGCACCGGGCGGAACTCGAGCACGGCGCCACGGTTGTAGCCGGCGCGGGTGCCGATGCGCTCGAAGGTCCGTGTCAGAAAGCTGCGGAAGCCGGGCCGGCGATCGCACTCGCGCAGCAGCAGGCGACCGCCGGGGCTCAAGGCGCGGGCGGCCCGGACGAGCACGGCGTCTTGGTCCGCGGCCGGCAAGTAGTGCAGGACATCGATGAGCAGGATGGTGTCGGCGGGCGGGAAGACCGCGGTGCAGAGGTCGGCGCGTTCGAAGCAGGCCGCTTCGCCCGCGGCGAGGCGCGCGACCGACAGCTTGCGCTCGTCCCAATCGAAGCCCGTCAGCAGCTCGACGCCGCCGAGCTCGAGCAGCAAGAGCCCGAACTGTCCGCGGCCCGCGCCGGCGTCCAGCACGCGGCCGAACGGCCCTGGCAGCTTCAGGAGCTCCCCCGCCACCGGATCGGTCGCGAGCTTGGCGGAGACGTAGCTTCGATCGGCGATGGCGGCGCGCCGGTAGCGGGCGATGGTGCGATCGATCGCGCCCTCCTTGGCGCTGAGCGGCGCCTTGCCAGGCAGGCGCCGGGCAAGCCCGAGCGAGACGGCGAACCCCAGCGCCGCGAGGGCCGACGCCACGACGGCCGAGCCGAGCGCCGCCTGGGCGAGGAAGGCTCCGGCACCGAGCTCCCGCACCGCGTCCACGTTCAACGGCAGCGGCCGACCGCTGAGCAGCAACGCGCCCGTCTGGATCTGCAGGAGCAGCAAGAACGGCGCGACGAGGGGGTTCGAGATGTTGGCCGCCACGTACGCGAGCACGAAGTCGAGCCGGAGCGGGACGCACGCCAGCAAACAGATCGGAAAGTGCAGGCCGTAGATCGGCAGCGAGCCGACGAAGAGCCCCAGCGCCACCGAGAGCGCCGTCCGGCGCGGGCTCTGCTCGCCGCCGCGGAGCCGTCGCCAGAGCAGCCCGAGGGCGTTCGGCATGAGCGAGCTCCGACGCTAGGCGGGCGTGTTGCTCTGCCCGCCGCCCGCTTGCTCGGCCGCTTGCTGCGCGAGCCGCAGGTACATCGAAGCGCTCTTGTTGCTGGGATCGAGGTCAGCGACCGCCTGGAACTCGCCGCGCGCCGCTTCGATCTCGCCCGCGCCGAGCAACAGGACACCCAGCGCGAGCCGACCCTGTACGTAGCGGGGGTTGGCGGAGCGTGCGGCTTCGAACTCGACCCGAGCGCGGACCAGATCACCGTTGTCGCGCAGCACGACCCCGAGCCGGGTGCGCAAGTCCGCGAAAGTGGGGCACAGGGCGACCGCCTTCTCGAGCTCGCGGATGGCGTCGTTGACCATCCCGATGTCGTGGTACGCCTGCGCGATTTCGGCGTGCATGTTGGCGATTTTGCCCTTCGCGAATTGGTCGGTGCTGGAGTCGACCGAGTCGGCGCGCGCGCGGATTTGGCTGTAGATCCGGCGCGCCGCCTCGTACTTGCCGAGCTCGTTGTAGGTCACCATCAAGTTGAGCTGGGCCTCGGTGTAGCGGGGGTTCTGCGCCACGGCCTTCTCGAAGTGCTCTTCGGCCCGAGTGAAGTCCCCCTGGCTGTGGGCGATCACGCCGAGCATGTGGTGCACGTCGGCAAAGCGGTCGTTCTTCTCGACGACCTGCCGGAGGAGCTGCTCTGCCCGATCGTATTCGGCTTTTTCGTAATGTTCGCGCCCGAGCAGAAGCAGCTGCTTCACGTGATCATCCATGACCCATGAGTGTGGAGCACTCCGGCGCGGTGGCCAAGGATTACCGCACCGAGGCTTGCCGGCCGCCCCGCCCGCTGCTACCCCGGGGCCCCGTGGCGTCCAAACCGGAATCCGGCGGCCCGCGCCACCTGGGCCTGATCGTGGATCCACTGGTCTCCGACTCAGGCCCTCTGGCCGATGAGGGATCGCCGCCGACCGCTGCCCCGACGGCTGACGAGCCCGCCCCCGATGAGGCGCTCGATGCGCCTGGCGACGAACCGGGGCCCGCCGCTGCCGACCGGGACCCGATCGCCCGCGGTGGCTCGGTATCCACGCGGGCCGCACCTCGACGGGGGGCGGCCGTGCGCGAGCTGTTGCTCGCCAAGGCGGCCGAGGCCCAACGCAAGGCGGCGCCCCTCGCCGGGCTCGACGAGATCGGCTCGAGCGACCCGGAGCTCGCCGATCGCGCGTCCGACGAGCTCGATCTGGTCGGAGCTGGCCCACGCCGCCCGCCTGCCGCGCCCGTGCTGCGACGGGCGCGCCTGCAGCTGTCGCCGAACATGCTGGCGTTGTTCGGCACGCTGTCGGGGTTGGCCACCATCGCGTCCATCATCGCGTTGGCCGTTCACCTCGATCCGCGCAAGGTCGGGGTGCTGCCCGCTCCCGCCGGAAGCGTCGAGGAGCCCGCCGTGGTCGAGCAGCCCCCTGCGGCTGCCGAGGCGGAGAAGCCAGCGGTCCGCCCCAAGCGTGTGAAGCTGCCCGGACCGTGGCGCATCGCCGACGCGAAGGCGGACAGCTCGCTGCGCATCATCGAGGGCACGATCGGGACCGCGGCGTTCCTGCGCGCCATCCAGGACGCCGGGCTGGAAAAAAAGGAAGCCTATCGTGCCCTCATCGCGCTCAAGGGCCTGAAGGACCTCGACCATTGTGATCGATCCGACAAGTTCGTGGCGCTGGTGGAGCGCGCGACCAAGCGCTTGAAGGCGTTCGAATACATCGACAGCAAGGAAGAGATCTACCAGGCGCGTGAGGGGGCGGACGGGCTCTTGAAGGGGCAGAAGCTCGACCTGAAGGTGATGCGCGCGCAGGTCAAGGGCGCGGTCGTCTACACGGGCGGCGCTTTCGACGCCTCCGTCGCACAAAGCCCGTTCGAGCCGAGCCTTGACCGAGTGCTCAACGAGGCGCTCGACGGCCATTTGAGCATCGAGGAGCTCAAGCCTGGCGACGCGCTGCGGCTCGTGGCGCAAGAGGTGACGGTGCTCGGAGAGTTCTCGCGCTACGCCGGGATCGAGACGCTCGAGGTCCGCTTCGCGAGCTCTGGCGAGGCGCCGCTTCGGCTCTACTACTTCAAGTCGGGCGGCATCGGCGCGTACTACGATGGCCGCGGGCGCGCTCCCTACGAAGGTGGCTGGCGCAAGCCGATCAAAGACGCGCCGATCACCTCACCGTTCAACCCGAACCGCATGCACCCGGTGCTGAAGAAGGTGATGCCGCACACCGGCACCGACTTCGGCGCGCCCACGGGCACCCCGGTCGGCTCGTCGTCGTATGGGACCGTCAGCTTCATCGGCTACGCGGGACCAAGCGGGAATCTGGTCAAGGTCGACCACCCGGGCGGCATCGAGACCGGCTACGCCCACCTGTCCCGCTTCGCGGAGGGGCTCAAGGTGGGCGACAAGGTGAAGCGGCTGCAGGTGGTCGGCTACGTCGGCTCGACGGGTCGATCGACGGGACCTCACCTGCACTTCACGGCGAAAAAGGACGGCAAGTTCATCAATCCCGTGTCGCTGAACCTCGACGGCATGCGCGTCGTCTCATCGGCGGAGCGCCCGGCCTTCGAAGAAGCGCGGCGCAGGTACGACGCGATGCTCGACGCCATCGAGCTGCCCGCCCCGCCCGCGCCGGAAGCGGCGCCGAGCGCGCCGGAGCCTGCCGAGGATCCGGCATTGGAGCAAGAAGGGCCGGAGACGGCGCCGGCGGCCGCGACCGCGACTGAGCGGGCCTCGACGCCGAGCGCACCCGCACCCGCGCCAGCGACCGCCACGCCAACGACCCCGACCCAGATGCCGGTCTACCTGACCGACAAGGATTTGCTCAAACTGCAAGGCGCGTCCGATGACGGCGAGGTCGAGCAGTGACAGCCCGCAGGAGCCGCTGAGTCGGGCCGATCAGCTCGGCTGCACCGCGTGCTCGACCAGCTGATCGTCGCGGCGACGAACGACCCCCGGGTCGATGCTGAGCACGAACGTGCTGCCGCGGGGCTCGGCGCTCTCCACCCAGGCCTTGCCGCCGTGGGCCTCGGCGATGTGCTTGACCAGCGCCAGCCCGATGCCGCTGCCGCGCACCTGCTTGTGCAGCACGCCCTTGCCGCGCACGAACCGATCGAAGATGCGGCGGCGGTCCTCGGGGGCGATCCCGGGGCCCTGGTCGGTGACGCGGATCTGAATCCGGGAGGCTACCTTGCCGACGAAGACGAAGATCCGCTTGCCGTCCGGCGCGTATTTGAGGGCGTTGTCCACCAGGTTGATCACGGCGATTTCGATCGCGCGCTCGTCGACACAAAGCACGGGGAGCGGTTCGGGGATCTGAAGCTCGAGGGTGATGTCCTCGCGCTCCGCACGCAGCCGGCAGGCATCCACCGCGCGCGACACCACGTCTTCGAGCCGGCAATCGCCGAACTCGTACGCGGCCTTGCCGCGCTCCACCTTGGCGAAATCCAGCACGTTCTCGATCAGCGACGCCAACCGCTCGCTCTCGCTGACGATGATCTGCAGGTACTGGCGGCGCTTCTCCTCGCCCTCGACCCGTCCGCTCTGCAATAGCTCCCCGAACATGCGGACGAGCGACAGCGGCGTCTTCAGCTCGTGCGACACGTTCGCCACGAAATCGCTCTTCAGGTTGCTGAGCTTGCGCTCTCGAGCGACCGCCACCAAAATCACGATCAGCCCGGCGATCACCACGAGCCCGGACAAGGCGACCAACGCCATCTCGAGCACGCGCCGGCGCGCCACCGCCGCGGCGAGCTCCTCGGCGGACGTCATGGTGACGTTCAAGCGCCACTTGTAGAGCGTGCTCTCGAACTGCCGGCCCAGGGTCGGCCCCCCGCGGCTGAGCGGCGCGCCGTAGACGATGCGCCCCTCGGAGTCGACGACGTTGACGCGGCTCTGTTGGTCGCTGTCGGCGTACAAGGCGGGGAAGATCTCATGCACGATCAGCGGCACGTAGTGCCAGGCGATGACCAGGTAGCGGCGACCGCGCGACTCGCGTTGCCAGTGGCTGATGAGGTAGTTCTGCCCCCGGTAGCTGCGGTGCAGGTGCCGGAGCTGCTCGTGCGGAGACCCGAGGTTCAAATCGGGCAACATCGAGTGCACGAGCAGCCGGCGGAAACGCTCGTCCTCGGGCCCGGGGCGTCGGGACGCAAACGCCACGACGTCGCGGGTCGCAGCGTCCAGATCGATGACCAGGATGGCGCGCACCGAGGGGGTCTGCGTCGACGCGACCTTGAGCCATTGCTCGGCGAACCCCTCGCGCATCGACACGTCGATGAGCGAACGGACGGCGTTGTCCTGCTCGATGATGCGCTTGTCGAGGCGGTCGGCCTTTTCGTTGGCGAGGGCGAGCGTCGCCTCGACGACCGACTGCTCGCGCAGCTTCTCGAGCTGGAAGCTGCTGCGGAACATCACCCCGGCGAGCACCAGCACCGCCAGCACGATCGCAGGCAGGATCAGAAAGGTGAGCAGGCGCTCCTTCGCCATGCGGTCGGCCATCGGGCGGCGCTCAGCATAGCCGAAGTTCGACGGCCCTGCCCGAGCCACGAGCGGCACCGGCGGACGTCACGCGCTGGCGAGCACGAGCTCGGCGTCGACCACGATGGGACGATCGGCGACGAACTCGGCGAACTGCTCGCAGATGTAGTCGAGCGCGTTGACCTCGGTGTCATGGAACGGCGTGCCCCCGAGGGGATTGACCAGCTCGATCGCACCCAGGTAGCGGCCCCCTTGGCGGACCGCCCCGCAGACGGCGGCCTTCACCTCCACGCCGAGCGCCTGCCAGCGGCCGCTCGCGAAGCGCGGATCGCCGGCGGCGTCGTCGACGCGCAAGGCGCTCGATCGGTGCATGGCCAGATCGATCAGCGCGTCGCTGTCTGGGGTGCGGAACAAGAGCACGTCCTTTGCCTTCGGGCCCCAGGCGCGCAGCACGACGAACGTCTGCGTGTTGATGTCGAACACGTGCACCAGGGCGGCTTCACAAGGCAGCGTCGCCTCCAGAGCCTCGATCACGAACTCGGCGCCCGAGACCACGTCGACGACGTAGTGCAGCTCGTGCATGGTCTCGAAGAGCTCCCCGATCAGATCTTCTCCGATCCTGCGCCGGACCGCCGCTCGGCTCTCGGTGAGCCTGGGCAACCCCACGGCGACGAGATCGGCCGAGCGCGCCGAGGGGACCGCCTCGCTGGAGGGCGGCTCGGTGGTGGCATCCCCCATCTGCCCTCCGGGCGTCGGCGTCACGGCGCCGGGAGGGACCGACGCGACGCTGGGGCTCGCGCCATCCGCCCCGTTCTGACGGACGTCGCTCGAAGCGCCGCCTTCGGTCGCGGAGGCATGCGGGGCGCCGTTCACGCGAAGATCGGCCAGGCTGTGGGTCGCTCCGTTCAACGAAGCGCCGTCCGCGTTCGTCAGGGTCGAGGCCCCATTCGATGAGGCGCCAGCGGCGATCGACGCCATGAGCGCTTCCGGGGGCGCCATCGAGGCGGTGCGAACCCCGATCTGAACGAGGGGATCGCCGCACCAATCCTTCCACGTCAGCGCCACCAGCGGTGGGCGCAGCGGCGCCTGATTGAAGAGGTGATCGAAGACGGCAAGCTTGACGACCTTGCCGGCCGGGCGCTGACGGAGCGAGCTTGCCACGTCGGCAAAGCGTTCCCAGAGCAGCTGCTCCGCCTGCCCGCGCGCAGTCCCGGGACCCACGGCGTAGGCTTGCTCGCGATAGGACAGCGGAACCTCGGGCGACGCTTCCTCCGCCCGTTCCAGGACGAGCTTGTAGCTCGTGCTGCCGGCCGCCGGCGGTTGGCTACGCGCCACCGGCGCCTGGCTGAGCGCTGCCGGAGGCTGGCTAGCCGCCGCTGGTGGCTGGCTGGCGACTGCGACCGGCGCCTGGCTGAGCGCTGCCGGAGGCTGGCTAGCCGCCGCTGGTGGTTGGCTAGGCGCCACCGGCGGCACCACCGGAGGCTGGCTAGCCGCCGCTGGAGGTTGGCTAGGCGCCACCGACGGCACCACCGGAGGCTGGCTAGGCGCCGCTGGAGGTTGGCTGGCGACTGCGACCGGCGCCTGGCTGGCGCGACCCCCCGGGTCCCGCACGGGCGGCGGCTGGCTAGTGGGTGGCGGGAAGTGGCTGGGGGCGGTCCGGGCCCCGTTGAGCGAAGAAGGCGGTGGCACGCTAGGGGTGAGTGGGGAGTCCGCGGGCGCCTTGTCGACGAAATAGTGCAGATTGGCCGACTGGTCGACTGCGCGATACCCTTGAGTCAAGAGCTCGATGTCGAACTGTGACAGCGGACCTGTATCACCGCGCAGCTTTCGAGCCTGCTGTAATGCGGTCTGCCACTGCCGAGCTTCGACGCAGTACTTTTCGATGAGGCTTTCCTCACCGGGTCGGGAAACCTCCACGAACCAGCGCGTCATCGATGAAAACCGCCCTTCGCGGGCGAGTGAGCGGTTAGTAGAGCCTCTCCAAAGTGTTCGAGCAAGGTGCTTCTCCTAAAGTAGGTGGCCTCGGGGCCAGGTCGCGGCTCACCGGCCCACCGCGCGGAAGGCCGTGATAAACCGCATCCTCGAAATGACAGAACACCGGCCTCCCAGTGTTTCGTCGGGCTCGGTGCCGAAAACCGGGCGGTTCGAAGCGATCGCTTATCTATTGTTTGCGGGCGCTTGGACGCTCTGGATGGGTTGTCAGTTCTACGCTTCGACACGACTTCAGACCACCTACACCGCGGCCGCCGGACATCCGTTCGCCAGTCCTGGTGAGTGGTCGTTGCCGCTCGATGATGTTTTCATTCATTTCGATTTCGCTCGCGCGGCCGCGCGTGGGTTTCCGTTCCAGTGGTCGGAAGGCAACGGCTACTCGAGCGGCGGGACCAGCTTGCTGTACCCGTTCGTGCTCGCGCTGGGTTACGCCCTCGGGTGGCAAGGCAATGCCCTGACCGTCTGGGCAGCGCTCGTCGCCTGTGTGTGTGTGTTTGCCACCCTGATCGCGAGCCGGAGGTTGTTTCGGGGGCTCCCCAGGTACGCCGCCTGGCTCGCTCCGCTGGCACTGCTCAGCGTGGGGGCCCTGTCCTGGACGCTCTACAGCGGCATGGAGGTGGCGCTGTTCCTGGCCCTCTGGGGCGGCGCGTTGATCGCTTTCGACGACCTGCTCTCGCGGGCAGAGGCCGCGCATGCGCGCGGCGCGCTGCTCTCGGCGGTCGGCCTCGGGCTCTTTGGAGGTCTGGTCGTCGCCACGCGGCCCGAAGGCGCCGTGTGCGTGGCGGCGTTCGGGCTGACGGCGGTCCCGCTGATGCTGAAAAAGCTCGGCTACCGTCGCACGCTCGTGGCCCTGAGCGCGATCGCCGCCCCAGGCGTCGTGGTCCTGATCGCGCACTCGGTCGCCAACCGCCTGCTCACGGGCGACTCTTCGGCCGCCGGGGCGTTGGTCAAGCTGGAGCTCCATCACCCGTACCTGTCGGCCGACGCCGTGTTCGACGCCTGGATCTTTCACGTGAAGTATCAGGTGCTGCGGCTGACGCACTACCACCTCTCGTCGGTGCCCGCGCTCGGCTGGATCGTCTGGGTGCTGGCTGGGGTAGCGCTGATCTTTCGCGCCACGCGCCGCTACGCCATCGTGCTCTGGGCGTCGGCCATCGCCTGGACGCTGGTGGTGGCGCTCAACGGTCAGGTGCGCTGGCAGAACGAACGCTACAGCATGCCCGCGCTGGCGTGGTTGCTGCTTGCGGCCGCGCTGGGGGCGGGCGCGCTGCTGTCGCCCGCCCGAGCGCTCTGGCAACACCACCGACCCGTCGCCATCGCGCGGATCGCGGTGTGCGCGGTGTTGGTGAGCACGTTCGCGATCTACCAGGCGCCCCGCTACCGCGAGCAGATTTGGTTTTTTGGTCGAGCGTCTCGCAACATCCGTGATCAACACGTGCGCGCCGGGCGTTTCATCAAGAGCCTCGATCCCGCGCCGGGGCGGGTGCTCGTCGGGGATGCTGGCGCCATCCCGTACATGGCGGATCTGCCGGCGCTCGATATCATTGGCCTCGGCGGCTATGAGGGCTTTCCGTTCGCGCGTGCCACGCGGCACGGCGTGGCGGCGGCGCTCGAGCTCATCGAGCGGATGCGGCCGGGACATCGGCCCGACCTGCTCGCGCTGTACCCGTCCTGGTGGGATCCGTTCCCGCTCTGGTTCGGCAAGCGCGTCGGCGAGTTCCCCGTCACCGGAAATGTCATCTGCGGCGGTGCCTCGAAGGTGCTCTACGAGCCAGACTGGACACCGTTCGACGGCAGCGGCCGGCCGCTGTCGCTGCGCTCCGACCAGGTGGTCGTCGACGAGCTCGATCTGGGCGACATCCTGAGCGAAGGCGAGCACGGCTACACCCTCAGCCGCCCCGAGGTCAGCTATGTCCAGATGAAGATCCTCGCCAGTCCGGAGCGGCGCGGGCGCGGCGTGTGGGACGCCGGTCGCCTGCTCCCCGTCGGCGAGTCGGAGCGCTTCGTCTTGTCGGGGCTGAAGCCCGATCGCCCGGTCGAGCTCGTCTACCGGGTCGCTCCGGCTCAGAAGGTGCGGGTCAGACGGGTGATCCCGAACATCGAAGAGCGGGAGCTGACGCTGCTGCCCAGCGACGTTTGGCAAGAATACGTCGACGCGCTGAGCGAGGTGCCGCAAGACGGCCGCTTGCACGTCGAGCTGCACGCCCTGGAGGGAGAGCGCGTGCTCTACCATGTCTGGGCGATCCAGCGGCGGTGAGCGCGCTCGGGGACGATGTCCGCAAGTGCGCCCTGGCTCGTGACGCCGCTCGGCGGCGTCGGTCCCCCACCGGACCGCGCGGCGGTCGCGTGCTTCGTGCTCGGGCTGGTCGTCCTGATCACGGCGCTCTGGCGGCGGCGTTCACCGGCCTCCATCTCGACGCGCCACGCGCCTGCCGCCGTGGCCGTATGTGCGACCGCTGCCTTTGGGTTGTCGCTCGCCTACGTCTCCGTCTACCTCGAGGGCGGGCCGCGCATCATCGATGCGACCAGCTACTTCCTGCAAGGTCGCGTCTTCTCGAGCGGCTCGTTCACCTTGCCGGCCAGCTTTGGGACCAGCGCCCTCCGCGGACGCTTTCTGATCGCCTCTCTGGAGGAGCCTCACCTGGGAGTGATCTTCCCCCCCGGGTATCCAGCGCTGCTCGCCGCGGGGTTCGTGGTGGGCGCTCCCATGCTGGTCGGGCCGCTCACCGCGGCCGGCCTCGTGATCATGAGCTATCGGCTCGCGCGCCGTCTATTCGACGACGTCCGCGTGGGCCTGACCGCGGCGCTGCTGTCGGCGCTGTGCGCCGCGCTCCGCTACCACACGGCCGACACCATGTCGCATGGGCTGTCGGCCTTGTTGCTCGTGACGGCGCTCTACGGCGCCTTCGGAGCGCGGCGCTTCGACGCGGCGCTCGCCGGGCTGGCCAGCGGCTGGTTGTTTGCGACCCGACCGGTGACGGGGTTGGTGGCGACGGTCGTGTGTGCGCTCCTCATCGCCCGCGCTCGTCCGGAGCGGCGCTTTGCGGCGCTCGGCGTGTTCGCGGTGGGCTTGCTGCCGGGCTTGGGGCTGCTCGCCGTCTATCAATACGCGGTCACCGGCGACATCTTCGCTTCGACCCAGCTCGCCTATTATGCGGTCGCCGACGGCCCGGCAGGTTGCTTTGGCTACGGTTTCGGCCAGCAGGTGGGGTGCCTGTTCGAGCACGGGGACTTCGTCCGGGCTCGGCTCCAAGACGGCTTCGGCCTCGTCGAGGCGCTCGGGACCACGCTGCGCCGCCTGGGCTGGCACCTGCTCGACGTGGCAAACCTCGAGCTGCTGGGCCTGGCCGTGGGCGCGGCGGCGTGGACCGGACGCCACCTGCCCCCGATCCGCTGGCTCGCGCTGACGATCGGCGCGGTGATGCTCGGCTACGCGCCCTTCTATTTCGAGGGCAGCTATCCCGGCGGCGGCGCACGGCTATTTGCCGACGTGCTGCCGCTCGAGCACGTGCTTTTGGGATGGGCCCTGGTGCGCTGGCGGGTCGCGAGCCTCGCGCCCGCCTGGTGCCTGGTCGGCTTCGCCGTGCACGCCAGCTACCAGCATGTCGCCCTGCGAGAACGCGAAGGCGGCCGCCCCATGTTCGAGCCCGACCTGCTGGAGCGGGCGGGCGTCGAGCGGGGGCTGCTGCTGGTCGGCACCGATCACGGGTTCAACCTCGCGCACGGGCCGGGCGCCCGGGCGCCGGAGCGCGAGCGCGGGGTCGCCCGCGGGCGCGGCGACGACCACGACCGCGTCCTCTGGGAGCTCCTCGGGCGTCCGCCCGCGCACCGGTATGCCTTCGACCCAGGCGCGCCCGATGGTGCGCCGCGCCTCAGCGCGTACCGACCCAGCGCCGACCCGACGCTCCGCCTCGAGCTGGAGCACCAGTGGCCCCCGCTCGCCGTGCGCGGAGGCTTCGCCCACCCCGAGCACCGCAGCGAGCCCTGCAGCTCCGCCGGGCGCGCGCTGCGGCTGCGGCCGGCCGGCGCCGACATGACCGTGCGGGTCGAGCTGCTGGCCCCCGAGACCCGCGACTACCTGCTCCGAATCGGGTTCGTCATCGCCGAGGCGCCGGCCACGGGTTTCGAGATCCAGACCTCGGGCCAGGTTTGGGTCGAACGGCCGCCCCTCGACTCGGGATGCTGGACGTCGGGGCCACACACCGTGCGCCTACAACGCGGCGCTCAGCCGCTCGAGGTGACGCTCCGCGCCGCGCCGGGCAGAGCCCGCGGCGGTTATTGGCTGGACTTCGTGGAGCTTTCGCCCAAATGAACAGCGGACCGCTGATCATTTTTTAGCACCAACGGAATCCCGAGCTCCCGAGCACGAGGAGGAAACGCCGGCGCGCCGCCGTAGGAACGGGACCTGTCGAAAAAGCGTTTGACAATTGAGGCCTTACCGAAAAATCATAAGTCGTCGGAGGCGGAGGAAGAGATGACCAAGAGCGAGCTCATCGAAGCCATAGCCGCCCGAGGGGAGCTCACCAAAGCGCGGGCCGAAATGGTGGTCAACTGCGTCTTCGACGCCATGACCGAGGCGCTACAGCGTGGAGAAGGCATCGAAATCCGCGGGTTCGGCAGCTTCACGGTGCGTCCGTACAAGCCGTACGACGGGCGCAACCCACGCACGGGCCAGCCGGTCCCCGTGCCCGCCAAACGACTGCCCTTCTTCAAGGTTGGAAAAGAACTGAAAGAGCTCGTCAACGGCAGCCGCGCCCACGCCATCAGCGGGGGCGACGACGACGGCGACGAGGACGACGACGACGCGAACGGGTTCGGGGACTAGAGCGGACGGCGGAGCGTGCGGGACGCCGCCGCAGGAGGGGGTTCATCGGAGCCCTCGGCCAGCGGCCGGCTGGCACCCTCGCCGGAAACCCGCCGGCTGACCGTCTTGACGGCTCGAGCCCTCGGGAAAGCGCCCGTCGCCAGGTGGGGGAAGGGTTTTGAATTTGCCCCCGGACGCTCTACCGTCCGCCCCCGTGACGCCTGACGAGCAATTCCGAGAGCTGACCCGAGGCACGGTCGACCTCCACCAACCCGACGAGCTGCGCAAGGCCCTCGCGAGCGGGCAGCCGCTGCGCGTCAAGGCGGGGTTCGATCCCACCCGACCCGATCTGCACCTGGGGCACACCGTGCTCATGCAGAAGATGCGGCAGTTCCAGGAGCTCGGGCATCAGGTGGTGTTCCTGATCGGCGACTTCACGGCGATGGTCGGCGACCCGACCGGTCAGAACGAGATGCGACCTCGCCTGACGCGAGAGCAGGTGCTCGACGCCGCGCGGACCTACCAGGATCAGGCATTCAAGATCCTGGACCGTTCACGCACCGAGGTTCGATACAACAGCGAGTGGTTGAGCACGCTGCGAGCCGACGAGATGATCGAGCTGCTCGCCAAGCGCACCGTGGCTCGCACCCTCGAGCGCCGGGACTTCAAAGACCGCTACGAGCATCAAAAGGACATTTACCTCCACGAGCTCTTGTACCCGATGCTCCAAGGGTACGACTCGGTCGCGCTCGATGCCGACGTGGAGCTCGGGGGGACGGACCAGCTCTTCAACCTGATGGTGGGGCGCGACCTGATGCAGCGCTACGGCAAGCGCCCGCAGGTCGTCATGACCACACCGATTTTGGAGGGTATCGACGCCCGCATCGAGGACGGCAAGATCGTCGGCAAAAAGATGAGCAAGTCCGCGGAGAACTACATCGGGCTCACCGAACCGCCGCTCGAGATCTTCCGCAAGTGCATGCAGATCGATGACTCTGTGATTTGGCGCTTCTTCGAGCTGCTCTCGAGCCGCACACGGTCGGACATCGAGGCGCTGCGGCGAGCCGGCGATCCGCTCGCGGCAAAAAAGAGCTTCGCAGCCGAAATCGTCGAACGCTTTCACGGGGCCGAAGCGGCGGCGCGGGCCGCCGAGGGCTTCGACGCCGCCTACTTTTCCGATCGGCCGCCCGACGACACGCCCGAGCTCCGGCTGACGACCGAGGGGGAAAGCCTGTGGCTGCCCAAGGCGCTATCGATGGCCAAGCTGGTTGCATCGACGAGCGAGGGCAGACGCATGATCGAGCAGGGCGGAGTGGAGGTCGACGGAAAGCGAGTCAGCGACGTGCAGCTGAAGCTCGCCCTCGAGCAGCGCTACCTGGTGCGCGTCGGATCCAAGAAGCGGCGCTATTGCTACATCAACGTGTCCCGCCAGTGACTCGGGCGCCCCGCCGCCGTTCGGCCGCAGCGTGGGCGCTCGCGTGGCTCCTCGCGGGCGTCTCCGCTTGCGCTTCCCCACCAGCGGAGACGCCGGCAACCGAGCGCCCAAAGGCGCCAGCGCTGTTCCTGGGCCCGCTGACGAGCTACGTGCCGGCGGCGGGCTTGCGTTGGATGGTCGTCGGTGAGCTCCGGCGCCTGGCGAACCACCCGGGGTTGCTGCCGGCGCTCGAGCCCCTGTTTCCTGACCAAGGGTTGCAGCGCTACGAGCAGTCGGCGGGGCTCGATCTGAGGCGCGTGGAGACGGCCCTGATCGCCGGGTTCGACTTCGGGGTGCTGTACGCCGCGCGCACGGACGCGGCTTCGGAGCGGGTCACGGCCGCCTTCATCGAGCGCCTCGTCAGCGGTCCGGTCGTGAGGCGCCCGCACCCGGACGTCGTGCGAATCAGCGGGGTGGTGGGCACCACGCCCCAGACGCTCGTCCGCCTCGACGATCACCTGGTCGCGGTCGCCGTCGGTGATCCGACGCCAGCGCGGGTCGTCGAGGCCTTCGCTCGGCGCAAGCTCCGCCGCTCCCCAGCCGCGCTCGACGGCCATGCGCTGTCGTCGCTCCCCGACGACTTGGCCCAGGCCCCCTTGCGGTTTTATGCGCCGGGCCCCTTCAAGGGCGAGTGGTTGTTGGGCGCGCGCGGCCTGCTGGCGCAAGCCGTCGCGGTCGGCATCACCGGCGTGTTCGTCGACGGCCAGCGCGTGGAGGCGCGCCTGGTCATGACGGGCGACTTTGGCGACGACGCGCCCGAACGCCTGGCGGGCGCCTGGGAAGATCTCGCGCAGAGCTCGCTAGGAAAGCTGCTCGGCTTCAATCATCCCGAAGAGCCGCCGCGCATCACCCGCGCGGGCGACGACCGGCTGGAGCTATCGGTCTCCCTCGGGCTGGGACCGATGATCGCGGGCTTGCGGGCCGCCGTCGTCGCCGACGTTTGGGAGATCTTGGATATGACCCCGCCCACTTTGAAGACAGAGTAAGAAGGGGGAGGTCGAACCCCTACATAGGGGGCCAAATCAGCGGAAAAGACGGCCTATCGTGGCTGGAAGCAATTGACCTTCGATCGCCGCTGGTGATACGGTGCGCCGGTGCTGCAGTGCGGCAGCTCGGACGGTTTGAGGGACATTTCACGGTGATCGTCCTGCCAGCAACTTGGCAGCAGCCTGCGTTCGGCAGGCAAACTCGCGATCGAGCGCGACCCTGTTCGATCGCATGGAGGCCGTATGGAGACTCGCGTCAACGCTGAACCTACCCGTGCGCTCAAGTTCAAGGTCGACGACATGGCGGTACATCCCGCCCATGGCGTCGGCGAGGTGGTGGCCGTCGAACAGCGGGAGTTCGGCACGACCCCCACGACCTGCTACGTGCTCAAGATCGTCGACACTGGTTTGAAAGTGATGGTGCCGACGGAAGCGGCGACTCGCGTCGGCCTGCGCCCCGTGATGAAGAAGCGGGAAGCGGAGAAGATCCTCGACATCCTGCGCGCGCCGGAGGTGGCGGTCGATCTGCAGCCCTGGAATCGCCGCTTCCGCGCCTACACGGAGATGCTCAAGAGCGGGCTCCCCTCGGAGATCGCGAAGGTCCTGCGCGACATGTATCGCCTCAAATTCGACAAAGACTTGTCGTTCGGCGAGCGGCGTCTCCTCGACCAGGCACGCAGCCTGCTCGTTCAAGAGCTCGCGCTGGCCAAGAAGGTCGCAGCCAAGACCATCGAGGGCGAAATCCAACAGATCTTTTCCGCCTAGAGCCACAAACGGTTTGCTCCAAAGCCGCTGTTTTGTTCACAGGAAGAGCGGAAGATTTTGGGGAATTCGGCGGATAAGTGCGCGCCCCGCGCGGGCGCTGGTTGCCACGGCGAGGCTACGTCGCGCCGCTCGAGATCGAAACTTCGGTCTGGGACCGACGGCTTCGCCGGGTCCCGCTTCCGACCTTCCGATCTCCTACGAAAACGAGACCCGAAGGGCCCGAGAGCACGTGGAATCAACGCGACGAGCTCCGCTATTTTGTTCACAGGAAGGAGCGGAAGGACGGAAGATTTTGGGAGTTCGGGGGATACGCCCGAGGCGCTCGTGCACGGGGTTGGCCGCCGCGGTTGGGGTCGCGCCGCTCGAAACTCCAGTCGGGGACCGACGACGTCGGTCTCCCCTTCCGATCTTTTGATCTTCCTGTGACCGATCTTGCGCACCTCGCTGCTCAGTGAGCGATTTCCGATCCCCTACCCGTCGACACAGCCGTGCTGTCTCATTGGGGGAATCCGTTCTCACGGACTCGCCGTGGTCAGAAGGCGCCGATGGTCGTCCTGTAAACCCCCTCGATCCGTCCGCCGGGCGTCGGCGCACAGCGACGGCGCCTCTAAACTGCGGATGACGGCGGCCGTTCATTGAGAGGCGCAATCAGGGCGATGGAGCAGCGACAAATTCTAGTGTATGGCTCGCTCCCCGAGCCGAACCTTCACAACCTGGAAGAGGGGGCGGAGCAGGCTTCCTGCCAGCTGCATTTCGTTGCGTCGCCGCGCGACGCGGCGCGTTGGCTCGATGATCACGAAGCGCACGGCCTCTTGCTGGACATGCAGGCGCCGGAGGCCGAACAGGTTGCTCTGCAGGCGCGCGCCACGGCTCGGCTCGCGCAGCTGCCCATTCTGGCGGCCACCAGCAGCGTCGACGATCTCGCCTTCGCCGAAGCCTTCACCTGGGGCGCGGACGACGTGCTCCGGCTCGACAAACAATGGCAGCTCACGGCGCGTCTGCGCGCGTTGCCGAGCGAGCCGCCGCCAGCCCCGTCGCGACGAGCGGCCGGCGTGATCGTCGCCGACATGGATCAGAGCCGACGCATCGTGCTGGGTCGAGTGCTGCGCAACGCCGGCTACACCGTGACCTTTGCCGTCACGAGGGATGACGTCGTGCAGTTCGCGCAGATGCCGGGACAGGAGCTGGTCGTGCTCGGTCCGGAGATCGAGGGTGTGCCCGCGGAGCTCATCGACCACTCGCGCCGGGCTGGCAGCAACGTCACCTTCATCGTCGCGCGCGCGCCGCGCGAGCTGAAGACCATGCGCTCGGAGATCGGGCAGCTCCCCGGCGTGTCCGTGATGGATGGCTATTCACCAGCCGAGAACGTCCTGTTTTTGGCCAATGAGCTGCGCAACGGCGGGCGGGTGCAAAATCAGCGCGCGTCGGCGCGCTTGCTCTTCGGCACGCGCGTGTACTTCCGCGGCGCTGGCCGAGACGAGGACGACGTCGGCTACTGCTACAACCTGAGCGAGGGCGGTCTGTACGTCCGCACGCTGGCGCCAGCCGAGGACGATCTCGTGTGGCTCGAGCTGGTCCCGCCTCGCAATGAACGGCGCGTGCGCCTCGTCGGGCGCATCGTGTGGCGCCGCCGCTTCGGTTTTCAGGAGTTTGCGACGGTGCCGCCCGGCTTCGGCGCGCAAATCGTCGACGGCGCCAAGGCCGATCTGGACGCCTGGGCCGCCGGCTACTCGGCCTTCTCCGAGGCGCTCGGCTAGTCGAAATTTCTCCGTTCTCCTGACCTTCCTGTGTACCTTGAGGACCGGAGCCGGCGAGCGCCGGTGGTCAGGCATGAAGCTCTACACGAAGACCGGCGACGACGGCACGACGGGCCTGTTCGGCGGGCAGCGGGTCGCCAAGGAGGATCCGCGCGTCGAAGCCTACGGCAGCGTGGACGAAACGAACGCCACCATCGGGCTGGCGCGTTCCTTCGAGCCCGCAGCCGAGATCGACGCGGTCCTCGAGCGGGTTCAAAACGAGCTGTTCGTCCTCGGCGCCGAGCTGGCGTGCGTGCCGGGCAAGGAGAGTCGCCTCCGGCTCGCGCTCATCGACGCCGAGAACGTCGCTCACCTGGAGCAGGACATCGATCGAGCCGAAGCGGCGCTGCCGCCGCTCAAGCACTTCGTGCTGCCGGGCGGCAGCCGCGCGGCCGCCGCCCTGCACACGGCACGCGCCGTCTGCCGGCGCGCCGAGCGCTGCTGCTGGACGGCCCATCGAACGTCCCCACTGCGCCCCGAGCTCTTGATCTACCTGAACCGGCTGAGCGATCTGCTGTTCTCGCTGTCGCGGCGCGCCAACCTGGAAGCCCAAATCGAAGATCGGCTCTGGAAACCCCGAACATCGCCGACCTGACCGGCTATGCTTCGTCCCGATGGGTCTCCGCAAAATAGCCCAGCTCGGTGAGCCGGTCCTGCGACAGCGGGCGGCAGCGATCGATCCTGCGGACCTGTCCTCGCCGTGGTTCCGGGCGCTGGTCGACGACATGGTCGCCACCATGCGGGACGCCGACGGGGTCGGCATCGCGGCGCCACAAGTGTTCGAGCCGCTTCGTGTCTGCCTGGTCGAGGTGCGGGGCAACCCTCGCTACCCGAGCTTCGGCTCCGTGCCGCTGACCGTCTTCGTCAACCCGGAGCTCGAGGTCGAAAGCCCGACCGGCGCGGGGCAAAGCATCGCAATCTACGAGGGCTGCCTCTCGGTGGCCGGCCTGAGAGGCCGCGTCGAACGGCCGCGCAAGGTGAAGATCCGAGCGCTCGATCTCGACGGCCGGGCGTTCGAAACTTTGTGGGAGGGACCGCCGGCTGCCATCATTCAGCACGAAGTGGACCATCTGAATGGAACCCTGATCGTCGACCGTGCCGATCCGAAGACGCTGGCGTTCCTCCGCGAATACGAGCGGCATGTACCGATGGCCGAGCGGGTCGTCGACGGCTCTTGAGGCTCACTCCCCTGCGCGCTCTTCACCAGGACCCTGACCCATGGCGCTGAAATCAGGCGATTTGATCGGTGGGAAATATCGCATCGGCCAGCTCATCGGAGAGGGGGGTATGGGCCGGGTCTATGAAGCGCGGCACGAAGCATTGGGCCTGCCCATCGCGCTCAAGGTGTTGCATGAGGACCTCTCGGAGCGCCCCGGCCTGACCGTCCGGTTCCTACAGGAGGCCCGCGCCTGCGCGTTGATCCAAAGCCCACACGTCACGCGCGTGATGGACGTCGACCAACTGCCAGAGGGCTTGCCCTATATGGTGATGGAGCGGCTGACGGGGGAGTCGCTGCAGGCGCTCCTCGATCGCGAGCGGCGGCTGCCCGTCGATCAGGCCGTGGACTACGCCCTGCAGATCCTGTCCGGCCTCGAGTCGGCGCACGCCGTCGGCGTCATCCACCGGGATTTGAAGCCGGACAACGTCTTCATCACACCGTCGACGGGCGGACCGGTGATAAAGCTCCTGGATTTCGGCATCGCCAAGCTCCGGCAGACCAGCGAGTACCAGCAGGACCTCACCCGGCCCGGCGCGCTGATGGGGACGCCCGAGTACATGGCGCCGGAGCAGCTGTACGCCGCCGACCAGGTCGACGCCCGCGCGGACCTCTATTCGGTGGGCGCGATGCTCTACGAAATGCTGAGCGGCCATCGCCCCGCCGACGGCCAGGAACCGGCCGCGATCGTCGCGATCGTCGCCACCGGTCAGGTCAAGCCGCTCCGGGAGCTTGCGCCGCACGTGCCCCAAGCGCTGGCGGATCTGGTCCACCGCGCGATGGCGCCCGATCGTGAACACCGCTTCCCGAGCGCCATGGATCTGCGGCTGTCGCTGTCTGCGTTCGCCGGCAGCCTGAGCCACGCTGGCAGGCTGGCGGCGACACCGGCGCCCGCGGCCGTGATCCCGGCACCCACCGCCCAGGCCTCGACCACCCTCGAGCCGAACACGACGCGCGCCGTCCCGCCGACGCTGCCGCCCGACGACGAGCCACCGGGCGACCACCGAGGGGGCGCCGGCGCGCCGGCGAAGGACGCGACACAGGAAGCGCCACGGGAGATGATCGAGCGGATGACGGCCGAGCGGGCCGCCCGAGCCGCCCCGGCGCCCGCGCCACCGTCGATGGTCACGGCACAGGGCGCGCGGCGCCGCCGCAGCCCGTGGGGGGTCGTGTTCGGCGTGCTGGTCGCGCTCGGAGCGACCGCTGGGATCGTGGCGTTGATCATCTGGCAACGCGAGAGCCGCGACACGTCGGCGCCGCCGCTGCCGACGCTTTCGCCCGACGCGCCCGCGCCGCCGACGACCATCACGGCGCAACCCGGCACGCCGCCGCTGGCCCCCTCACCCCCCGTCACGACGCCGACGCCGGCACCGGCGCCACGCGCACCCACGACGCCTGCCAAGCCTCCCCCTGCCCCTACCGCGACCGCTCCCGCGACCGGCGACGCCGGAGCACCCGACGCAGCGGCGCCGCCCGCCTTCCCGCCGCTCACCTTGCCGAGCAGCCTGCCGCCGCTGCCGAGCGGCTTGCCGCCGTTGCCGTCCGGCTTCCCCACCACCCTGCCGACGGCGTTTCCGAGCACGCTGCCACCCATCCCTGGGTTTCCGGCGCCAGCGCCGGCGCCGTCTGCGCCGCCGCCGGGCGGCTGAGCGTGGCGCAAACGAACGAGAAACGTCTCCGAAACGGCACGATCCCCGACACCTTCGTAGACTACGCTCCGTGAAAGGCTCCTCGGACACGTTGATCGCCGACTTCTTGGCCACCATGCCTTCCAGGTACCGGTCCGCGCACTCGACCGCCGCGATCTTGGAGCACGCCTCGATCGCCGCGGCGCGGGGCGATCGCGTGGCGCACGTCGGCAGCTTCGTGGCGGAGGCGAGCGGCGCCTACGGCCTGTGTGTGGTCGCCGACGATCGCCCAGGTCTTTTGGCGATGATCAGCGCGGCGCTGCTGCTCGCGAAGCTCGAGGTGCACAACGCCGAGGCATACACGCGGCGCCGCCGCGACGGGGTGCCCGAAGCGGTTGACCTGTTCTGGGTGCAAGAGAAGGGTGGAGCGGCGCCGACCGCAGCCACGCTCAGCGACGAGCGCCTCGCCACGGTGGCAGGGCGCCTGCACGAGCTGCTCGAGGGGCAGGTCGCGCCGAGCAGCGCCCTGCCCGGGCTCTCGCCAGCGACCCCGACGGAGACGACCGTGCGCTTCGTCGAGAACGACGACGGCGGGCTGACGACGCTGGAGGTGCAGACCACCGACCGCTCTGGCCTGCTCTTGGCGCTCTCTCAAGCGCTGTTCGAGACCGAGGTGCAGATCGTCAGCTCGGAGGTGCGCACCCGCGCCGGCGAGGTGCTCGACCGCTTCGATCTGCTCGAGCGGGATGGCTCCTCCATCAAGCCCGACCGGCGGCTGGCCATTCAGGTTGCCGTCCTGGCCGCGGTGCAAGAGGGTGCCAGGGACGTTCAAAGCGCCTGAGCGCGATCAGGGAGCGGGCGGGGGCTGGCCGAGCGCCTCCCGATAGACCGCCAGGGTGGCGCTCGCACAGGCCTCCCAGCGAAACTCGAGCGCCCGCTGCCGACCGAGCTGGACCAGCCGCTCGCGCAGATCGGCGTCGCGGGCCAGGCGCCCGATCTTTTCGGTCAAGTCAGCGAGGTCGGTCGGCACGGCGTGCAGCGCCGCCGCCCCCGTGACCTCGAGCACGGCGGGGGCGGTGGAGGCGAGCACCGGGGTGCCCATGCACATGGCTTCGAGCGCCGGCATTCCAAAGCCCTCGTATTCGGAGGCGAACAGCAGCATGTCGGCGTGGCGGTACAGGGTGGCCAGGCGCCGGTCATCGACGTGCTCGAGCAAGACCAAGCGGGAGCGGATCCGCGCATCGCCGAGCAAGGCGCGCATGTCCCGATCGACCCGGGCGAAGCGCCGCACCAGCACCAGCCGATGATCGGGCAGGTCGGCCGTCGCCGAAATGTAGGCGCGGATCATGCGCACGTGATTTTTGTACGGCGACCCCTGCCCAACGATCAAAGCATAGCGGATCGGCGGCGGCAGCAGGTCGTCGAGCGCCTCACGGGGGCCGGCTCGTTCTGGGGCATACCGCTCGTGATCGAGCCCGTGCGGGACCACTCGGACTTTGGCGCTGTGTTCGGGGTACCAGCGCTCGATCGCCGCCTTCGTGGCCTCCGAGATCGCGATGACGCGCCGCGCGCCGCGCACCGCACGAGCGATGTTGAGCGAGTACCAGAGCCGATTGCCCAGACGAACCGGCCAAAAATTGGAGGCAAGCTCCGGCGCCTCCACCCACATCAGATCGTGGAGGGTCACGACGAACGGGCAGCCGAGGCCGAGCGGCACGAGATCGGCGGGCGAATGGTAGAGCCCGGCGTCCGTGAACGGGTGCGCGCGGCCGAGACGCAGGACGGTGGCCACCGACTTGGTCTCACCGGGAAACGGGATCTCGCGCACCCGCTCGTGCTCCATCAGAGGGCGCCCGAGCTCCGGGTGCTTGAGCAGCACGAAGTGGAGGTCTGGCGCCATCGGGATCAGGTGCCGGAGCAGCGCTTCGACGTAGTTGCCGATCCCGCTGCGCCGATCGACGACCGAGCGCGCATCGATGACCACTTGTGGCACGCGCGTAGCCTAAATCAGCGCGCTCGATCCGGCCACGCCTCACCCGGCCCCGCGCCGGCGAGGCCGGGTGGGTCTCCGTCAAAACCGAGCCAGCACGGCGGTGATGTTGTCGTCCCCGCCGCTGGCCTTGGCGGTGGCGATCAGCTGTTTGACCACCGACTCGACGGAGCCGCCCGCCAGCAAACAGCCACGGATCTGGTCGTCAAAGAGCTGACCCGTCAGCCCGTCGCTGCACAAAAGCAGCTGGTCGCCGTCGAACAGGCGGACGTGGTGCAGCTCCGACGTGATATCGGGGGAGCCACCGCCGACGGCGTTGACGAGCATGTGGCGGAAGCGGGAGCGCTCCGCCTCTTCTGCGCTCATGGCGTGGCGTTCGACCAGCTGCTGCGCGAACGTGTGATCGTGCGTCAGCCGGTGCAGCTTCTCGTCCCGAAGGAGGTAGCAGCGGCTATCGCCCGCGTGCACGACGTAGAGCTCGGGCCAGGTGACGTAGGCCATCGTCAGGGTCGTGCCCATCCTGCTGTCCAGCTCCCGCTCGGCGGCCGCCTCGCGGACCCGGGCGTGCGCGTCGCGCATGGCGCGTCGTAGCCCAGAGGTGAGCTCGTCTTCGGAGGACTGGGAGGCTTGAAGCAGCCACGGCATCAGCGCAAAGGCGTAGCGGGCCATCGCCTCGATCGCGATCTGGCTCGCGATTTCGCCGCCTTCGTGGCCCCCCATCCCGTCGGCGACCATGAACAGCCTCCCCTGCGGGTTGCCGGTGATGTTGGTGCCGTCGTGGCGGCCGAGGCTCGTCTGCTGGAGCAACAGGGATCGCTCGAGCTCGGCGATCAGGAAGTGATCTTCGTTGTTGCCGCGGACGCAGCCGATGTCCGTCATTCCGAACGCCTGGACCGCTCGGTTTCGGTCGGCGATCAGCTCGGCCAGCGTGCTCAGGCTCCGTCGGGAGCGGACGCTGCTCGCGTCGTCATAAGTCTCACGCGCCTCACCGGGAAAACTCGACCTTCGTACACCTTCTGCCATCACTCCTAGGGTTAGCCACGCACCGCCCGCGCGAAAGAGAGGCAAAAACGAGCCGTGAGCGCCGACACACGACCAGCGCGCCGTGGCAAGCTGCCCCGCGGCGGGCGGGCGTCGGGCGGCAGCCCCGCGGGGACGACGGCGGCGGCGAGCCGCGACACCGAGCGCCGCGAGCGCCTTGCCGGTAACCGTGTTCTTGCGTGTCAAATCCTGCGGGCTGCCTTGGGCGACGATCCGCCCGCCGCCTTCGCCGCCACCTGGCCCCAGCTCGACCACGAAATCCGCCCCGGCGATCACCACCGGGTGGTGCTCGATCACGACCAGGGTGTCGCCGCGCTCGACCAGCCGCGACAAGACCTGCATCAGCCGGTACACGTCGGACAGGTGCAGGCCGGTGGTGGGCTCGTCCAACACGTACAAGGTTTTTTCGTGGCGCGCGGTCGCCGTCAACTCCAGGGCGAGCTTGAGCCGCTGGGCTTCACCGCCCGACAGGGTGTGCGAGCCCTGGCCGAGGCGGATGTAGCCGGCGCCCAGGTCGACCAACGTCCGGAGCGGCTGACAGATGGTCGGATGGTGCTCGAAGAGCTGCGCCGCCTCCTCCGCGCTGAGCCCGAGCACGTCCCCGATCGAATGACCGAGGTAGCGCACCCCGAGCGTGCGGGGCTCGAAGCGCTGCCCGCCGCAGGCCGCGCAGGGCGTGATCACGTCCGGCAAGAAGCTCATCTCGTGGGTGATGGACCCTTGGCCGTCGCACACCGGGCAACGCCCGCCGGCGGCGGTGTTGAACGAAAAGCGCGCCGCCGAAAACCCGAGCACCTTGGCCTCGGGCGCCGCCGCGAACAACCGGCGAATGTCGTCCCAGATCCCCAGGAACGTGGCCGGCACCGAGCGCGGCGTGCGCCCGATGGGCGACTGGTCGACCGCCACCGCGCGCTTGAACGCCTCCTGGCCGCGAAGCCGCCGAAAGCTGCCCGGCTCTTCCGCGACCAGCCCGAGCGAGCGCCGCAGCGCCGGCAGCAGCACCTTGCGCACCAGGGTGCTCTTGCCGGAGCCGCTGACCCCCGCCACCACGTTGAAGCGGCCGATCGGCAACGAGAGATCGACCTGCCGCAGGTTGTGGTGCGAGGCGCCCTCGAGCACGAGCCGGTCTCGAGCCGCGTCGACCGGCAGCGGCGGGCGCAGCTCGATCGCCTGCCGGAGCACCTTTCCCGTCGGCGAAGCCGCGCTGCGCAGCACCTTCCCGGGGCTGCCTTCGGCCACCACGCGGCCCCCGCCGCTGCCGCCGCCCGGTCCGAGGTCGATGAGGTGATCGGCGGCGCGGATGGTGTCGATGTCGTGCTCGACGACCATCACCGTGCTGCCGAGCTCGACCAGCCGCCGCAAGTTGCCCAGCAAGCGCTCGGTGTCGCACGGGTGCAGGCCGATGGTCGGCTCGTCCAGCACGTACAGCGCCCCCGTGAGCCCCGCACCGAGCTGCGCGGCCAGCCGCAGCCGCTGCATCTCCCCACCGGAGAGCGAACGCGCGGGACGGTCGAGCGCGAGGTAGCCGAGCCCGACGTCGCACATGAACGAGAGGCGTCGTTCGAGCTCGAGCAGCAGCGGCGCAGCGACCTGCTGGCGATCCGCCCCGAACTTCAACCTGCGCAGGCCCTCGAGCGCACGCGTCGCGGAGCGCGCGAGCAGATCCGGGTAGCGCTCCCCCGAGACCCGCACGTTGCGCGGGATCGGAGCAAGCCGGGTTCCGGCGCACTCGGGGCAGGGCACCACCTCCGGCTCGGACGCAGCGGCTCGGGCGCGGCGGCGCGGCTTGCTCGAGCGCTCGATCGTCCCCTCCCCCGCGCAGGTCTCACAGCGGCCTTGTTTGGTGTTGAACGAAAACCAGCGCGGGTCGAGCTCCGGCGGCGAAAAGCCACAGGCCGGGCAGGCGGCGCGCACCGACAGCCGCGTGCGCCGCGCCCCGGCGACCGCTTGGACGCTGCCGTTGCCCCAGCGCAGCGCCTTGGCCAACAGCGCCTCGTCGACGTCGCCGCCGCGCAGGTCTTCTGCGATCAACAGGTCGATGTTGTGCTCGCGATTGCGCGCGAGGCTCGGCGGAGCGTCGGTGTCGACGCGCACGCCGTCGCAGATGGCCTCTTGGATGCCGTCGCGCGCCGCGGCGGTGAACAGATCGAGGTAGGTGCCCTTGCGGCCCTCCACCGCCGGCGCCAAGAGCCGAAACCGCCCCTTCATTTTGCGGAGCTGCGCGAGCACGGCAGCCAGCGTGGTGCCCTCGATGGGGGTGTCGTGGTCGGGACAGTGGCTGGTCCCGAGCTTGGCGTAGAGCAGGCGGAGGTAGTGAGCGATCTCGGTCACCGTCGCGACCGTGGAGTTGGCGCCGGCCCGCGACGTGCGTTGTTCGAGCGCGATGGCGGGCGGGACCCCGGAGACCGACTCCACGTCGGGGCGCGGCATGGTCGGCAGGAACTGGCGCGCGTACGGCGTGAGCGTCTCCAAAAAGCGCCGTTGCCCTTCGGCGAAGACGACGTCGAAGGTGAGGCTGCTCTTTCCCGAGCCGCTCGGCCCGGTCACCACCGTCAGCGCGCCGTGGGGGATCGACACGGACACATCCCGCAGGTTGTGCTCGCGAGCGCCTTGCACCGACAGCGCCCGCGCCTGCGGTGAGCGCGCTCTGGGGCGGGCGGCGCCGCGCAGCGCGGCGCTCCGTCGGCGAGATCGCAACGCCAGGCCCGTGTGCGTGTCCGTCCGCGACAGCTCCTCCGGCGTGCCGCTCGCCACGACGCGCCCGCCCTGTGTGCCGGCGCCGGGCCCCATCTCCACCACGTGGTCGGCCGCGGCGATCAGGTCGAGGTCGTGCTCCACCACGATCACGCTGGCTCCGCCCTGCACCAGGTGTTCCAGGCACCGCACCACGCAGGCGATCTCGTCGGCGTGCAGGCCCGCGCTCGGCTCGTCCAAGACGAACAAGGTCCGTTCGTTGCGTTCGCTCAACGCCCGCGCGAGCTTCAGGCGCTGCGCTTCGCCGCCGGAGAGCGTCGAGAGCGACTGCCCGAGGCGCAGGTAGCCGAGCCCGAGCTCCGGCAAGGGCCCCAGCGCGCGCACGATCGCCGGCTGATCCTTGAGCTGCTCGAGCACCTGCTCGACGGTCGCGTCGAGCAGCTCGGCCACGTTCGAGCCGCGGTAGTCGATCTGCAAGATCTCTGGCTTGAAGCGCCGCCCCTGACAGGTCGGGCACAACAGCCGAACGTCGGCGAGAAACTGCATCTCCACGGTCTCGTGGCCGTCGCCGCCGCACGCCTCGCAGCGGCCGGCCTCGACGTTGAAGGAGAAGTGGGCCGGGCCGAAACCTGCTGCGACGGCCCGCGGCTGCTTGGCAAACAGCGCCCGGACCGGATCCCAAGCCTTCGTGTAGGTGGCGGCGTTGCCGCGCGACGTCCGGCCGAGGGGCGACTGATCCACGAGGACGACCCGTTCGATGGCGGCCCCCACCTCGACGGCGGTGTGCTCGCCCGGGGCCTCCACGTCCGACTCCCCCAAGCGGCGAGCCAGCGCTCGGTAGAGCACGTCGACCGCCAGCGTGCTCTTGCCGGACCCGCTCGGGCCGGTGATCGCGCAGATGACGTGCAGCGGCAGCTCGACGTCGACATCCTTCAGGTTGTTTTCACGCGCGCCGCGCACGCGGAGGGCACCGCGCGCGGTCGCCGCGCGGCGGCGAGCGACCCGCGCG
>JAEZYZ010000096.1 GCA_023418705.1 Pseudomonadota bacterium | reverse complement strand
CTGCCGCCCTGCAGTCCGTACGGGGCTCGGCTGCGCCGTTCGGACAAGATCGCCGCGTCGAGCGGGCGCAGCGCTTCGATCTCACGCACCAGCCCGTCACCGCCTCGCCACCTGCCCGAGCCACCGCTGCCGCGCCTGAGCTCGAAGCGGACGAGCCGGACCGGGTAGCGCGCCTCGAGGATCTCCGGGTCGGTGATCCGGGTGTTGGTCATGTGCGTCTGCACCCCGGACGCGCCGTGGAACCCAGGACCGGCGCCGGCGCCGCCGCCGATGGTCTCGTAGTAGCCGAAGGTCGCGTCCCCGAACGTGAGGTTGTTCATCGTGCCCTGGCTGGCCGCCGCCTTGCCGAGCGCGCCGAGCAGCACGTCGACCACGCGCTGGGACGTCTCGACGTTGCCGGCGGCCACCGCGCGCCCTGCCCGCGGCGACAGCAGCGAGCCCTCCGGGATGACGAGCTCGATCGGGCGCAGGCAGCCCGCGTTCAGGGGGATCGGATGATCGATGAGCAGGCGCAGGACGTACAACACCGCCGCTACCGTGACTGCGCGCGGCGCGTTCAAGTTCCCTGGCAGCTCTGGCCCGGTCCCGCTGAAATCGATGACCATTCGGTCGCCGCGCGTGCGGCACCGGACGCGCACGGGGCTGCCGTCGTCGAGCGCGTCTTCGAACGAGAGGTCCTGTGTACCGAGCTTGCGGATCTCGGCGACGACACGCGCCTCGGCGTCACGTTTGACGTGATCCATGTACTCGAGCACGGTGGCCTGTCCCGCCTTGGCCAAGAGCTCGTCGAGCAACCGGGCGCCGAGCAGATTGGACGCGATCTGCGCCTCGATGTCGGCCAGGTTCATGTTCGGATCGCGGGCGGGGTAGCTTGCGCTGCGCAAGCGATCGAGCAGCCCCTCGCGATCGAGCCGCCCGCGCGCCACGATCAACAGCGGGGACAGCACGACGCCCTCCTCCTCGAGCCGGCTCGAGAAGGCCGGCATCGACCCGGGAGTGATCCCGCCGATGTCCGCGTGGTGGCCGCGGCTGGCGGTAAAGAACCGCAGTGAGCCGCTGGCATCGTGCACGGGGGTGACCACGGTGACGTCGGGCAGGTGCGATCCGCCGGCGGCCGGATCGTTGACGATGAAGACGTCGCCGGGAGAGGGCCTCGGGTAGCGGGCGAAGACGGCGGCCACCGACTCGCTCATGGCGCCCAAGTGCACGGGGATGTGCGGCGCGTTGGCGATCAACTCGGCGCTCGCATCGAACACGGCGCAGGAAAAATCGAGGCGCTCGCGGATGTTGGTGCTGATGGCGGTCCGCTGAAGGACCCGGCCCATCTGTTCGGCGATCGACATGAACCCGTTCGCCATGATCTCGAGCAGCACCGGATCCGGCCCGGAGCGGACGCCGGCCGCCGGCAGCTCGAGCGGGCGATCCGCCGGGCGCCGATCCCGCACCATCAAAACGCCGCCGGCGACGGCCTCGAGCTCGAAGCCGGGATCGACGACGAGGGTGCCGGTCTGCTCGAGGACGAGCAGCGGTCCGGACAAGCGGACGCCGATCGCGAGCGCCTCCCGTTCGTACACGGGGGTGTCCACGAAGCTGGCATCGAACCACACCTTGGCCGTGCGGGTTGGGGCCGGGGCGGGCGACGGCGTCGGGGGCGGGTCGGGCGGTCCGGGCACGGCGCGGCGGGCGATCACCTCGACGTGCGCCGTCACGAGCTCCACCGCATGATCGGGGCGGGCGTAGCCGAACTCGCGGGCGTGCCGATCGTGAAACGCTTGGCGCAGCGCTTCGGCCGGCAGGGCGTCGAGATCGAGGGTGGTCAGCGTGCCGGCGTAGCGCAGATCGAAGGTGAGCCGTACGTCGAGGGTGGCCGCGTCCGCCGATCGCAGCGCGGCTTTGCCGGTCTCCGACAGCTCGAGCAGGCGGCGCGTCAGGGCGCTCAGGCCGGCGTCGGACAGCTCGCTGCGGGTCGCGTCGATCTCGGCGTGCCAGCTCGAATCGGCCAGCCCCATGCCGTAGGCGCTGAGCACCCCGGAGAGCGGGTGGAAGACCACGCTCTGGATCCCGAGCAGCCGGGCGATTTGGCAGGCGTGTTGTCCGCCCGCGCCACCGAAGACGATCAAGGCGTGCTGCCGCGGATCGTAGCCACGGCTCACCGACACCTGTCGGATGGCTTCGACCATGTTGGTGTTGGCGATCTGCACGAAGCCGTGGGCCACCTCCTCGGCGGTCAGCTGCGGCTCGAGCGCTCGCACCTCGGCCAGGATGCGATCGATGGCCCGCTCGGCGGCAGCTCGGTCGAGCGGGAGCGGGAATCGATCGGGTTGCAGCCGCCCGAGCAAGAGGTTGACGTCGGTGAGCGTCAGCTCCGTCGCCGCGGGGTGACCGTAGCAGAGTGGCCCCGGCGCGGCGCCGGCGCTCTCCGGGCCGACGGAGAAGCGCCGCCCGTCGAAGCGGCAGATCGAGCCGCCGCCAGCAGCGACCGTGTGCACGCTCAAGGTCGGCGCGCGCAGGTGCAGGCCGGCGACCTCTTGCTCGTAGACCCGCTCGAAGCTCGACTCGTAGCGGCACACGTCGGTCGACGTGCCGCCCATGTCGAAGCCGATGCCCGCCCCGAGCCCGAGCTGCTCGACCAGGCGCGCGCACGCCACGACGCCGCCGGCGGGACCGGAGAGGATCGCGTTGGGGCCCCGCAGCCGATCGGCGTCGGTCAACCCACCGCTCGATTGCATCAGGCGCAGGCTGCTGCCGGCGAGCGCCCCCGAGAGCTCCGCCAAGCGCCGCCGGAGCAGCGGGGTGAGGTAGGCGTCGATCACCGCCGTCTCCGCGCGCACGAGCAGGCCGGCGCCGGACGCGAGCTCGTGCGAGCACACCACGTAGTCGACGCCGCGGGCCCGCAGGCGGTCGGCGATGCTGCGCTCGAGATCGGGGTGTGTCGGCGCGTGCAGCACCACCACCGCGGCGCTCTGCAGCGGCGGCAAGCCCGCCAGCTCGGCCTCGAGCACCGCCGTGTCGGCGGGCTCGATCACCGCGCCGTCCGCGGCGCCGCGCGCGCTGATCGCGATCACGCGTTCGGGCAGCGGCGCCGGCTTCCGGATGGCGAGCGAAAAGATGTTCGGCCGGGCCTGCGTGCCGATCTCGAGCAGGTCCGAAAACCCTCGGGTGATGAGCAGGGCGCACGGGACGCCCTTGCGCTCGAGCAGCGCATTGGTGGCGAGCGTCGTCCCCATCCCGACGTCGCAGGCCGGGCTGGGGTCGGCGGGCGCGAGCGCGAGGATGCGCCGGATGGCGGTGACCTCGGCGTCGTCGGTCGAGAGCACCTTGGCGACGTGGAGCTTGCCGGAGCCCGGCTCGCGGCCGATGCAGTCGGTGAAGGTGCCGCCGCGGTCGATCCAAAACTCCCAGCGCTGAGCGGCGTCTGTCACGCTGACCTCCGCTGGACGAAGCAGGGCGTGGTGGGGAGCCGGGCGCCGCGGATCATCGGGGCAGCTCAGCGGCGGCTGAGCAAGACGAGGGCGACCGCCAGCGCGATCGACAAGACCACGATCAGGGCGAGCAAGAGCCGCAGCCACGGGTCGGAGTAGGCGCCCGTCGGCGTCGAGCGGGCGGCCCGGCGCTGGGACGTCGATTCGGTCTCGTCGTCGGCGACGATGATGGAGGCTTCGTGGTCGGCGGGAGCGGCGCTCGTCGGGGGGCGGTGCGCCGCCGCCTTGGCGGTCGCGCGGGCGGGCGGTTCGAAGGAATCCGTGGC
>JAEZYZ010000082.1 GCA_023418705.1 Pseudomonadota bacterium | reverse complement strand
GCGTGGGGACGCGGTGGGCGGGCTAGGTGCGGCGGGCGGCGCGGCGGGTGGTGGGGTGGCGGCGGGGGAGGGAGATGGCGGGGACGAAGCCGGATTCCATGAGGCGGGCGAGGGTGACGGTGGGGCCGTCGGCGAGGGCGGCGGCGCGGACGAGGAGGCTCTTGAGCTCGAGATCGTTGCCGGGCCAGGGGTGCTCGATGAGGGCGCGCAGGGCGAGGTCTTCGATGCCGAGGGGCTGGCCGTCGGGGCGCCCGAGGCGGGAGAGCTCGTCGAGCACGAGGGCGCGGAGATCTTCGGGGCGCTCGGCGAGGGTGGGGAGCTCGACGCAGGCGTCGCCGAGCCAGCGAGCGAGCGCGGGCGACAGCCGGCCGTCTTCGACCAAGGTCGCTGCGGGGGCGCGGGTGGTGACGATCAAGCCGGGGGGCAAGACGCTGGACCGCTGGGTGGGGCCAGCGGCGCGGGAGAGGTGGCGCGCGATGAGATCTTGAATGGCCACGGGCAAGCTCGCGATGCCGGTGACGAGCAGGGTGCCGCCGTCGGCCAGGACCAGGGGTGACGCGTGGGGGTCTTCCCAGCGCTCGAGGACGTGTTCGATCCCGCTGCCGCCGTCGACGACGACCAGGGCGCCGGCCGCGCGAGGGCTCGCGAGGTGGGCGAGGGCGGCCCAGCCGGTGGCGTCGACGCCCGGGGGGGCGAGCAGCGTGATGGGGCAAGCCAGGCGCCCGAGGCGCTCGAGCTGGTCGAGACAGAGGCGGGCGGCGGGGCCGTAGGCGCTCGATCGCACGCCGCGGGCGGCGCGCTCGGCGTGCACGCGGTTGCGCCCGGACTCGTGCAGTAAGATGTACTCGAGCCGCTGGCGCTCGTCGTCGAGCGCGTCCGCGCGGGCGATCGCCGAGAGCTCGCGCTCGCGCGATCGCGACAGGGCCGACGAGACGGCGAGCAGCGCGCTCAGGCGATCGGCCAGGAGCCGCAGGGCGCGCGCTTCTTCGAGCGTCATGGGGTTTTTGCGGTTGCCGCGCGGGAGCAGCAGAAAGCCGATCGGCCCGTCTTCGTCGAGCACCAAGGTGGCGGAGAAGGCGCGGCGCGCGTCGAACCAGGCGACCAGGGGGCGCACCTCGGGGCGCCGGACCTCGAGCGCGCGCAGGCTCTCGGCGCGCAGCGTGCGCTCGGGCTCGTCCAGCGCGAGCTCGTAGAGCCGCTCCGGCGCCGCGCCCTGTTCGACGTGCAAGTAGCCCGCGACGTCGACGGTCAGGTACTCTTCGGGATGGAGCCGCCAAAGCTCGGGCTGGGTGCCGGCCGCGCCTGACATGCGCGACAGCGCCGCGAGCGCCGCGCGGATGGCGGCGTCGGGCTCGGGCTGCAGCGCGCCGCGGCTCGCCGCCTCGATGGCGTCGAGCCAGCGCGACTGCTCGGGACCGAGCGGGCGCGCCACCGAGCGGGCGACGAGCCCGACGCCGATGGCCACCACGCTCGTGCAGAGCGCGACCGCGCCAGCGTGCTGGGGCAGCTGGCGCGCGGCGACGCCAGCGGCCAGCGTCGCGGGCGCGCCCAGGATCATGACGGCGAGGATCCCGCGCAGGGCGCTCGAGACGGTCGTGGGTTCCGCGGTAGCAACGGTCCAGATGCACGCGAGCGAGGCGGCGACCAGCGCTGCGGGGAGCAGCCGATCGGGGGCGGCCACGCGCAACGCGGCGGCCGGCAGCGCGACGAGCAGCGCGGTGCTCGCCAGCGCCAGCGCGCCGGCGGCGCGATCACCGACGCCGATCTCGAGCTTGCGCAGCAGGCGCAGCCGCCAGGTCGCGGCGGTCAGCACCAGCAGTCCGCCGATGCCGGCGGTGGTGGTGGCGTAGTCGATCGTCAACGGGTCGAGCCGGACGCTCTCGGGTGCGAGCAGGGCGCGGGTCGCAGGGATGGCGACCGCGATGCCCCAGAGCAGCGCGGCGAAGGCGGCCGCGTCCAGGGATCGCGTCGCAGGCGGCGGGCGGAGCATGCCGCCCACCGGCGCGATGCGCGCCAGCGCGACCAGGGCGGCCACACAGGCCACGCCGCTGCCCAGGTTGGCGATGGCGTCGAAGCCCGGATGCCCGACGGGCCCGGAGCGCCCGGCGATCCACAAGCAGGCGCCCCACGCCGCAGCGCGCAGGGCGCCGCGCGCCGCCGGGTCGATGTGATCCTCGCCGCGCTGGGGGATCTGGCTGCGCCGCCAGACTTCCCACAGCGCCGCCGGCAGCAAGAGCGCGAGGATCCACCCGGTCGCCGCGCTCGGCCGCGCCTGGATCACGGCGAAGCAGGCGTAGCAGAGCGCAGCGCAGGGCAGCAGAAACGAGCGGCGGCGGCTCACCGCCTGCGACTTTAGCCGGCGAGACTGCGAAGTCGAACGAAACCGGGGGAACGGTCGCGCGGGGCGGCGCCGTCCAGCCCCGCCGCAAAGGACCGTCTTGGCTGCAGCCAGAGACCGCCATCGGCTCCGCGCGCCCTATTCGCTGGAAAGCAGCGGGGCTATAGCCGAGCGATGCGACGGCTCTGGCCAAAACGGATCGGTGCTCTGGCGATGCTGCTGTCCACGCTGGGGGCTTCGAGCTGCGCGTCGCAGCCGCCGCCTCGCTCGGCCGAGAGCCCGCTGCTCAACGAGGTCATGCCGACGTTCGAGTCGGAGAGCCTCAACGGCAGCCCGCTCGAGCCCGGGACGTTCTACGGCCATCCCGTGGTCTTGATCTTCGCGACGCCAGATTGTCCAGCGTGCATTCGCGCGCTCAGCGCGGGACAGGAGCTCTACGCCGAACAGCGCGGCGTGGTCGTGCTCGGGGTGCTGAGCCGCATCGAACGCAAGCAGGCGCTGTCGGTCACCGGCGAACACCAGCTCCGCTTCCCCGTGGTGTCCGACGAGAGCGGCAGCCTCGCCGAATTGTTTCAGGTGCAGGACGCGCCGCGGACGTTCGTGATCGACAAGCAGGGCTGGGTGCGTTGGGTGGGCGGCGCCGACATGACGGACGACGCGCTCGAGCAGGCGGTCAGCAGCGTCCGCTGAGCCCGCGCGCTCGCGCCGGCCGTAGGGTCGGTCGCGCGGCGCCGTCGCCTCGCCCGTGTAGGTGTCGGTCGGCCGAGCGGCGTCTCGGGCGGCCGTGGCACTATAGGGGACCGGCCAGCCACGGAGCCCCTCCAAGGAACCCATGCGAAAAAACTACGTCCTCGACACCAACGTCTTGCTTCACGACCCCCACGCCATCTTCAAGTTCGAGGACAACGATCTCATCATCCCGATTTACGTGCTCGAGGAGATCGACACGTTCAAGCGCGAGACGAACGAGCGCGGGCGCAACGCGCGCACGGTGACGCGGCTGCTCGACGGCTTGCGGGCCCAGGGCACGCCGCTGTCGCGCGGGATCAAGGTCGGTGAAGACGGCACCTTGCGCGTCCACGTCCCCGAGCGCCGTCCAGAGCTGTCGATCGCGCTCAACCCTCGGTCGAGCGATCATGCCATCTTGCAGACGGCGCTCGACCTTCGCGATGCCAACCCCGACAAGCCGACGATCTTCGTGACCATGGACGTGAACCTGCGCATCCGTGGGGACGCGCTGGGGCTCGTCACCGAGACGTACGAGAATCAAGCCGTCGACATCGATCATCTGGACAAGGGCACCGTGGAGCTCACGGTGAGCTCGGCCGAGCTCGACACGTTCACGGACACGGGGGTGCTGGCGCCGCCGGCCGGGGAACGCCTCTACCCCAATGTCTGCATCCTGCTGCGCGACGACAGCCCGCGTTCGCGCACGGCCCTCGGCCGTTTCCACGGCGACAAGCAGGAGATCCGCGCGCTGCGAGCGCCGCGCGAGGGCATCATGGGCATTCGCCCGCGCAACAAGGAGCAGAGCTTCGCGCTGGATTTGCTGCTCGACGACAGCGTGCGGATGGTCACGCTGGTGGGCAAGGCTGGCACCGGCAAGACCCTGCTCGCGCTCGCCGCGGGTCTCAGAAGGACGCTCGACGATGGGGTGTACACCCGCCTGCTGGTCAGCCGCCCCGTGATGCCGCTGGGTCGCGACATCGGCTATTTGCCCGGGGACATCGACGAGAAGCTCCACCCGTGGATGCAGCCGGTCTTCGACAACCTCGAATTTCTGCTGGCCACCGGCAGCAGCCGCCGGCGGGGGATGCGCGGCGTGGACGAGCTGTTCGAGAGTGGGCAGCTGCAGGTCGAGCCGCTGACCTACATTCGTGGCAGGAGCCTGCCGAACCAGTACGTCATCGTCGACGAGGCGCAAAACTTGACCCCGCACGAGGTAAAAACCGTGATCACGCGCTGCGGCGAGGGGACCAAGATCGTGCTCACCGGCGATCCCTTCCAAATAGACAACCCCTACGTTGACAGTGCCACCAACGGCCTCAGTGTCACAGCAGACCGTCTGCACGGCGACGCGCTGGTGGGACACATTTTGCTCACCAAAGGTGAGCGCAGCGAGCTTGCCAACCTCGCCGCGAACAAGCTTTGAAGGAACCGATCTCGTTGCACGCCGGTCTTCGCAGCCTCGATCGCTTCCTCGCGCAAGCCGAGCGCGCGATCGCGCTGGTCGAGCGCTGCAAGCCGCTCAACGCCTGCGCCGAGCAGCGCCGCCTGTCGTCGGCGTGGGCGTCCGGGCGCCCGGCGCTGCCCGAGTGGCACTACGCGGCGGCCCCGGATCTTTCGGAGCTGCGTCGCTTGCTCGACCGCGTCGTCGAGACCGTCGGCGGCGCCGGTCCCTGGGGCGGCCTCTACGCCGATCGAGCGCGCGAGCTCGGGCTGGAGGCCGCTGCGGCCGAAGCCGTGGGCACGTGCGCGCTCGCGGGGCGCGCTGCCGAGCGGTACGGCCTCTTGACGGACGAAGACGCCGCGTGCGCCGAGGCCTGGGCCGAGCTCTGGTGGCAAGACAGCGCACCACGCCAGGGGGACGCGAGCCTGAGCGACGACGAGGGCAACCCGCAGAGCTTGTTGTGTGCGCTGCGGCGCGAGGTGGGGCGCCTGCGCCTGCCGTTTCGAGTGGTGGTGGTGGACGATCTGCCCGCGGCCGCCGCGACGGGCGACGGGGTGATCGCGGTGCGCCCCGGGGTGTGGCTCGCTGAGCGCGACGTGGCGCGCATCGTCGTGCACGAGATCGAGGGGCACGCGCTGCCGCGCCAGCGGGCGCGCGCCGAGGCGTGCGGCTTGTTCCGGGTCGGGACCGCCGGCGGCTCGGACGACGAGGAGGGGCGTGCGCTGCTGATCGAGCGGCGCAGCGGGAGGTTGGACGCCGGGCGCCGGGCTACCCTGGCGCACCGCCACCTGGCGGCGCGCTGTGTGCGGCAGGGGGCTGATTTCGTGCAGACGGTGCGGCTGTTGCGCGAGCGCGGCGCGGAGCTGACAGCTGCCCTCACGCACGCGGCGCGCGTCCACCGCGGCGGCGGCTTGGCTCGCGAGATCGTCTACTTGCCCGCGCTCTCGCGGGTGAGCCGCGCGCTCGATCAAACCCCGGAGCTCGAGTCGCTCATGGCGCGCGGGCGCGTCGGGGTCTCCGCCGGGCGCCGCATGCTGGCGCTCGGCAGCCCGCCGGAGCGCATTCCGGTCGGCGCCGACGGGCTCTTGGAGGCCGGGGCAGGCGCGCTGCTACAGCTGGCGAACCACCGCGCAGCCAATGCGTGAGCCGGCGTTGCCGGCGGGCTGAGCGCCCGTGTCCTTCTGGGCGTGAACGATCAGCGCGCGGCCCAAGAACGACTTGGGATCGTCGGGCCGCAGGCTGGCCCCTTGGACCGTGATCTCGAGCCGGCCCGTGCCGCCCTTGATCGTCATGTTCCCGAGATCGCCGAGGTGGCGGCGCTCGCCGGGCGGCAGCCCGTGCGGGTGATCCTCCGGATTGAAGTGATCCCCGGCGCTCGTCGCGTCGGGCGCGCTGCAGTCGCCCTTTTCGTGGATGTGCACCGCGTGTTCCCCGTCGGTGGGGTTCTGAACGCTGAGCGCGATCCGCACGCCGCCCGGGACGGAGGTGAACTCCGCGCTGCCGCTCAACTTCGAGCCGCTCTTCGCTTCTATCTTCGCGCTGAGGGTCGCGGGCTCGCCGGCGGTGATTTCGCCGCAGCCGATGCGCGCCCCGGCGTTGCCAGCGGGCTGACCCCCCGTGTCCTGCTTCGCGTGCAGCATGATCGCACGGCCGATGAAGCTCATCGGGTCGCCCGGCTTCAGGTTGGCTCCCTGGACCGTGATCTCCTTGGTGCCCGTGCCGTCCGCGCCGATGGTGATGTTGCCCAGATCGCCGAGGTGCTTCTTCGGCGCCTCGGGCAACCCGTGGGGGTGACCTTCGGGGCTGAAATGGTCGCCCGCGCTCGTGGCATCCGGCGCGCTGCAGTCGGCTTTCTGATGGATGTGCAAGCCGCGCTCGCCCGGAGGGGCGCCGCTGACCTGCACCGCGACCTTCACCCCGCCGTCGACCTCGGTCAGGGTTGCCGTGCCGGACGCCTTGGAGCTGCTGCGCGGCTGGATCGTAACCTGAACGACGCGCGGAGCCGGCGCTGGCTCGCCCGCGGGGCGCTGCTCCGGCGAGGCCATCGGTGGAGCGGGCTGCGGTTCGGCGGGCGCGGGCGCGGGCGGCGGGGGCGGGGGGCTCGCCGCGGGTTGATCGGCCGCTGGACCCCCGCAGCCGAAGACCGGCACCGAAACGGTGCAGACGAGCGCCATCCACTTTCCAAGCTTCATCGTAGTTGCCTCCAGAGGGTCTCGAGTGCGAACACGGGTAATCCCCGTCCGCGGTCATGCAAGCTTTTTTGGCGTGAGCGCTGCCTGTCCGTCGCGCTCAACCTTGCTCCAATTCTACTATCACTGGAACGTGATCGGAGGGTCTTGGGCGGCGCCGCTCCTCCACGTCGATCGCGGCGGCCTTGCAGCGGGGGACCAGCGTCCGTGAGAGGAAGACGTAGTCGATCCGAAGCCCGACGTTCTGGCGAAACGCGCCGGCTCGGTAGTCCCACCAGCTGAAATGTCCGCCCTCGGAGTGATGCAGCCGGTACGCGTCTTCGAGGCCGAAGCCGAGCACATGATCGAGCGCGGCGTGCTCGTCCGGGTGAAAATGAATCTGTCCCTGCATCGCTGCTGGATCGAACACGTCACGTGCTTGTCGGGCGACGTTGAAATCACCGCACAATACGATCGCATCCTCCGCGCGCCGCCTTTGGTCCAGGGTGGCGCGCAGCCGCGCCAGCCACTCGAGCTTGTGCTTGAAAGAGGGTGAGCTGATGCTCTTTCCATTGGGCACGTAGGCGCTGAACACATGCAAGCCTGCGACGCGGGCGCCGATGAGCCGGCAATCGGCGTCGGGAGCCTCGCCGTGAAGACCGATCTCGATCTCACCGAGCGGCAGGCGGGAGGCGATCGCGACGCCGTTGTACGTCTTCTGGCCGTGCATCGCCACCGTGTAGCCGAGGCGCAAAAACTCCTCGCTAGGAAACTCGTCGTCTTCGACCTTCGTCTCCTGGAGGCACAATACATCCGGCTGGTTCTGGCGCAGCCAGTCGATGACCAGCTCGCAGCGAGCTCGGATCGAGTTGACGTTCCAGGTGGCGACCCGCACGGGCGCGCATACTACACCGGGCTCTGGGGCGGCAGACAACCCGGTTCGGAGCTTTCGGACGGCGCTCGGCCGTGGTCGCCGACGCTCCCGATAACGCCCGCCCGGGCTTGTCAATCGGCCTCATCTCGACTAGCGGGTGGGGTCGGCACATGCTTGTTCGTCACGCTCGGCGCCGCGCAGAGTTACGGTCATTCGGGGCGCTCGCCGCCGCAGCGCTGTTCGTTCACCACCAGGCGCAGGCACAGGGGGAACCCTCCGGCAGCAGCTTGCCTTCGAACGCAGGCGCGGTGCGGCCCGCCGACGACGCGCCGCCGCCCGATCCGAAGGCAGCGGTCGAGATGCCCGAGCTGCTGCACTTCGAGAACGCGCCGTATCCACCAGCGGCTCGCGAGGCGGGGATCCAGGCGGACGTGCTGCTGCGGCTCACCATCGACGCGACCGGCGCGGTGACGGAGGCCGAGGTCATGGAGCCCGTCGGGCATGGTTTCGACGAGGCCGCCCAGGCCGCGGCGTTGAAGTTTCGCTTCAGCCCGGCCCGGCGGGGCGGCAAACCCGTGCCGGTGAAAATCCCGTTTCGCTACTCGTTCACGCTCGAGCAGGTGCCGGTGGAGGAGCCGGAGCCGCTGCGCGTGGGGGAGCTGTCGGGCAAGATCCTGGTCGCGAGCGGCGACGCTCCGCTCGCCTCGGCCCAGGTGACCGTGCAGGGGCCAGGCGGCTCGACGACCCTGACCACCGACGCCGCCGGCGTGTGGCGTCTCTCGGAGCTCGAGCCCGGCGCCTACCGGGTCGAGGTGAGCGCGCCCGGCTTCGAAACGCTGGCGCTCACCGAGGAGGTCGTCGCGGGGCAAGCGACGGAGGTGACCTACCGGCTGGCCCCGAGGATCGAGGCGGATACCCTCGAGGTGTTGGTGGAGGCCGAGCGTCCCGTGCGGGAGGTGACGCGGCGCACGTTGGACCGCCAGGAGTTGACCCGCATCCCAGGCACCCGCGGTGATGCCCTGCGCGCGATCGAGAGCTTGCCCGGCGTGGCGCGGCCACCGGGGCTCGCCGGCCTCATCATCGTCCGCGGCTCGAACCCGGAGAGCACCGAGACCTTCATCGACGGCACCAACGTGCCGATCACGATTTACCACTTCGGCGGCATCACGACGATCGTCCCGACCGAGCTGCTCGACCGCTTCGACTTCTACCCCGGCAACTTCAGCGCCCGCTATGGCCGGCTCACCGGTGGCGTCGTCGACATCGCCCTGCGCAAGCCGGACACGCGCTGTATGGAATACGGCAAGCGCACGGACAAGGGCGGCTGCTTCCACGGCATGGGCCAGCTGGACTTGATCGACGCCCGCGCCATGATCGAAGGGCCGATCGCAAAAGATTGGTCGTTCATCGTCGCCGGCCGGCGCAGCTGGATCGATACCTGGATCGAGCCGGTGCTGGAGGAAGCGGAGACCAGCGTGACGCGCGCGCCGGTCTACTACGACTACCAGGGCATCGTGGACTACACGCCGAACAAGCGCGAGCGCTTGAGCCTGCGGGTGTTCGGCTCCGACGACCGCTTCGATCTGGTGGCGGACGAGCCGTCGGCGCAGGATCCCGCGTTCGGCGGGCGGGTGGGCTTTGGCACCGGCTTCGTGCGGGCGCAGGCCTTGTACGAAGCCGACCTCACGCCGGAGCTCGAGCTCCAAGCGATGCTGGCGGTGGGCTACACGGAGATCGAATTCACGATAGGGAACTTCCTATTCGACTTCGACTCCTACCCAATCCACCAACGCAGCGAGTTTGGCTGGAAGATCGCTCCCGGCGTCAAACTCAACTTCGGTCAGGACTTGCTCGCGGCACCGATCCGCTACCAAGTGCGGTTTCCGCCGCCGCCCCGGCCGGGGGAGCCCGACCCGGGGCCGTACAGCACCCGCCCACCGCTCGAGAGCACCGTGAACATGAACGCCTTTCGGCCGGGCTGGTACGCCGAGGCCGAGCTCAGGCCATCGCCCCGCTGGCTCATCATCCCCGGGGTTCGCCTGGACCACACCCGCGACAGCGGGCAGACGGATTTCAGTCCACGCCTGGTCGCACGCTACGACTTGGTGCAGCCCGCGTCCGCGGACGAGCCAGGTTCGGAAAACCGCCGCCGAACGACCCTCAAGGCGGGCATCGGCGTATTCTATGAGCCGCCCCAGTTCCAGGAGACCGACGAGGTGTTCGGGACGCCGGGTCTCGAGTCGAACCGAGCCATTCACTACGCCCTCGGCGTCGAGCAAGAGCTCACGCGCCAGGTGGAGCTCAGCCTGGAAGGCTTCTACAAAGATCTCGATCAGCTGGTTGCCCGGGACGCCGTCAGCGGCGGCTTGTTCGCGTACAACAACGAAGGGACGGGGTCGGTGATCGGGCTCGAGACCTTGTTGAAGTACAAGCCCGACGAGCGGTTCTTCGGCTGGGTGGCGTACACGATCTCGCGCAGCGTCCGGAAGGACGATCCAGACGAAGAAGAACGCTTGTTTCAATGGGATCAGACCCACAACCTCTCGATCGTCGGCAGCTACGCGCTCGGGCGCGGCTGGAACGTGGGCGGTCGCTTCCGGCTCGTCTCGGGGGCGCTCGACACCCCAGTGGTCGGTCCGCCATCGCTGCCCGCTCTGTACTCCGCAGATTCGGGCTCCTACGCCCCGCTGCAAGGGGAAGTGTTCGGGGAGCGTCTGCCCACCTTCCACCAGCTCGATATTCGCATCGAGAAAGTGTGGCAGTTCAAGGATTGGCAGCTGGGCGGCTACGTCGAGCTGCTCAATGCCTACAATAATCCGGCCAAAGAGGCGATCACCTACAACTACAACTTCACACGCCGGCAGTATGTCGAGGGCCTGCCGATTTTACCCAACCTGGGCATCCGAGGTGCGTTTTGAAACGGGCGGCCTTCATCGGTGCGGTCTTGCTGATCGGTTGCGGTGAGCAGTTCGAGCCTATCAGCGAGCTTGAGACGCTGCGCGTGCTGGCGGTTCAGAAGAGCGCGCCCTACGCCGATCCGGGCGAAGAGGTGGAGCTTCGGATGTTGTGGTTCGACGGCGCGGCGCCACCGGCGCGCTCCATCCAGCGCACCTGGATCAGCGGCTGCTACAACCCCCCGGCCGATCAGTACGCCGGCTGCTTCGAAGCGCTCGGCGCGGCGCTCGGGGGGGCCGAAGGCCCGTCGCCGCCGGTCGTCGACCTGGAGGCGCTGCTCAACCAAGCCGAGGGGGAGCGCGTCTGCTTCGACGCGGAAGAGACGGTGTGCGTCGGCAGCGGCGACCGGTTCTCCTTCAATCTGCCGGAGAGCATCGTCGCCGATCATGCGCCGTCGCAGGATCCAACCCAACCGCGCTACGGCCTGGCGTTCACCTTCTTCGCGGTCTGTGCCGGACGGCTGGTGCTCGACCCGGCCGTGGCCGCCGAGCGGGCGTTTCCGATCCTTTGTTTGGATGAGTCCGGCGAGCCGCTCGGCGCGAGCGACTACGTCGCCGGCTACTCGAGCCTGTACGCCTTCGAGGACTTCGACAACGCGAACCCGGAGATCACGGGCTTCGTCTTCAACGGCGAGAGCGTGAGCCCGAGCTGCATCGGTGCAGACTGTCTGGACGCTCCGATGGCGATCGAGGAGTGCTCGGCGGACGCGGTCGCCACGGTGCCTGTCTGCCCACACGACGATCCGGATGATTGCCCGGGCTACGCCGCGTTCCCCCGGGTCGCGGAGAGCAGCATCGAAATCGACGAGGTGACCAACGCGACCCGCGACCGCACGCTGCGAGAGCAGATGTGGATCCGCTATTTCGTCGACGAAGGGGCGGTCAGCTCGGCGGTTCGCCTGGTCAGTGACGCCACCACCGGTCCCATCCCCGAAGCGCGGCGTGGCACCGAGCTCAAAGCACCCTCGACGCCCGGCCCGGTCAATCTCTGGGCGGTGGTGCAGGACAATCGTGGCGGCGCCAACTGGGCCCGCATCGAAGTCTGCGCGCAGTGACCTCCGGAACACCAGGCCCCGGTTAGGCGCCGCGCGCAGCCCGGTGCTGCCTTGCTGGACGGCTCGCTCGAGCCGCCTACGCAGCCGATGCGCCGGTCCTGCTCGCAGCGAAAGCTTCAGTGCACCGAGGTCATCCCGACGCCGCGAGCCATCACCACCTTGTTGCCATACGCTGGCGGAGGTGCGACGAGCGTGGGCGGGGGCGCGCGATGCGGCCCCGCTTCGTTCGCCTGAGGCTTTTCTTCGACGCTCGGCGGCGGCCGAACGGGAGCTTGAGTGACCTGGCTTCCGCATGCGACCAAGCCGAGCAATATCGGCAGAAGGAGCGCATTGAAAGCTTTTATCCTCACCATACTAATCTAGCAAACCTTCCATCAAATCGCTAGTCGAAACGCGCGACGGTTTTCAGAACTCGCGCCGGGGGGGGCGAGTCGTTTTTTTGAGCGCAGCGAACGGCCGTGTTCCGTCCGCAACGGTTCGCGCGTGCAGGCGAGCTTTGGGACTTGGGAGCAGCACCGGCGCTCGGCGCCGCGGGTTAGACCTTGCGACCGATGGCCACTCGGCCTCACGCCGCGCTCGGCCCGGCTAGAGCGACGAACGGTTTGCAGCGCCAACCGTTTGTCGCGGAAAATGAGACGATCTAGAGCCCCGCTCTCGGGGTGAAAGTAAGAGAAGAGGATGGGTCTCGAGCCTCCACAGTCAACCCCGCGTCGGGTCTCGGTGCGAACGGCTCGCGCCGCAAGCCGCTGGTCTCGATGAGGTCGATTTGGGGAGGTCGATTTGGGTTTCGCCTCGCCCCCGCCCGCGAATGGGGCCCCTCTGACTTATGATGGCCGTCGGTTCAGCCATGCGGTTTTTGATGACGCTCTGCAGGAACGTCCTGGTCCTCTTGTTTCTGCCGTGGATCGCCTGGAGGCGGCGGCGCGCCGCGGGGCCGACCGGTTGGATCGAGCTTCGGATCGACGGGGCGGTGGTCGACATCGCGCCCGCGCGTCGCCGCTGGTTTCGGCGCAGCGGACCGGAGGCCGTGTCCCTGCATGAGCTCGGGCGCACGTTGGAGCTCGCCGGCCGGGATCCGGCCGTAAGGGGCCTATTGGTGACGCTCGTGCACCTGCGCGCAGGGAGCGCGACGGCGACGTCACTGCGCGAGCTGCTCCGTGACTTTCGCCGTCAAGGCAAGCGCGTCGTGGTGCACCTGCCGGACGGCGGCGGGACTCGGGAGGTCCTGGTCGGCTCGGTTGGCGACGCGCTGATCGCCGGCCCCGAGTCGTTTCTGGCGCCGCTCGGCTTTGCCGTCACGCTCAGGTACATGGCGCCGCTGCTCGAGCGCCTCGGCGTCCAGGCCGAGGTGTTCGCCCAGGGCCGCTACAAGACGGCGGGCGAAACCTTGGTGCGGCCTCGGATGAGCGACGCCCAGCGCGAGCAGCTCGAGGCGCTGCTCGATGTCGCAGCGCAGGAGCTCGAGCAGGCTCTGGCGACGGGACGGGGCGTCGAGCCCGGCCGGGTGCAAGGCTGGATCGACCGGGCGCCCTGGACGGCGGCTGCCGCCCTTCGCGAAAAGATCGTCGACGCGGTGGCCTACGATGACGAGCTCGACGAGTGGTTGGACGGCGCGGGACGGCAGGCGTCCTCTGGGTCGCGGCGCAGCGCGCGCGTCTACCGCGCGCGTCGCTCTTGGGGGCTCGTTCCGCTGCGGCGGCCGGACTGCATCGGGGTGGTGCAGGTGCGGGGACCCATCACGTCCAGGCGGATGGGCCTGTTGCCCATGGCGGTCGATCGCGAAGTCCGGCAGGCGCTGCAGGCTGCAGCCGACGATCCGCGGATCAAGGGCGTGATCGTCAGCATCGATTCACGGGGCGGCTCGGCGCTGGCGTCGGATCGAATCCTGCACGCGGTGCGCAAGCTCGCCGCCAAGAAGCCGGTCGTCGCGCAGATGGGGGACGCGGCCGCCAGCGGCGGCTACATGATCGCGGTCGGGGCGGGCCGTATCGTCGCTCAGCCGACCACCGTCACCGGCTCCATCGGTGTGGTCTCGGCGCGCGCCGTGCTCGGCCCGTTGCTCGAGCGAGCTGGTGTCGCCGTGGAGGTGGTCAAGCGCGGCAACCGCGCCGACATGTTCAGCGGTATGCGGGGCTTGGCCGAGGACGAGCGCCGCGACCTCGAAGCGCAGATGGCGGAGCTGTATGCCGCGTTCGTTCAGGTCGTGGCCGAGGGGCGACGCCGGCAAGCGTCCGACATCGCAGCGCTGGCCCAGGGTCGGGTCTGGAGCGGCGCCCACGCGCTCGAGCATGGGCTCGTCGACGTCCTCGGCGGCTTCGACCAGGCGCTTCGGGAGGTGCGGCTCGAGCTCGGCCCGGGCGCCGAGCGGTTGGCGCCCCGGCTCATCACACCTCGCCGGGTCGGCCCCCCCTCGGCGCCCCTGCCGCGCTGGGTCGCTGCCCTGGCCGAGCAGGCCCCCAAGAGCCTCCTCGAGCCGGCTCTGCTCGGGTTGACGGCCAGCTCCGAGCCGGTCTGGCGGTGGTCCGCCGTCGTCGAGGATTTGAGCGGGTAGCGCTGCTTTTTTGCGATGGCGCTCGGTGCCGTCCTCCGGCTCCCCACGGCGAGAGGCGCGGGAGGGCCGAATATCTTTCGAGATTTCCCTGCCATCCTAGGGGCGCCGCTGGAGAAAAAACGCGGGCGTTCATCGGCGCGGCTCGGGTAGACTTGCCCGGCGGTTCCAAAAGCCGAGCCGCCGCAACCGGCCATGGTACAGCCCAGTCGATCCCAGGCCCCGCTCGCCCAGGGGACGGTCGTCAACGACCGCTACGAGATCCGGCAAAGTCTCGGAAAGGGGGGCATGGGTGAGGTCTTTCTGGCCTACGATCGCAGCACCCAGCAGCCCGTCGCGCTGAAGGTCGTCCGGGAAGAGTCGCGCATGCCCGGCGATGACGAGGCGTTGCGGCAAGAGCTCTTGCTCGCGCGCTCCGTCAGCCACCCGAACGTCTGCCGCGTGCACGATCTCGCGCCGAGCCCTTGGGGCCCCATCCTCGTGATGGAACACATCGCGGGGCAGACGCTGCACACGCACATCCGGCGGCGCAAGGCCCAGGGTGGCTACAGTGCCGATGAATTTCGAAAAATCGCGAGCGAGACCAGCGCGGGGTTGGCTGCCATTCACGCGCAGGGGCTCGTTCACGGTGATTTGAAGCCGGGCAACGTGATGGTCACCAATGATCGGGCCATCATCCTCGACTTCGGCTTCGCCCAAGAACGCGCGCGCCTCAGCGCGCGTCGCCCCGGTGCGCCCCCGGACGGCGGCACGCCCAACTACATGGCGCCCGAGCGCTTGCGCTCGGGAGGTGCCAGTCCGGAAGACGACATGTACGCGCTCGGGCTCACGCTTTGGGAGATGTGGACGTGCCGCGTCCCCGAGCCCGGCTATCGCCCGCGCTCGAAGCCGATGCGCTCGCAGATCATGTTCGACGTCCCCGCGGGCCTCAGCGTGGACGAGGTCAAGCAGATCTACCGCTGCCTGTCGGAGGACGCCGCCCTGCGTCCCCAGGCGCGCCACCTCAGGTTTTTCAACCCCTCCGCGTTGACGACCAGCCAAATGCAGATGCCGCGCGATCGCCTCGCGCCGGGCGCGCCCCTCGGGCGGTCGATCTCGCTCGCCTTCGTGCCGGGGGCGCAGGCGCTCTTGGTCACCTTCGCCACCAACTCGGCGGAAATCGCGGGCCAGCTGTATTCGCTCGACAAGCCGCTGATGACCATCGGGCGGCGCAGCGGGCAGGACATCGTCATTCCCGAGGCCACCGTCTCCGGGGCGCACGCGGTGGCCCGCTGGCAGTCCGGCTCGTGGGTGATCGAAGACGCGGGCAGCACCAACGGGACCTACGCCGATCACAGCTTCGAGCGCAAAAAGAGCGTCACGATGCTGCACGGCGGCGAGGTGCAGCTCGGCGAATGCCGCATCAAGCTGGTCAGCTTCCACGCGGGATCCCCCCACCACCAGCGGGCGGCCAGCTACCTGTCGCGACGCGATGGGCTCACGGGACTTTTGCTGCGCGACAAGTTCTTGATCAACTTGCGTGACGAGCGGGCGTTTTGCGATTGGGACAACGTTCCGCTGTCAGTGGCGCGCTATCACGTGCGCGGGCCCAATCGCCACATGAGCGACCGCCCGACCATTTTGGAGATGCTCGCGCTGCGCCGCGCCGCGCAGCGGGTGGTGGAGCTGACGGAAATGCTCTTGCTCAGCGTCGTGCCGGTCACGGCGGGCCGGGTCGGTCCGCTGAAGTTCGCGGTGGCCATGACGGGACCGAGCCGTGAAGAGGCGCGACACGTCGTCGAACAAGTGGTATCCCAGGTGCAGGGACTGATGCCGGAATCGCTCGAGCTGGCGGCGACGCTCGCCACCGCTGAGCCAGGTCAGCCCATCGAAGCACTGCTCGACGATTGATACGAAAGTGGCTGCCCGTGCGACTCGCACGGTGCTTGCCGCGGGTGGCGCCCGCCGTCGCCTTGCCGCCGACTCGCATTCGACCATGGCCGGACCGTCCCGACCTTCGTTTCCCGCTCCGAGCGAACCGAGCTTGCGCCGGCTCGGTGTCGGCAACGGAGGGGGCGGGGACCGTCCGCTGCGGGCTCAGCTGGTGGTGGCGCTGGTGGTGGGTCTGATCCTGCTCGCCGTTCCCCTCTACCTGTGGCGCCGGCCGAGCGCGGCCGAGGGACGCGCTCCGGATGCGGGCGTGGTCCCCCTCGAGGTCCCGAGCGTGGTCGAAGCCGGAGCGGCGATCATCGCCAACCCGGACGCGGCGAAGCTCGACGAGAAGGTGTCCCTCGGTCCCGCTCAGCGCGTCAAATGCAGCGCTTCGCCCACCACTCGGGGGCAGGAGGGCGAGCTCTGCGACGCCTTGCCGTTCTTCGAAGAAGCGCTCGCCAAGGCCATCCATCAGAGCATCGACTGCGCACCGAAGACCTCGAAAGAAGGCACGGTCAACTACGTGCTCACGGTGGACTTCCGCGCCAAGCGGCTGCACGTCTATCCCGGAGCCAGCGGCCAGTGGAAGGGGCCGCAGGCGCGGCGGTCCGCGGCGTGCGTCAAAAAGGCGCTGCCGAAGCCGGATTGGAAGAGCATCACCCACCAATACGCCTTCTATTCGCTCGCGATCCTGGCCACCTACCCGGCCCCGAACAAGATCCCAGGACCGCCCGGAGCGCCCACGTTCGAGTGAGCGATGTTCGAGGCGAGGCGCAGGCGCTAGTCCTGATCATCCTCGACGCCGGGCAGCTCCAGGGCTCCCGTGAGCCTGACCCCGGCGACCAGGCGCGACATCTCCGCGCGCCGCCGTTCGGGCGGCGTCCTCCGGCGCCGCTCGGCGAGCCGCTCGACGAACCGACCGAGCCCGGCTGCGGCGAACACCCGCTCGACCTCTTCCCGCAGCTTGCGCGCGAGCCCTGGCGCCGCGCCGCCGGTGGTGATGGCCACGCCGAGGCTGCCCGCCCAGGTCGTCGACATGTGCAGGTAGGTGTTGTCCGCGGGCTGGTCGACGGCGCAAAAGAGCCGGCGCCGAGCCCGCGCCAGAGCGCCGATCTGCGCTGCGAGCTCGGCGTCCAGGTCGGCCAGCACGATCAGCAGGGGCTCGTCGAGGTCCCCGGCCTCGAACGGCCGCCGTTTCAGCGTGATGCGCCCCTCGCCCTCGAGCGCCAGGAGCGCGGCGGACGGCGAGGGCGTGACCACGGTGACCAGGGCGCCTGCGCGCAGCAGGTTTTGTGCGCGCAGCTCGGCTTCGTCGCCGCCGCCAACCACCAGGCAGGGCGTGCGGGCGAGCTTCAGAGCGATCGGAAAGACGGTCATCGTTAGCGTTTCCGTTTCTCGGGGGGCGGCTTCACCCCGGGCACCACGGGTAGGGTCGTGACCTGAAGCTCCCGCTCGGCCTCACCGATGCGCCGCAAAAACAAGCCCGTGAACGTGCTGAACAAGGCGTCGCCGGGGGCCGCCGTGCTGGTGCTCGAGGGGCGGCTGAGCCAGCGACGGATCTTCTGCAGCACCTGCGGGCTGACGGGGTTCACCTGGACCTGCCCTTTCAGGTAGAGCGCCGTCCCGGGAGGGATCTGGGTCTGATCGCCGGCGAGCAGGTCGCGGACCTCGGCGCAGCGCCGGAGCACGCCTTCGATGGTGGTCGTCGGTTTGGGAGCGTTGCTGTGGTGACCGGGGCGGACCACCTCGATGAGATAGACCTCGTCCCACACGTGCCAGGTGATCTTGCAGGTGTGCGCCGTGGTGGAGAGCGGCTCGGTCGAGCCGGCGCGGTACACCGCCGCCGTCAGCACGATGGTGGTCGGCAGGCCGCGGGTGAGCTTGCGCCGGATGGTTCGATCGACCACGTCGCGGAACGAGACGCTGACGTAGAGCTTCTTCTGCTCGAAATCCCACTCGAAGCGCGCCTCGCGGGCAGGGCCCTCCGGCGGATCGTCGGCTTTCGCGGCGCCCGGTCTGAACAGCAGGCTCAGCGTGACGGCCAGCGCCGCGGCGCGCCGTGCGGCGC
>JAEZYZ010000007.1 GCA_023418705.1 Pseudomonadota bacterium | reverse complement strand
GGGGCGGGGGGGGGGGGGGGTCGGGGGGGCTGGGCGCCCTGCTGGGGGTGGGGCTCGGCGCCGCCGCTCCGATTCGGCGGTGGCGAGCGGCAAGCTGTCGACGCTGACGGCGCCGGCGCCGGGTGAGTCGCGCTCGGCGTCGGCTCGGGCAGCGGGGGCCGAGCGCGCTGGCGGCGTTGGGTCCGGAGCGGTCGGGGCAGCGGCCGCGACCGGCGCGTGCGTGTTCGACCCGGACCGATAGGCCCACACGACGCCGAGCCCGAGCAGCGCCGCGGCCGCACCAAAAGCCAACAGCCGCAAGCGCGTGCGCGCCGGCGAGGCGATCGCCACCACGTGCTCGAGCGCCGTGCTGGTGAGGCTCGGGCGTGCCGCCGGCGTCGAGTGGGTCGCCGCGCTCGGCTCCGACGCGCGGGTCGCCCCCGTCACCCCCGTGCTCAACGAGAGATCGCCGAAGGCGCGGCTCGCCTCCGTCACGGGCTGCTCCGGGACCACGTCCGCGACCAGCTCGCCGTCAATCGAGCGGAGCACGGCGCGGATCAGCTGCCGGCGCTTCTCGATGCGCGCGCCCACCACGCGGCGCAAGAGCTGGCCGACGCTGGCGTGGGCGACCATCACCCGCTCGTCGATCAAGTACCGCTCGAGCGCGCGCCGGAGCTCGTCCGCCGTCTGGTAGCGGGCGGTCGGGTCGCGTTCGAGCGCCCTGAGGACGATGGCTTGCAGCCCCTCGGGATAGCGCTCGTCCAGGGCCCGGGGCGGAACGATGTCGGCGCCGAGCACGTGCGCGAGTGTCTGATCGGCGCTGTCGGCTTTGAACAGTCGCTGTCCGGTGGTCAGCTCGTACAGCACCACGCCCAGCGAGAAAATGTCGCTGCGCCGGTCGATGCGCCGACCCTGCGCTTGCTCCGGCGACATGTAGCTGAACTTGCCAGCGATGTTGTTCGAGCGCTCTTCGGTGTCGAGCTGCTGCACCGCGCTCGCCACCCCGAAATCGACCAGCTTCGAGCGACCGTCGACGCCGACCAGGATGTTGTGCGGCGACACGTCGCAATGCACGATGCCGCGCAGCTCGCCGTCCCACCCGCGCAGCTCGTGGGCGGCGTGCAGGCCGCCGGCGACGTCGGCGATGATGCGCACGGCGTACTCCGCGGGGATGGGGCGGCGGCGGGCGGCTTGTTGGATCACCGCTCGCAGCGAGTCGCCCTCGACCCACTCCATGGCCATGTAGAGGACGCCGCTCGCTTCGGCCACCTCGTACACCTGCACCACGTTTTGGTGGTCGATGCTGCGGACGATCTGCCCCTCTTGCAGGAACATGGACCGAAAGTGCGAGCGCGCGGCAAGCTCCGGCAGCATGGCCTTGAGCGCCACGAGCCGCTGTCGGTTGCTCGCGGGGGAACGTTCCCGTGCCACCCACACGCTCGCCATCCCGCCCCGGCCAATCCGGACGAGCAGCTCGTATTTGCCGAGCAGAACACCAGCGCGAAGATCGTTCATGGCTCGTCCCGCGTGCGGCAGCCCCTGACCTTCAGTAAGCCATCGTCCGTCCGGTCAGGCAACTTGCCATTGGAAAGGAAACCATTGATTCCTTGCGCGCAACGAAGCAATCGGTGGCCATCCGGGCCATGACACTGAATGTTTGCTCTGAAAGCGGATTCGGCGGACTGGTCTGGACCGCCGAGCTTCAAGGGCTCGGCGCGGCATCGGCGCCGTGAGCGGGCGGCACCCCGAGGCCCAGGTCAGGGGGGCCCGCGTCCGGTCGCGGCTCGCGCGGCGGCGCGACCTTCATGGACACGTCGAGCAGCACCGTCTGCCCCGAGACCAGGCGCACCGTGCGTCGCTCGACCGGCGCGTTCGGGTGCTCGAGCCGCACGTAATGGACACCCGGAGGCAGGGGGATGGAGCGGGCGAACGGCGTGGTGTCGACCTGCTCCCCATCGACGCTCACGTGCGCCCAGGGCTCGGCGACGACCCGCAGAAAACCCGGATCTTTGGGGGTGAGCTCGAGTGCCGTGCCGGACGCCGTCGCCCCGGCCCGCTGCTGCCGGCGCTCGCCGCTGAAGACGATGACCGCGCCGCCCGCCGCGATCAAAAGCGAACAGCCGACGAGGCCAGCGACCAGGGTCGTCACGCAGGGGCCACGCGCCTGAGGCCGCTGGCCAAGGCCGCCCGGCGGACTGGCGCGTTCTTCCTTGATGAGCCCGAGCCGCACCAGCTCTCGTTCGATGCCTGCGGCCGGCGAGCTGGCACCCAGCTCGCGCGCGACCTGCTCGAGCGCGGCGGACAGCTCCGTCGCCGAGCCGTAGCGGTCGCTCGGCAGCTTCTCCAGGCAGTGGTGCACGGCGCGTTCGAGCGAGCCTGGCACTTGCGGCGCCTGGCGGCCGAGCGGCGGGGCGGGATCGTGGCGGATCCGCTGAGTGGCGCTGCGGTCGTCGGGCGCGTCGAAGGGACGCTTGCCGGCGACCAGCTCGTAGAGCACGACGCCGAGAGAGAACAGATCGCTGCGGGGGTCGGCGCGCTCACCCAGGATCTGCTCCGGCGACATATAGAAGGGACCGCCGAAGTGGCCGCCGTCGAGCAGCTCGGGCGCGGTCGGCAGCCGCTCGTCCACGGCGATGCTGAAGTTCTGCAGCTTGACCGCGCCCCGGCGGGTGACCAGCACGTTGCGCGGCCGGATGTCGCGATGGATGACGCCGCGGCCGTGTGCGTGGGAGAGCGCCCGCGCCACCTCGGCGCCGACCGCGCTGGCGAACAGCGGCGACAGGCGCTCGAAGCGTTCGAGCAGCTCCTCGAGCGTCCACCCTTCGACGTGCTCCAGCACGAGCCACATCCGATCGGTGCGCCGAACGAAATCGTAGACTTTGGGGATGCTCGGGTGGTCGAGCTCGCTCAGCAATCGGGCCTCGCGCTCGAGCGTCGCGGCGAACGGCGACGACGGCAGGATGCTCGCGCTGAGTGATTTGATCAGGACCGGTCGACCGAGCGGCTGCTGAAGCGCGTGGTAGGTGTCGGTGGCGGGCCCAGAACCCAGCTTGCTGACGACCTGATACCCATCGAACTGGGGCTCGGTCATTCGTTCCTCGTGTCACGTGGCGGATGGGCCGCCCGTGGCAGATTGTCACGCAGCGGTGGGCTGCTCGATGAGCTCGCCGAGCGGGCGCTCGCTGCCGGGTGCGCCGCGTCAGATTTGATGGGGGGGGTGCACATTCGGCGCAATTTCTGCGAAATCTCCAGGGCGGCGCGTTTGGGGGACGCACCGAATCGCCCAATGATTTAGCTGAGTTTGGCGGCCGGGGTCCAGCAACCGGCGCCGGCACGGTTGCTGCAAAGGCGCTCCCGGCCATCGAAGGAGAAGGCGAGCGAGCAAATGCAAAACAGCAGGGTCGGTGCGTGTGTTCTGGTGGTTGAGCAAGGAGCGCAGTGTCAGCAGGCGCTGATCGCGGACAGCGTCGCGGGCGTTCACGAACGAGCGATGGTTGCTCAGCACCCGGACGAAACGCCGGCCGAGCTCGCCTTGCGCGTCCGGCGCCGCATCCAGCTCTTGTCTCAAGGAAAGGTCCCGGTGGAGGCGGTCGTGATCGTCGCCAGCGATGCCACCGATGACGAGACCTTCCAGTCGCGCTGCCAGATCGCGGCCCTGTGCCTTGCTGCGATGCGCGGGGCGGCGTCGCCGCGCTTGAGCTTCGTGGCGCCCAGAACCCTCAGCGACGAAGGCCGGCACGAGCTTTTGTCGATCGTCGGGACGTTGACCCAGCAGGTCCAGGGGAGCCCGGTCGAGATCTCGGTGCGGTTTGCCGCGCCGCGACGGCAGAGCGGCGCGCTGCCCGCGCCGAACGCCTTGCTTCAAGCGCGCGCGCGGAACACCGCGAACGAGCCGCTGGTCGAGGTGGCGTAGCAACAGCAGAGCGCCGCGGGCCCTGCGGAGTGCTGGCGCAGGGCCGGGGGGTCAACTAGACCAGCCGTCGTGATCCTCGACGGGCCCGCAAACCGAGGGGCGCCCGCCGCCGCGGTGCCCCGCTGGCAGCGGCTCGTCGCGCGCGTGCGCGCGCATTTCGCGCAGGCGCCGACCCTGGGCAACGCCTTTGGTCCGGCCCTGCTCGTCTCGGCGCTGCTGTTCGTCCGCAGCCCGCTCAGCAACTACATCTTCGACGAGCAGGAAGCGCTGCTCGCCAACCCGTACGTCAACGGGACCGAGGTGCCGTTTTGGCGCGTGCTCGAGCGTGATTTCTGGGGGCTGCCGCCCGACCGGAGCATCGGATCGTATCGGCCGCTGCCGAACCTGATCTGGCGGACGCTCTGGCAGATCTCCGAGGCGCCCTGGCTGCATCACTGGGTGAACGTCGTGGTGCACGCGCTGAACGCCGCGCTGCTCGCCACGATCACCTTCCGACTGAGCCAGAGCAAGGCGACGGGGTGGCTGGCCGGCGCGGCCTTCGTCAGCTTTGCCATCCTGACCGAGGCGGTGACCGGAGTGGTGGGCATCGCCGACGTGCTGAGCGGGCTGTGTGTGCTCTTGGCGGTCCTGGCGCTGTGGCTGCCGATGGCCTGGATGCCGGTCGCGGTGTTCGGGGCGATGTTCATCGGCTTTCTCAGCAAAGAGAGCGTGCTCGCCTGCCTGCCGCTGGTCGCGGGGGTGGCGTTCGTGGCGGCGACCGCGCAGCACCCAGGGCGCCCGGCGCGGCTTTTGCGGGCCGGGCTCGCGCTGCTCGGGGCGACGGCGGCGCTGGTCGCGTACACCGAGCTTCGACGACACTTCTTCCCGACGGCGCTGCCCGATCGGTTGAAGGCGCCGCTGCCGGACGGCGCCCCCGTCTACCGCCAGGCGCTGCACGAGTTCTTGCGCTGGTTTCAGCAACCGCGCTTGCCCCACGATCCCATCAACAACCCGCTCGTCGAGGCGGACGGGCCGCACCGCATCGCCGGCGGCCTGCGGGTGTACTGGCGCGGGCTCGTGCAGCTGTTCTTCCCCTTTCGACTGAGCGGCGACTATTCATTCCCGCAAGAGCCGGTGCCGACCCGGCTGGTGTTCTTCGAGAGCGTCGCCGGAGCGGCGGCGATGCTGCTGCCACCGCTCATCGCCGCCGGGATCGGGCTCCGGCGCTGGTGGCGGGGACGCTCGGGCAGCCAGGGACCGCCGACCGCGTCGCTGTGGATCCTTGCGCTGATTTGGGTCCCGGTCGCCTATTTCCCGCACTCGAACCTGGCCGTGCTGCTGCCCACCGTCCGCGCGGAGCGCTTCTGGTACCTGCCGGCGATCGGGGCGGCGTGGGCGATCGCCGCGGCGGTGAGCAGCGCCTTCCGGCGTGACCGCTGGCGGTCGGTAGCCGCGGGGGCCTGCGGAGTCTTCTTCGCGTTGCAGGCCGTGCAGGCGCGCCTGCACGCGCTCGACTACGCGAGCGATCTCAGGTTTTGGCAGAGCACGCGCGCGTCCTCACCGCGGAGCGCCAAGGCACACCTGAACTACTCGGTGATGATCGGCGCGCGAGGGCACTTGCAGGCGCGGCTCGAGGCCAACGCCGAGGCGCTGCGATTGGCTCCCGACTGGCCGATGGCCGAGGTGTACTACGCCGACGCGCTCTGCCGCATGCAGCGCCCCGATCAGGCATGGCCCCATTATGTGAAGGGCCTCGATGCGGCGCCCAACGACTCGGCCTTGATCGGCCTGGCGCTGCAGTGCCTTTGGGACACCAAGAGCCTCGAACCCCAGCGCGAGCAGCTCGAGGCGCTGATCCAGCGCCACCCGGGCAGCTGGCTCGCGTACCTGGGCAACGACATCTTGCTGAACGGCGACAAAAATCGCGGCGTCGATCCCAAGTACCGTCCCCGCGGCTACGACGAGGGGCCCAAGGGGGAGCGATAGACGACGTCGGGGGAGTGGGGCTACTCACTGCCGAACAACCACATCAATCCGACGGCGCTCAGCCCCAGCACCACCAACGACAGCAGCACGACGATCCAGTCCGTCGCGTCGTACCCCTGCGTCTTGGCCGGGGGGCGCGGGCGCGAGGGGGGCGAGACGACCGGCGCCTGGCGGCTGCCGGCGCCGCTGCCGAGGCCGCTCGCCGGCGGTGGCGCGGTGCTCGTGGGGGGTGTTTCCGCCTCTGCCAGCTCCCTCAGCTCGTCCGGCGCGAGCTGTTCGTCCGCGGCTCGCTCGAGCTCTTCGAGCGCGTCTGCCACCGGGTCTTCGTAGCGCAGCCGATTGGCCCCCAGCTCGAGCGTGCTGCTCCGCGCCCAGAGCGTGTTCTTCCCGGGCTCGAGCGCGCTGTCGTCGAGCTTGGTTCCGTTCTTGGAGCCGAGATCGCGGACGAAGACCCCGGAGCCGCGGCGCAAGATCTCGATGTGCCGTCGCGAAGCGTCGGTGTCGCTCAACACCAGGTCGCAGGCCTCGCCGCGCCCGAGCACGTAGCCGCGCTCGAACTGCTCCAAGACGAGGGTCGCGCCGGCGTCCGGCCCCTCCGCGATCGTGACGGTCACCCCGGCGCCCCCTTGGGCCGAGAGCGCGCTCTCCACCAAGGCGAGCGCCAGCTCCTTGGTCGCGAGCTGCGGGTTCTTGGTCGGCAGCGCCTGCTCGATCCGAAGCTCGATCCAAACGCGCCCGATGCGCACCCGATCTCCGGAGCGGACGACGCGAGGCGCCTGCGCCGACAGCCGGACGGGACCGACGAAGGTGCCGTTGGCGCTGCCCTCGTCGAGCAAGATGTAGTCGCTGCCGCGCTGGCGGATCGAGGCGTGCCGGTGGCTGACGCTCGGATCGGGCAGGCGCACGTCACAGCCTTCACCTCGACCGATGACCACGCGCGGGCTGTCGAAGGTGATGCTGGGGGCTTCGTCCAGCTCGCCGGAGCGGACGACGACCGTGAGCGGCATGCGGGGAGATCATGCTGGATTTTTCCGGGTTTGGCTCGTTTTTGGCGTTTCGGCGGCGCCGCAGCTGCCCTGGGTGCTCGCGGGCTCGAGCGGCTCGCCCAAAGGCCACCCCACGATTTCGGCGTTCGCTCGGAAAGTTGGCCCGGCGGCGACGGCCGACTTAGTCGGGAGCACGGCGGCTCGTGTAACGGCAGCCGCTCCGTCGGAGGCAACCATGACGCAGATTGACGAACGACGCGCTGCCGCGGCACGCCGGGTCCCTGTCGCCACCCTGATCGAGGTGTGCAGCAACGACCCGGGCGTGCCAGCGTTCGAGGCCGAGTCGGTGGACATCAGCGGCCGCGGCATGCACGTGCGCACCGCATACCTGCCGGAGCAGGGGGATAATCTCGTGTGCCGGCTCGAGCACCAGGGCCAGGAGGTGATCGTCGAAGGCGTCGTCGCCTGGCGCAACCCGCAGGCGCGGGGCGGGGAGTTCGGGATCCAGTTTACCGCGCTCGACAGCGGGAGCGTCCAGACCTTGCGCGAGCTGTGCGGCGCCGGCAGCGACGAGCCCGAGCCCCCGGCGGCGCCCGCCGACCCCGCCGACCCGAGCGCGACCGAAGCCGGCGCGCGGGTGCGGCTGCACATCGACGGCCTCGGCTCGCCGATGAAGGCCCGCGTCCGCGGGGGAGGTCGGCGCCAGGTGCACGTCGGGTCCAACCTCGAGTTTCTGAAGGTCGGCAAGCGGCTGGAGATCGAGGACGTGAACCAGCGCGGGCGCCGCTCGGCGCGGATCGACGCGGTCTGTGTGTCGGTCGACCCGCAGACGCAGGTCCCCCAGCTCATCGTCACCCTGAGGTATGAAGGTGGGGACGGCGAGATCACCCCCGAGCCGAGCGTCGTGGACGCGCGCGCGGGTGCGGCGTCGCCCGAGCCTCCCCGCTCGGCGCCGCCACCGGCCGGCGGGAGCGAAGCGTCGGCCAGCACCGACAGCGCCCCCGAGTCCCTGGCCGAGCCGAGTCGCCCGATCGAGGCGGCCAAGCAGCGGGCCGCGGCGCTCAAGGAGGGCGCCGAGGGGGTCGCCAAGCAGACGGGCGCCGTGCTCGCCTCCGTGGGCAGCAGCGCGGCGGTCGGCGTTGGACGCCTGTTTCAAGGCGCGTCCGCCAAGATCGCCGAGTATCGCAAGGCACGCGCCGAAAAGGGCCGCCCGATCCGCAAGACGGCGCCGCCGCCGGGCAGCGCGGTGGTCGGGGCCGCCCGGCGCCTCCGCCCGCAGCGCCCCGGCGCGCCCACAGCGGCCGCCGCCGTCGTCCCTGCCAAGCTGGCTCAGCGGCTCGGGAAAAAGACCATCGGGGCTGCCGCCGCGATCGCGGTGTTGGCGACCGCGGTGCTCGTGCTGGCCACCGGTCCCGGTACCCCGCCGCCCGGCGCCAATGCGGACGAGAAGCTCAGCGCCAGCGGCAGCGTGCAGAGCGACGTGACGGCGGTCGACGAGCAGGGCAACCCGGTGGAGGACGGCGCCCAGGCGAAGCCGGCGTCCGGCACCAGCAAAGGGCTCGTCGCCGACGTGCCGCTGTTCGGGCCCACGCCCATGGCCACCACCGAGCCCGCGCCGCTCGGACCTCCTCCCGACGACCTGGCGGCCAGCGAGAAAGCGGCCGCCGAAGCCGTCGAGGACGAGGCCTTCGAAGACCCGAAGCCGGAGCCCGAGAAGAAGGCTGCCAAAGCGCGGGTCAAGCCAGAGGACGTGCAGCCGTGGGGCAAGGGCAAGGTGCGCCGCCCGACGATCCACCGCTTGCGCCTCGACGCCCCCGGCGCGGCCATCCAGGGCAACATCGATCCCACCGGCTTCACCGTGGTGATCCCGGGTCGCAAGGTGATGGAGTCTGCCCAGGGGATCGCCAAGCGCGACAAGCGCATCGCCCGCGTGCAGACCAACAACCTCGACTCCGGCGCCCAGATCCGCTTCCGCTTCCGCGACGGCGTGCCCGGCTACCGCGTCCGCCTGCGCAAGGACGCCGTCGAGTTCTTGGTGAGCGAGTAAAATCGGTAGTCTACGACGTTCATGCCCACCCTGCTGCGGTCCGGCCCCTATCGGGTATACTTCTACAGCCATGAGCCGAACGAACCGCCGCACGTTCATGTGGACCGCGACGACCGGACCGCGAAGTTTTGGCTGGCGCCGGTCGCCCTCGCATAAAACTTTGGTTTTCCCGCGCGTGAGCTAAACCAGATCTCGGCCATCATCCAACAGCACCAACGAGACTTCGTGGAAAAGTGGAATGAGTCCTTCGGAACCTAGCCCCGGCGAGCGAATTCTCGACGTCAGAGTCGACGATGCGACCCTCAGCGCCGACCTGGCAGATGGCCGGACGATCATTGTGCCACTGGCGTGGTTTCCCAGGCTGCTACACGCCACGCCGGAACAGCGGGGGCGGTGGCGCATCGCTGGTGGCGGGTTCGGCATCCACTGGCCTGATGTCGACGAGGATCTCAGCTCTGCCGGGCTGCTGCGCGGCGCGCCAGCCGCGGCGCGTCGCAGGGGCGCTGCATAGTCGAACTGTTCGTTGCTAGCACCGCCGGCCGCCGCCTTTGCGGGTGACCCGCAAGAGCGCCGTGCGCGGGCTCATCTCGAGCTGACCGGCGTCGTTCTCGCCCGCCAGTAGCCGGTGGGCGCCGGCCATGCCGATCATCGCGGCGTTGTCGGTGCAGGCGCGGAGCGGCGGGACGACCAGACGCAGGCCGTGCTTGGCAGCAGCGCGGGCCGCGCTCTGCCGCAGCTCGCGGTTGGCCGCCACGCCGCCGGCTAAAACGATGGTCGAGACCTGCTCCTGGCGCGCGGCGCGGACGGTCTTGCTCACCAGCGCCTCGACCACGCGGCGCTGGAACGCGGCGCACAGATCGCGCAGGCGCTGATCGTTGCCGGGGCGGCCGTTGTCGGCAACCCAGCGCGCGACGTTGGTCTTCAGCCCAGAGAAGCTGAACTCCAGCGAAGCGCGGGACTTCATGGGTCGCGCCAGCGGCACGCCGTCCGGATCGCCCTCGCGCGCCAACCGATCGATGACCGGGCCGCCCGGGTAGCCCAAGCCGAGCAGCTTGGCCACCTTGTCGAAGGCCTCCCCCGCCGCGTCGTCTCGCGTCGCGCCGAGCTCGCGCACCTGGTCGAGCGCGGGGCCGTCGACCCGGTAGATGGCGGTGTGTCCGCCCGAGGCGAGCAGGGCCACGAAGGGGAGCTCGGGCGGCGGCGCCGGATCGAGCTCCGGATAGCGCAGGAACACCGCCATCAAGTGCCCGACGAGGTGGTCGACGCCCACGATGGGCTTGTCCGCCGCCCAGGCCAGGCCCTCGGCGACCTGCATGCCGACCAGGAGCGCGCCGGACAAGCCGGGCCGGCAGGTCACGGCGATGCCGTCGATATCACCCAGCGTGCTGCCGGCGCGCTCGAGGGCCGCTTCGATCACCGGGCGCGCGTTGCGCACGTGATCGCGGGACGCAAGCTCCGGGACCACGCCGCCGTAGCGCGCATGCAGCGCGACCTGGCTGTGCACCACGTCGCTCCGCACGGTCCCGTCGGCGTCGATCACCGCCGCCGCGGTCTCGTCGCAGGAGGTCTCGATGGCCAGGATCTTCATCAAAAATCGCAACCGCGCGCGCGCCGCGCGAGGCGGAACGAGGCAAAGCCCGGCCGCTCGGCGGCGCCGGCGTCGGTCGCCGCCTCCGGCGCCGGCTTGAGCAGGCGGACTTGCACGTCATCGTCTTTCATCAAGCTGACGACGCTGACCAGTGTTCCCGCGCAGCTCGAGTCGACCCAGGCAAAGAAGTCGTAGTCGCTCGACTCGAGGAAGCTCAACGTCGACAGGGGGTCGTGCTGCATTTCCGGGATGCCGCGGAGCGCCGCGCCGTCGAAGAGCGGCGCGTCACCACAGATGCCGTGCCCGGCGTCGTCCGTCGTGAGCGTTCCCGGCGCGCTCTGCAGTCGATCCACGTCGAGCTCGAGCCGCATCCTGAGGTCCCGCGGGGGGCCGCTCGGCGAGAAGCCCTCGTTCGCGAAGGGCGCGCTGACCATCGACCCGCAGAAGGCGGCGCTCCCGTCGGTGTCGAAGCGATCGAGGTTGCGGCAGCCGCCGAGCGGCGCGAACGCAGCCAGCGCGAACGCGGCGAGACGGGGTCGGAGAGGCCTCCTCACCGGGCGCTTTTACCACCGCCCGCGAGCAGCCGCTCGGCGGTCTTGCGCAGCCGCGGCTCCGGATCGCTCGAGGCCGTACGCTCGGCGATCGGCCGTGCCAGCGCGGCGTCCACCTGCCAGAGCGCCAAAAGCGCCGCCTCGCGCACCAGCGCGAAAGGATCGGCCTCGGCCGCCGTCGCCAGCGGCTTGCGCGCCGCCGGGTGCCGGCTCTCGCGGGCCAGGCGCCCGAGGGTCTCGGCGGCTCGAGCCCGGAGGGGCCAAGGGGTCGGCGCGGCGAGCAGACCCGCCACCGCCGGGATGGCGGCCTCATCGCCCGACGCTGCCAGCGCGGAGAGGGCGGCCCGCTGCACCGATTCGTCGCGGTCCTTCAGCGCTTCGAGGGTCGCCGCCCTGGCTCGCGGCGAGGGGCGGGTCGACAGGAACCGCACCGCCCGGGCGCGCACCTCGGGCGAGGGATGGGTCGCGAGCGCCAGGAACGGCTCGGTCACGGCGGCGGCGATGCCCGCCGCGGCGTCGCTGGCCGACTGCCGGAGCGCCGGCTCGAGCGCCGCTGGGTCGGTCATCAGGGGCGCAAAGGCGGGCTTCCCCCCGCCCGCGAGCAGCGCATCGGCGACGACCCGGGCCCGCTCCGGAGAGCTCTGCACCGCCGCGACGCTCGCCGCTTTCAAGCTGTCGGAGAGCGCCACCAGCGCGCGCGCCGTCTCCTCCGGCCGATAGCCTTCGGGCCGCAGGTCTTCGAGCAACCGGCGCACGTCCACGCGATCGAGCGGCGCTCGGAGCGGCTCCCCGGTGGCGCGAAACTCGCCGGTCGACCACACCGCGGCCGCCGCGCTCCCCGAGAGCCGCAGCGATGCGTTGGGGCTCACCAGCGCCGCGGCGATCGCCGGCGGCGCGGCGTCGGCCTTCAGCCGCGACAGGGCCAGCACGGCGGTGGACCTCAGCAGCGGATCGGTGGCCTCGGCGAGCTGCGCGAGCACTCGCAACGCGCCCGCATCGGCGGCGCCGAGCTCGCCGAGCGCGTGCGCGGCGCAAGCCCGCGGTAGGTGACCCGCCTCGGGCGCTTGCGCCACCCGCAGCAGCGCCGGGGCCGCGCGCCGCTCCTTCAGGCGGCCGAGCCCGAGCGCCGCAAGGCCCCGGATGCTTGGCGCGTCGCTCTCGAGCAGCTTGGTCAAGAGCGGCACCGCGCGCGGCGACGACAGCTTGGCGAGGCTCCAGGCGGCAGCGACGGTCACGGGGTCGGACTCGTCCGAGCTCGGGTCGCCGCCCGGCACGAGCATTTCTTGCAGGCGCGGCAGCAGCGCCGGATCCGCGAGGGAGCCGGCGGCGATCATCGCGCGCACCCTCAAGTCGGTGCTCGCGCCGCTGGTGGCAAACTGAAACAGCGCCGGACCCGCGCTCTTGTTCTCGATGTGGGCGAGCAGCTCGAGCGCGATGCGCTGCTGCGTGTCCCGCTCGTCGCCGAGCGCGTCGAGCAGCGGCTTGACCGCCCGCTCACCGAGCTGACGCAACGCCTGCCGGGCCTTCTGCGCCTGCTCGGGGTCCGGGCTGCGGCTCTGGTGCACCCAGGGAAACGCCAGCGCCCCGTAGATCTCCACCAGCAGGCGGCGGTACATCGGCTTGTTCGGGTTGCCGAGCGACAGCGGCAAAAGGTCCTTCTCGAGGCTGTCGAGGCTGCCCTTGCCCAGGTTGATTTGCATGCTGAGCCGCGCGGCCTGGGCGACCAGCTCCTCGTCGGGCGAGGCGCGCAGCACGCGGCGCAAGAGCCGGTCGGCTTCGTCCGACTGGCCCTCGTTCAACAAGAGCTCCGCCAGATCGAAATAGACGGCAAACAGCCGATCGTTTTTCGAGATGGCCTGACGGAAGGCGCCGATGGCCTTCTGGGGCTGCTGCCGGCGCCGATACATCTCGCCGAGCTTTCGGTGCCCCTCGGCGTCGTCGGGGCTCAGGTCGACCGCGCGCGCGGCGTACTTGAGGGCGTCGTCGTCGCGGTACAGCTCCGCGGAGTACTCGGCCAGCCGCTGGTAGTACTCGCGGGCGCGCTTCGGGTCGGCGCGCACCAGCTTGTGCAGCACCGCCATCGCTTGATCGAGCTTGCGCTGCTGGACGCTCACCCGCTCGAGCTGCTGCAAGCTCGGGACGTCGCCGGGAGCGTGTTCGATGATCTTCTGCAGCGTGCGCTCGGCGTCCTTGTAGCGCCGCAAGCGGATCTGCGCCTCGCTGAGCAGCCGCCCCGCGTTCAGGTCGGGGGGCTTCTTTTCGAGCTGGCGGGCGAGCGGGGCCAGCCGCTGGGTGAGCTGACCGCTCAAGCTGTACAGCGTGACGATGTGCTGGCGCGCCTCGCGGGCCAGGTGCTGGTTATTGCCCGCCGACGCGAGCAGCTCCTCCCAGATCTTGCGCGCCTCTTCGTACTGGCGGTCGCGGGTGGCGCGGCTGCTCGCGGCACCGGTGCGCTCCAGCGCCAACGCATACGCCTTCTTGTACTTCAGCCCGTTCGGCCGCAGCTTCATCGCCTCCCGCAGCGACTCGAGCGCCTCCTTGGGCAGGTCGTGCTGCAGGTAGACTTCACCGAGCGTGTGCAGGGCCTCGGCGCGGTCGCTGCCCTGCGTCTTGATGCGCTCCCAGGTGGTCAGCGCCTTTTGCTTGTCGCCCTGCTCCCAGTAGCGCTCGCCGAGCTCGACCAGGTGGCGGGCGTCGCGCGAGCCCATCTGCGTGAGCCGCTGCAGGAGCGCCACCGCGCGATCCTTTTCGCCCATGCGCTCGTAGAAATCGACCAGCGCGGCGAGCGTCTCTTCTTCCTTGCCCGAGCGGGCCTCGAGCTTCTTCAAATGCTCGAGCGCCTGGTCGCGCTCCCCGCGCTGCAGCAGCGCCTCGGAGAGCTGGAACACGAAGTCGGGGTTGTGCGGCGCCGCTTCGATCAGCTTTTCGTACTGGGAGATGGCGCGGTCGAGCTCGCCCTGGATCTGTAGGAGCTGCACGACGCGGATGCGGGTGTCGACGTCGCGCGGGTTCTTCGCGAGCGCCTGCTCGTAGGTCTCGAGCGCCCGGTCGATCTTGCCGGTCTCCTCGTAGAGCCCCGCCAAGAGCCGCAGCCGATCGTAGTCTTGGACCTTGTCCCGCTCGAGCTCCGCGATGAGCTCCGGCAGCCGCTCGTCGGCGCGGTAGACCTCGACGATCACGTCGTAGATCTCGCGCCGGATCCCCGCCTGCGCTCCGGCCAGCCGCAACGCGCGCCGCAGCTCGACGATCGCTTGCTTGCGATCGCCCGCCTTGGCCAGCGCCTTGCCGAGATCCCGCAGCGCCGGCGCCAGCACGCGGTTGTCACCGGCCGCGGCCCGGACGACCTCGCGAAAGGCGTCGACCGCGCGCGCGTGCTCGCCCCGCAGCATCAGCTCGCGCCCGAGCTCCGCCCGCACGAACGGAGAGCCCCCGGCGCGCCGCACGAGCTCCGCGTGATGTCTCTGTGCGGCGGCGAAATCCTTCTCGTCGAGCGCGAGCTGCATCAACAGGCGCAAGACCTGCTCGCGCTCCGCGTCGTTCTTCAAGAGCGGCAGCGCTGCCTGAAACCGCTGGCGCGCCGCCGCCTTGTCTCCGCGATCGAGCAGCAGGTGGGCGAGCGCCGTCAGCGGCGTCGGGTTGCTCGGCTGCTCCCCGATCGCCCGCTCGTAGGTGGCGATCGCCCGCTCGAGCTGCCCGTCCTGCTTGTACAGCCCCGCGAGCGCCACCAAGGCGTTGAACCGGCCGTCGCCGCCGGCCGCTCGCTTCTCGAAGTCGGCGAGCAGCGCGTCGAGGTTGCCGTCCCGCTCGCGGTACAGCTCCGCCAGGCGCTGCAGCGGAAACGCCGCCCCCGGCTGCGCGAGCACGATCCCGGTGTAGCGCGCGATCAGCGCCTCGGTGCTCCGCGTCTTCTGCGGGGCTGCGGGAGCCGGGGCTGCCGGGCGTGCCGGCGCTGCAGGCCGTGCGGGACGCGCCGGCGCCGCGGGGCGCGCGGGCTTGCGCTCCTTCTTGCGCCCGAAGGGGTTGAACTGCGCCTGGGCGCTGGAAGGCGGCAGCGTCGTCGCCACGCCGAGCGAGGCGAGCAGCACGCACACGAGACCACGAAACCGCACGGCCTGTAGCGTACGCGGTGGACCGCCCGGGGGCCACCCGCCGTCGATCCGTCCGCCTTTCCGCGCGCTGCAGCGGCCCCGAGCGAGCGTGCGCCCTCACCCGGACTCGGACGCGCCCCGAGCCGCGCGCCCGGCCGATCGCGCCGCGGGGTGACTGTCCGGTCATCTACCGCGGGCCGCGCGGACCGGTCATGCTGCCTTCGTCGTCGGCCATGAACGTCCAGATCCTCATCGACTCCATCGTGCGACAGGTCACGGTCCTGATCGCGCAGCTTGCCACGTCGGGCGGCGTGCGTGCGCCGCTCGCCCACATCGCCAACCAGGTGTTCGTCGACCTGGCCTCTGAGCTCGAGGCGCAAGGCGTGAGCCGCAAGGTCAGCGCGGACATGTTCGGCATGGCGCTCCGGGCCTACATCCGCAAGGTGCGGCGCCTGAGCGAAGGCCGCACCGAGCGGGGCAAGATGCTCTGGCAGGCCGTGCTCGAGCTCATCAAGAAGGAAGAGCTCGTGACCAAGGAGCGCGTGCTCGAGCGCTTCAAGCTCGACGGGGAGCTCGAGGTCTCGGCGATTTTGCACGACCTCAGCGAGAGTGGGCTGGTCTTCTGCTCCGGCAGCGGCAGCGGCGCCGTCTACCGCGCTGCCACCGACGCCGAGCTCGGGCGGCTCTCGCAGCTCTCGGGCGACCGCGGCCTCGATGAGCTCGCCTGGGTGACCGTGTTCCGGCACGGCCCGCTCTCGGTTGTCGAGCTCTCCGAACACCTGTCCAAGGACCCGGCGGAGACGCAAACGCTGGTCGATCGTCTGGTCGAGGCGGGCCGCGTGCGCATTGACGCGAGCGGCATGCTCCACGCTCCGGAGTTCGTCATCCCGCTCGGATCGAGCATCGGTTGGGAAGCCTCGGTGTTCGATCATTTACAGGCCGTGGTGCAGACCATCTGCCAGCGGCTGCGCGAGGCCTCGGAGCGCACCTCGCCGAGCGGGGTGGTCGGCGGCAGCACCTACACCTTCGACGTCTGGGAGGGCCACCCCCTCGAAGGCGAAGTGAAGGCGGAGCTCGGTGCCCTGCGGGCGCGGCTCGGCGCCCTGCGTGAGCGCGTGGAGGCGACGAACGCCCGTCTTGGGGTACCCCCCAGATACGAACAGGTCGTGACTTATGTCGGCCAGTGCGTCCTCGGGCGCGAGCTGCCGGCCAATGCAGATGGAGTGAGGGACGATGCGAGCTAAGTGGATCACTTTGGGGCTGGGCGTGCTGTTGGCTGGGGCTTGCGGCGGATCGGTGACGGGCAAGCCCGTGACTGGCGGTGAGTCACACTTTTTGACCCGCTGCCAAGGCGCCTGCGGCGACGGGCTCGACTGCATCAGCGGCGTTTGCACGCGCGGCTGCCTGGTCGAAAACCCCGCCAGCTGCGGCAACCTGGCGGCCGCCGCCACGTGCACCGATCAGAGCATCGAGCCCGGCAGCGTCGCCGTCTGCGACGTCGGCTGCACGGGCGACGATGACTGCGAGCCCGTCGGTCCGCACCACCGCTGCGACGACGGCTTCTGTCGCGGCCCAGCCCCGAGCAGCAGCGGCACTGGCGGCGACGCCGGAACGCCGAGCGGTAGCGGTGGCACCGGCGGCACCAGTGGGGCCCCTGGCTCTGGTGGATCGAGCGGCAGCGGCAGCGGCGCCGCCTGCGTCGTCTTGCACCAGACCTATCCCTCCGGCGCCGCGAACGTGCCGAACCCCAGGGGTGGCTGCAGCCCCTGCGGCTGCGAAGACGGCCAGCTCGCCTGCATCGAGCGGGCTTGCACCGGGCCGATGCCCATCTTCGAGTGCCCCGAGGACGTCGTCACCGATCCCATCGACATTCGGAGGAGCCACTTCGAGGGCGATACCCTGGTGCTCGACGTGTTCTACTCGGGCGGCTGTGCCGAGCACGAGTTCGGCGTCTGCTACCGCTCGAGCTTCCTCGAGTCGCACCCGGTGCAGGGATCGATTGAGCTCATCCACGACGCGCGCGGCGACGCGTGCGAGGCCGGGGTCGAGCGAGAGCTTCGCTTCGACATGACCCCCCTCGCTCAGGTCTACTACGACGCCTACCAGACGACCGGCGGCGCCATCCAGCTCGACATCGGGGGTCTGTACGCCTTCGGGCAGCTGAGCTGCGCGGATCGCGTCGATTGGGCGCACTCACAAGTGAGCCACGCGATGGAGCAGCTCGACCGGAGCTGCACCACCGCGGCCGACTGCGAGCTCGTGCCTCTCTCCGAACATCTGTGCGCGCCCCAATGTCCGGCCGTTGTGGCGCAATCCGAGACCGGGTGGCTGACCGCGGTTGCTTCCACCATCGAGGATACCCTCTGCGGTGAAGACTTCTTGGCCGTCGGGTGTGAGACGCCGTCCATCGCGAATTGCGCGACGCCCTCGATCGCTTGCGTCGAAGGCCGCTGCGAGATCGCGCCGAACTGAGCCGCCCCACGGCGGACGCCGGGTCCGCCACGAGCACGCCGCGGCGCTCAGTTGCAAGCGCCGCGGCAGCTCCGCTCCGCGCAGACCAGCGCGTCGACCGCGTTCACCGCGGCCTCCCAGTCGCCGTTGAAACAAGCGAGGAAGCAGCCGAGCTGATCCGGCGCGCCTTCCAGGCAGTTGCGCCCGGCGCACTCGAGCCCGTCGCGGCACACCGCGTTGAACACACAGTCCACGAGCTGGGGACACGAGCTCGCCAGGCACCCGAGGCAGCTCCCCGACCCCGCCGCACCGGCCGAGCCCGCCACGCCCCCAAAGGCCCCAGAGCCCGCCAC
>JAEZYZ010000496.1 GCA_023418705.1 Pseudomonadota bacterium | reverse complement strand
TGGGCGGGGCGTCCGGCGTGGGCGGGCAGGGGGGCGGAGACGCCGGCGCGCCGGGCCAAGCGGGTGGCGGGGGCGCCGCTGGCGCGCCAACGGTCCCCGACGGCGCCGGGGTGGGGGATTCGTGCAGCGACGACCAGCCGTGCCGCCCGGGGCTGCGCTGCGCCGACGCCGTGTGCGAGCCGTCGCGATCGAGCCCGCTCGGAGCGCCTTGCACGATCAGCGCCGAGTGCGAACCAGGGCTGCAGTGCGTCGGGGCGACCTGCGCCAGCGCTGGTGAGGGCGTCGAGGGCGATCCGTGCCTGACGGACGCCAGCTGTCAGGCGGGGCTCCGGTGCGACGTCGTGGGCCTCGCCCTGCAGTGCATACCGGAGGGTGATGGCGACATCGGCGCCGAGTGCGCGACCGGCAAGGACTGCTACGCGGGGCTCTCCTGCGTGGCTGGCAGCTGCGTGTTCGCGCCTCTGGGGCCGCTGGCGGGCCTGTCCTGGCCGGGGGTCGACTGCGAGGCGACGAGCGAGACGGAGGTGCGCGCGTACTTCGAGGTCCCTGGCGCCGATCCGCCGGGAGAGGCGGGCGATTTTTTCCGCCTGCCATTCCCCAATGACGTCCGCCGAAGCGAAACGGGCCTCGATCTCACGGGGTTCCCGACGCCCGGCGCCGGGGTGCTCGGCTTCGACGCGGTGGCGCGCTACGTCGAAGCGGTGTCCGGGGAGACCGGATGGGGCACCACGCCGACGGTGTTCTTTCGCTTCTCGGGCCCGATCGACGCCGAGAGCATCGAGGTCGGCTTCACCGACATCACCCCCGGGTCTCCAGAATATGGCTACCGTCCGGGCCACAGCTGGGTCTACTCGCCGGAGCGCACCAAGTACGTCTGCAGCGATTGGTTGGCGGTGCGGCGGCTCGTCTCGCGGATGAACGACGACGGCACGACCTGGGGCCCGCTGCGACCCGGCCACACCTACGCGGTCTGGCTGACGACGTCGATGCGGAGCGCGACCGGAGAGCCCATCGCGCGATCGGAACACCTGACCGCGCTGCTCTCCGACACGCCGCCCTCGGACGCGGCGCTGCTCGCGGCGCACACGGCCTACGCTCCCTTCCGCGCGTTCTTGGCGGATCCGGACAAGCCCGCGGACAACCCCGGCTCGCCCGAGGAGATCCTGAACGCCACGCTGATCACGGCCGCGGAGGTGCGCGCGCCGATGGCCGCGTTGGCCGAAGCGGTCGAAACCGAGCCCGTGCCGGTCGCCAACTCCTGGGTCCTGTGCGGCGACGGCGTGAGCTCGCCTTGCCCGCAGGCCGAGGGAGGCCGGGCGTGCGGCACCGGGGACGAGGCGTACGACGAATACCAGGCGCTGATCGAGCTGCCCGTGTTCCAGCGCGGCACGGCGCCGTACCTCGCCCCCGATGACGGCGGCGACATCGCCAGCGAGCCCGTGCGCACGGAGGCGGTGTGCCTGTCGCTGTCGGTGCCCAAGGCCACGATGCCCGACAGCGGTTGGCCGCTGGTGATCCACGCGCATGGAACGGGCGGGTCGTACCGCGGTCACGTGCGGCCCGAAGTGGCCGGCGCGTTCAGCGACGCGGTCGCGCCCACCGAGGAGGTGCCGATGGCAGTGCTCGGCATCGACCAGGTGCAGCACGGGCCTCGACGCGGCGACTCGACGAGCGATCCGGAGGACCTGTTCTTCAACTTCGCCAACCCCAAGGCGGCGCGCGGCAATCCGCTGCAGGGCGCGGCCGATCAGCTCGCGCTCGTGCGCTGGGCGTCGACCCTCGATGTCCCGGCGGAGGTCTCCGGCGGAGCGCGCATCTTGATCGATCCAGACGCGATCGTCTTCTTCGGTCACTCGCAGGGCGCGACCCACGGCAGCCTCGCCATGCCGTACACCGACGGCGTCCAGGCGGTGGTGCTGTCCGGCAACGGAGCCAGCCTGATGCACGCGCTGCTCGCGAAGACCCAGCCGGTCAATCTGCCCGCGGTGCTGCCCCTGCTGCTCGGCGACGCGACCTTCTCTCCCGAGTCCGAAGCGGCCATCTATCACCCGGTGCTCTCGCTCTTGCAGCACTGGATCGACCCGGCCGATCCCTTGAACTTCGCCACCAGCATCGCCTTCGATCCGCCCGAAGGCCGCACGGGCAAGCACGTGTTCCAGACGTTCGGGCTCGGCGACAGCTACAGCCCGCCCCAGACCATGGAGCTCTACGCGTTGATGGCGTCCTTGGATCTGGTCGCTTCGACGCCGCCGCTCGAGGTCCCGTATCCCATCGGCAATCTCATGGAGGTGCCGGCGCCGCTGGCTGGCAACCGTTCGGGCCTCACCTTGGGGGTTCGTCGATACCCCCAGACCCCGGGTGAGGATGGGCATTTCGTGGCGTTCGCCACCACCCCGATGCGTGACATCCGGTGGTTTCTCGCGATGGCGGCGATCGGAGAGGTGCCTCAGATCGGCCAGTAGCGCCGCGGCGGCCCCTCAAAGCCATGCGGCGGGGAACGCCAGCACGTCCGCGACCCCGGCGGCGCCGGTCGCCAGCGCGATCAGCCGGTCGAGCCCGAGCGCGTTGCCCGCCGACGGTGGCATGCCCTCGCAGAGCGCCGCCATGAAGCGCTCGTCGATCGCGTACACGGGCGCGCCGCTGGATTGGCGCCGCGCCCGCTCCTTCTCGAAGCGCCGCCGCTGCTCGGCCGGATCGGTGAGCTCGGAGAAGCCGTTGCAGAGCTCGACGCCGCCGACGTACAGCTCGAAGCGCTCGGCGAAGCGCGGATCCTCGGGGTTCGGGCGGGCCAACGCCGCTTGCGACAGCGGGTAGTCGCACAAGAACACCGGTCGCGGGTGGCCGGCGAGGGCGGGCTCCACCCGATCGACCAGGAGCTGAAAAAACCGATCTTCGTCCGACGCCGCCAGGTCGGCCACGTCGTTCACGCTGGCGTGTTCCCGGAACGCCTCGGCGACCGTGAGCCGGTCGAAGGGCGGCGCCACGTCGAGGCGCCGGCCTCCGGCGAGCTCGAGCCAGGAGCCACCCGCGATCACGGACACCACACGGTGCACGATCTGTTCGGTATCGGTCATCACGGCGGTCTGATCCGCGAAGGCCCGGTACCATTCGAGCATGCTGAACTCCGGCTCGTGCCACGGGCCGTGCTCGAAGGCGCGGCTGACGCGGGCGAACTGGAAGATCCTGGACAGGCCGGCCACCAAGAGCCGCTTCATTTGCAGCTCCGGGGAGGTGGTGAGAAACCCCGTCTCGGTCGCGATCGCGTCGACGTAGGCGTCGAGGCCCGGCGTGCGCACGTTGACCGGTGTCTCGACCTCGACGAAGCGCTCGCGCACGAAATAGTCGCGGATGGCGGCGATCGCCCGCGCGCGCGCGGCGAGCCGCTCGCCCGCTCCCGCGGACAAGCGGGCGTGCTCGCCGTCGGGAGGCGGCGGCGAGCAGGGGATGCGCTGCACCACGCGAGCGCTCGATAGCCGTGGGCCCGGTCGAGCGCGCAGGACGACCAGGTCGCCTGGCATGAGCTCCGCGGGCGCCTCGAGCTCGAACGCGACGCTGCAGATCGCGTCCGCGATCGTCCCACCGCCGGCGCGCACGGCCGTCACCCGTCCACCTACCCGAACGGGCTCGTCCGGATCGAGATCCGGGTCGAGGCAATCCGAAGGAGAGAGCGTGGCGCTCGGCATCTCAGCCGGCGAAGACGCGCAGCGCGAAGGCGCTCACCTGTCCGCCGATCCACGGCCCGCTCAGGACGAGCGCCAACACCACGGCCAAGAGCTTCGGCAGGTGGGAGACCGCGCTGTCATGAATTTGCGTCACCGCCTGAAGGACGCCGACCAGGAGCCCGACCAACGCCGCCACGCCCAGCACCGGCAAGGACACCGCGACGGTGAGCAGCAACGCCTCTTGCGCGGTCGTCACCAGGTCGGACAGGGGCATCACGCACTCCCGGCGTTGCCGCCCGCGGGGGTGCCCGCCACGCCGGCGCTGCCGCCCGCGCCGCCGGACGTCGCGCCAGCGCTGCCGCTGACGCCAGCCC
>JAEZYZ010000486.1 GCA_023418705.1 Pseudomonadota bacterium | reverse complement strand
CGGCGGCGGGGGCGCGCGTGCCCGCGCCCACACGAACACCGAGGTCGGGCCCAATTTTTTCCTCCCTGCTGGCAACGAACGCCAAACGAGCCTTCTGGGGTGACGTCGATCACTCAACTCCCCAGAGCCAGTCCGCGGTTCGCGTCAGCTTCGGACGTTGTCCATGGAACATTCCACGCAGCAATAACTTCGAACTCTAATGCTCCTGTCCAGGTCGCTCGGGAATCAGCTCCATGTAGGCGCACAGACGTTACAGGCTCGTTGTCGCTGGTGAGGTATCGTTGCCATGAATGAAAAGCGGATTTTGGTCGCCGTGAGCGCGCTCGCTGCGGCGCTCGGCGCGTGCAGCGCGGAAATCGTCGGGGACGAGCCCGGCACTGGGGGCTCCAGCTCGGGGACGGGTGCCTCGCCCGGCAGCGGTGGCGCCGTGGCCGGCACCGGCGGATCTGCCGCCGGCACCGGCGCGGGCGGCGCCGGTGCTACCGCCGGATCGGGAGGTGCTGGGGGCGACCCGAGCGTCTGCGTTCCCGGCATCCCCGCCACTTCGCAGATTCCTAGGATGACCACCGCGCAATACGACGCGGTGGTGCGGGACCTGGTCGACGTGACCGCGCTGCAGGCCTCGGGCAACCAGCCGCCGTCGGCGTTGCTCGTGCCCGACTTCGACGGCAGCCTCACCGACATCGCCTGGAACAGCTACTTGACGGCGGCAGAGCAGATCGCCGCGCAGGTGATGGCCGGGCCGAACCGGTCGCTCTTCATCAGCTGCGATCCTGCGGTCGATGCCTGCTTGACGGACACCATCCGAACCTTCGGTCGCAAGGCATTCCGCCGCCCGTTGAGCGATGAAGAGGTGGCGAGCTTCGAGCGCCTGAAGAACGTGACGCCTCAAGGGACGCCCGAGGAGATCGCCGAAGCGATCCTCTACGCGTTCCTCGCGTCCCCCTCGTTCATCATGATCCCCGAGCTGTCGCAGGAGCCAGAAGGCGCCGCCGTTCGGCTCTCCAACCACGAGGTGGCAGCCAGGCTCTCCTTCGCGCTCTGGGGCTCGATCCCCGACGAGGAGTTGAACCTCGCCGCGGACATGGGGCTGCTCTCGACCAAGGAGCAGATCCTCGCTCAGGCGCAGCGGATGCTGCAAGACCGCGACAAGGCCGGGCCCGTCGTCGCGGCGTTCCACCGCGCCTACGCCGACATCCGCCAGGGGTCGCACTGGGGCACCGTCGACCACGACCCGGCGAAGTTCCCCAACTACACGGCCGCTGCCATGGAACCGATGATCGCCGAGATGGACGCCTTCTTCGAGGAGATCGCGTTCAACGGCGGCACGTTCAGGGATTTGATGCTGAGCCCGTTGGCCTTCGTCAATCAAGACACGGCGCCGCTGTACGGCCTCGATCCCGCCGGCTATGGCCCGGACTTGACGCCGGTCGAGCTCGAACCCAACGAACGGCCCGGGTACTTGACCCGCGTCGGGTTCTTGAGCTCCTACTCATCCTACAGCGTCACGAGCCCCATCCTCCGTGGCGCCTACGTGAGCGGCAGGGTGCTCGGCGTCGAGACCGGCACGCCACCCCCCGGAGCGACGGAGACGCCGATCCCGCCTGGGGATTACGCGACGCAACGGGAGGCCATCGAGGCGCTGACCTCGCCGGCGAACTGCGCCGGCTGCCACCACACGTACGTCAATCCGGCGGGCTTCGTGCTCGAGCGCTTCGACGCGGTGGGCAGCGTGCAGAGCGTCGACGCGCTCGGCGGCGCCATCGACGGAACGGCCGAGGTGTACTTCACCGAGACCGAGAGCAAGCTGATCACGTCGCCTGCCGAGCTGATGACGGAGATCGCCGCCCGCGGCGGCGCCCAGCGCCGCTACGTCGAGCAGCTGGTCTCCTTCGTCATGGATCGCTTGCCGAACTCCAATGACGCCTGCGTCGTCGACCAGCTGAGCGCGAATTTGACTCAGGACGGCTACAACATCCTCAACCTATTCACCGACCTCACCCAAGCAGATTCTTTCCGTCTGCGCACCGTTGGGAACTGAGAGGGAAATCCGACCATGATCACCACACTGTCCCGAAGACGATTTCTCTACGGCCTGGGTGGAGCCGCCGTTGCCGCCCCCTTCTTGAGCTCCGTCGCCGAACGCGCCGCGAAGGCCCAATCGCTCCCGAGCGGGCCGCCCCGGCGCCTCATCGTGCTCTTCTCGCACTACGGCTGCCTGACCAACCGATGGTTCCCGAAGAAGTCCCACGGTGAGCTGACCGCTGCGGACTATGAAGGGACGACGCTCAAGCACCTGGCTCCCTACGCGTCCAAGCTCCTGATGCCGCGCGGCATTCGAGCGATGAACGAGTGGAGCTTCGGCGGGGAGCTCGGCCAGACCACCGACCCCCACACCCAGGTGTGCGGCTCGTTCTTCTCCTGCTACCCCGTCTCGGGCGGAAAGTTCGACGCCACCTCCACCGGCCGCACGCTCGACCACATCTGCGCCGAGCAGGTGAGCCCGAACGGCTCGCCCTTGTTCATGCAGATCGGCGGTGTGCGCAACGACGCGCAGTCGGCCATCTCCTATGATGCCCCCAACCAGATCTTCCCGGGTATCGGCACGCCGACCTCGATCTTCAACAGCCTGACGAACCTCTTCGGCGACGGGCCCGTATCTCCCGATACGTACCAAGTCGCCCGCGGCAAGAGCGTCATCGACGTGGTCCGTGACGATCTGCAGCGTCTGCAGCGCGTCGACATGAGCGCGTCCGACAAGCAGAAGCTCGCGGACTGGATGGATCTGTTGCACCAAACGGGCGGCGTGGTCTCCGCTCAGTGCAACGCGGACACCGCAGAGGCGCTCGGGCTGAACGCCCAGTCCGTGCAGGCGGCGTCCGGCGGCGGGCTCGGCGTGGATCTGAGCAAGACGACGCCCGTGATGATGGACCTCGCCGTGTTGTCGGCCATCTGCGACGCCAACCGGGTGATCTTCATGAAGTTCCCGGGATCGACGGTGTTCTCGTGGTTGGGCCTGACCAAGGACACCCACGGCATCTCCCACCGCACCGGCGACGCCAACATGGGCGGGCCCTGCATCGACGGCGTGCTCGAGATGATCGCGACGATCGACGACTTCTACGCGCAGCAGTTCGCCTACCTCGTCGGGCGGCTCGACAGCTTCAGCGAGGGCGATGTGAAGCTGCTCGACAACACCGCGACCGTCTGGCTCCAGGAGATGTCGGACGGCAACAGCCACAACCTCAACAACCTGCCCATCCTTCAGGCCGGCAGCTGCGGCGGCTACTTCAAGGTGGGACAGGCCGTGAACGTGGAAGGTGGCAAGGCCGATCTGACGGTGGGCAACAGCGAAGGCGCCTGTAAAGACAGGAACGACGACAACGACTTCGGTGTGTTGGATTCGCTCGGCACGCCGGCGAACGTCGCGACCCGGCCGATCAACAAATACTTCTGCAACCTGATGAACGCGATCGGCGTCAAGGCGGGGCCGGACGGCTTCGCAGCCGTGGGCGGCACGGGGGAAGTGACCCATTACGGCAAGTACGACGACAGCGCGCTGTTCAACACGAACAACCCGGTCACCATCACGGACCCGGGAGAGTACACCGAGCTGCGCGCCAACAGCTGACCGAACAAGACCCACCCGCCAGCTTCGTTCGCTGCAAAAGGCTCCTCCTTTCGGGAGGGGCCTTTTGTCTTCGAATGGATACTTAACAGTGAAGCGCTTTCGCGAATGCGCGGTCGGGAAACTAATACTATAATCCGTTGATGCGACCCGAGATGACCCAACCCTCTCAACCCTTGCGCTCCGTCCCGACCGTTTCCTTCTTCGTCCTGCTGACGGCGCTGGCTTGCAGCGCTGAGGTCTCCCAAGGGTCACCCGGCACGGGGGGTGCGGCGGACACCGGTGGGACGGGCGGCGACGCGACGGGCGCCGGCGGGACGGGCGGGTTCGACCCCGGTGGCGGGACGGGCGGCGCCGGGACGGGCGGCGCTGGCACCGGGGGGTTCGCCCCGGGGGGGTCCGGCGGGTTCGCCTCGGGTGGTGTCGGCGCGGGGGGCACGGGTGGCTTCGGCGCCGGCGGCACGGGTGGCTTCGGCGCGGGCGGCACGGGTGGCGTCGGGACGGGCGGCGTCGGGACCGGGGGCACCTCTGGCGGGAGCTCCGAGCTCGCCAATTTCGCGACGGTGCGGCAGATCGCGAACCTGCGCTGCGGCTTCTCCGACTGCCACGCCACTGGCGATCACCTCGTGCTGATGGATGACGCCAACCTCTACACGACGCTGACGACCCACACGGTGACCAAGTGCGGCGGACGCACGCTCGTTCAGCCGGGGACGCCCGAGCAGAGCGCCTTCTGGCTGGTCATGCAGGGCTTGTGCGAAGCGCTGCCGCGCATGCCGAACGGCTGCGTCGACAACTGCATCCCGCAAGAGTACATCGACGGCGTCGGCGAGTGGATCGCGAACGGCGCTCCCCAACAGTGAGGCGCCGGCGCTGCCTCGGTCGAAATCATTCAATCAGAATAGTTTCTGCACCCAAACATTAGCTGAGACGCACGGAAAAAGCGCAGACGCGCCTCATATTAAGGCTGCACGACGGCGCTTCGATGTGGCAAGACCTCAGTCATGCGCGGTCGCACCCCTCTCCTCCGTTGCAGTATTTCTCTCCTCGTTGCGAGCGCCTCGATCGGGCTCGCGGGCTGTTCTGGCTCGGAGTCCGATCCCGGCGGGTCCGGGGGCGCGTCCGCGAGCGGTGGGACGTCGAGCGGGACCGGCGGCTCGGGAGGCGGCGCGACCGGGGGCAGCGGCGGGTCGACCGGCGGCACCGGTGGCGTGAGCACCGGGGGCACGGGAGGCGTGAGCACCGGGGACAGCGGCGGCAC
>JAEZYZ010000416.1 GCA_023418705.1 Pseudomonadota bacterium | reverse complement strand
GCATCGGGGGCGCGCCCTCCGAGCTCGGCACGCCCGTCGTCTCTGGCGACGGCTCGATCGCCTTCACCGGCAAGGGCTTGAGGCTGCCGGGCCGCGACGCGGGATCCGGCGTGGCCGTCGCGCCGGCGGGCTTCGGTGCGCTCTCTGGCGGCGAGCTCTTGCTGGCGCCCGCGATCGGCGGCGTGCTCTTGCGAGCAACCGGCGGCGAGCTCTTGGAGGCCGTCGCGGCCGGAGGCGAGCTGATGCGCGCAGCCGGCGGTGAGCTCGTTGCAGCCGGCGGCGAGCTCTTGCGAGCAGCCGGCGGCGAGCTCTTGGCGGCCGTTGCAGCCGGAGGCGAGCTGATGCGGGCCGCAGGCGGCGAGCTCTTGCCCGCGGCCGCGGTCGGTGGCGAGCTCCTGGACGGCGTCGCCGCAGGCGGCGAGCTCTTGGAAGCGAGCGGTGGCGAGCTCTTCGTCTCGGCCTTCGCGCTGCCGCGCGCCGCCGCCCGGGCGGGCGCTTTGGGGGCGCCGCCCCAATCGTCGTCGACGGCAGCCGGCTTGGCCGAGGCGCCCCAGTCGTCGTCCACCCCCCAGTCATCGTCCGGTGGCGGGGGCTTCGAGCTCGGTTTGGCCGTCGGCGGAATGCTGAAAATCGCGTCCAGTCGCTGGGTGCCGCCCGCTGGCGGTTGGGAGCCTGAGGCGGCTGCGGGTTTGGTGGACGGCTTGTTCCCGCCCGCGCGGTTCGACGAGCTCTGAGATTCCTTGTCTGTCAACGGCGATCGCCCCTGCTGTGGTTCCTTCAGGGTAGCGCGCCCATCCAAAGAACGTCGAGCGTGCGCCCACCCCTTTTTCCCCCTGCTCGACATGTTCGGCGGAAAGTTGCGCCCGCAGCGCACACGCTCCAAAAACGCCGAGCTGCTCTGCCCGTCACGCTTCGAGCAGACCACGCACCGCGGCGCTGGCGCAGAACAGCCCAAAGCTGCCGGTCACGAAGCTGGCCGTGCCGTAGATCACGCGCCGCTCTTCGCAGGAGTGGAAGGTGTTTTTGCCTCCCGGGCACACGCACCGGAAGCCCTGCCCCTCGTCGTAATGTAGCTCGATGGGGGCCTGCGCCGGCTCGGCAGAGTACACGGCGGTGATCCCGAAGGCGCCGGTCGCCGGGAAGTCATATCGCTGCCGCAAGATACGCCGCACCTCGGCCGCGAGCGGATCCTGATGGGTCTTGGCCAGATCGGCGATCCGGATCATCGTGGGATCCAAACGTCCCGCTGCGCCCAGTGAGCTGACCACGGGGATGGCGCGGTCGCGGCAGGTCGCGAGCAGGTGGCACTTCGCCGTGACGTTGTCGATGGCATCGATCACGTAGTCGGGCGCTCGCCCCAAGAGCAGCTCCGACGTCTGCTCCGAATAGAACTCCATCACCGCCTCGACGGTCGCTGCGGGGTTGGCCCGCGCGAGCCGCTCCGCCAACACCTGCGCCTTGGGCTTGCCGATCGTGCCCTTCATCGCCTGCAGCTGGCGGTTGCTGTTGGTGATGCACACCCGATCGAAGTCGACCAAGCTGAGCCGGCCAACACCGCTGCGCGCCAGCGACTCGGCGGCGAACGACCCGACGCCGCCGAGCCCGATCACCATCACGTGCGCCCCGAACAGCCGCTCCATCCCCGCGTCGCCGACCAGCCGCCCCATGCGGTCGAAGCGCCGGTGCAGCCGGTAGCGCGTCTCCTCTGGCTCCGCCTGCTCGACAGCATCCTGTGGCACCAGATCGAGCCTGCGCGCGCAAGCGCCCCCCTCGACGGGGTCGGGGGCGCGCGCAGGCGTGGGCGACGCTGGGTCGAGCGCGCCGGGGGGCCGCTCGGCGGCCCCGTCTTGGAAAATCATCGCCGCTTTGTCCCATACTTTGGCCGCATTTCAAGGCGCGGCTCGCCGGATCCGCGTCAGCTCCCGCGCAGGAACAAACGCCGCGCGTTCGCTTCGGTGAGCCGGCAGAGCTCGTTCGGATCTTGCGCGCGCGCCTTCGCCAGCGCCTCGATCACCAGCGGCAAGAAGGCTGGCTCGTTGGGGGCGGGCTTGCGCTCGGCCGGCGTTTGAAACGGCGCATCCGTCTCCACCAGCAGCCGAGCGTCCGGCACCGCGCGCGCGGCTCTCGGTGCCTTGCGCGCGCCGCCATACGTCAGCGCGCCCGCGAACGAGATCGAGAGCCCGAGCGCGACGTAGTCCGCGACCAGCTCGGCTGGACCGCTGTAGCTGTGCATGACACCGCCGGCTGCTGGCACGCCGTCGCGCCTGAGGACGTGAAGCGCCGGACCGTGCGCGTCGAGGATGTGCAACACCACGGGCAGATCGTGCGCCCGCGCCAGCGCGAGCTGCGCTCGGAACGCCCGCTCCTGCAGCGCCTGGCTGGCGCGGCGGTCCGGCCCGTTGCGATCGAGCCCGGTCTCTCCGATCGCGACGGGTCGCACCAGCTCCTTTGCCGAGAGCGCCGCGGCGAGCGCATCGAGCGCCCCGTCCAGCGCGCGGTCGTCCAGCTCCGCCACCACCTGCGGGTGCACGCCATAGGCGACCACCATGTCTCGATGACGCCGCGCCAGCGCCGTTTGGGCGGCGAAGCTGTCCGGCGCCACCCCTGCCAACAGAAAGCCGCGGACCCCGACCGCCCGCGCTCGCTCCGCCAGCGCGTCCGGCGCCGCCACGCTCGCGTCGTGCAGGTGACAGTGGGAGTCGAACACGGCCCCGCCTCAGCGCGCTCGGGCGTCGAGGGTGGCGGCCTGGCTCTTCGGGGCTTCGCCCTTGGCGGGGGGCTGGATGGTGAGGTCGTTGAGACCGCGCTGGATTTCGGGGAGGGTGAGCGGATCGCGGGAGGCGCGCTCGATGACGGCGTGGCCGTCGTCGCCGCCGACGCGCAGCAGGGCGCGGGCGGCGCTGAGCACCGCCTGGATCAGGTGCGCTTCGTCGGCGGTGGCGCGGTAGAGGGCGAAGAAGGTCTTGAGGGCGTCGTATTCGGCCGGGGTCGCGAGCGTCTCGAGCGCTCGGGCGGCGCGGGCGACGTCGAGCGTGCTGTTGGCGGGGTCGTTGAGGTGTTGGGCCAACAGGGGCGCCGCGCGTTCGTCTCTCATGGCCGCGAGCGCATCGGCGAGCGGTCCCACCGGCGGCGTGGTGAGGGTGTCCGCCAAGAAGTCGTAGTGCTGCTTCAGCGCCTGCAGCATGTACTCGGCGCCGGTGCGGCGCTTGGCGATCAGGGCGGAGGCGCGGCGCGCGAGCGCCACGGTGGCGTGCGGGTTGGCGGCCACGTCGATGAGCGCCTTGGTGGCGAGCGCATCGGGCGCGGCCGCGAGCTCATCGAGCAAGATGAGCTGCATCGGCACCAGCCGCGCGTCGCGCAGCTCGACCGCGGCCTGCAGCTGCTCGACCAGCGGCGGCGGTGCTTCGGGGGTGGTGGGGCGATAGCCGCCCGCCTGCAGCGTGCAACCGCGCAGCTCCGTGCCGAAGTTGCGCCGCGTCACCGGGGAGCCCCCCGCGTCGAGCGCGAACACACCTCCTCCGGCGTCGCACAAGAGAAAGCCGCCGTCCGCCGCCGCCCCGGCGAGCAGATCATCCGGCAGCGTCTTCACCCACGCCACGGCGCCCCGGTCGGCGCTCAGCCCGAGCACGAGCCGGTAGTAGGTCGCCGCGAGCCGGTTGCCGCTCACGCCGAGCCCGGCCGGGGTCAGCGCCGGCCGAGCGACGAGCTGGATCTTCGAGCGCGGGGTCGCCTCGGGCGGCGTGATCGCGTGCCCCGGGTCGAACCAGCGCGGCTCTCCCGGCAGCTTGCGCGCCGGCAGCTCCACCTGCCGCGCGGCCCCCCGGCTGGCGCGGGCGATCTGCTCGTCGAAGCGCAGCAGCGTGCGTTCACCGAAATAGAGATCGCCGCCGACGTTGAGCGCGTGGCTGACCTGCTCGCGCGTGACGAGCCGAGCGATCTCGTCGCCCGACGACAGCTGCACCGCCGAGACGTACTGATTGCCCCACGGGATGAACAAGATCCCTCGGGCGACCGCGGGGCTTCCCAGGCTGACCTCCGGCTCGAGGCGCTGCACGACCTGCCCGGTGCGATCGACCGCGAGCAGCAAGCTGCCGCTGCCGCCGGGGCGCCCCAAGCTGACGGCGGTGACGGCGCCGTCGTCCCCGGCGCCACGCAGCGCGCGCCCTTCGGCCGGCACCTGCCACAAGCGCTTGCCCGAGCTCGCTTCGAGGGCCGTCACGAACCCGCCCCCGCTGAGCACCACCACCTCGCCGGCGATGACCGGCCGCGCGTCGAGCGCGCTATCGTGCCGCCAGCGCTCGCCGTCCTTCAAGGTGAGCCCGACGATCCCGCCGTCGACCACACCCACCGCCAGCGCCGGCCCGACGGGCAGGTCGAGGCGCCCCAGGCGCTGTTGCAGCGCCGCGAAGGACCTGCCGCCGTCGTTCTCCCAGCTCGGATCGAAGACCCGCCCGGTCACCGTCTTTCCGCCACATGCGGACAGCGCCAGCGCCACACCGAGCCCGGCAACACGCAGGAGCGATCGCATCACGTTCCTTCCTTGCCGCGCGTGCCGCGCACGGCCGCGTCCAGCGCCTGCTTCACCTTCGGGCTGCCGTCCTTCGGCCAGCGCGCGCGCACCTCGGCCAGATAGGTCAGCGCGTCACGCGACCCGAGCCCAGCGAGCCTTTCGACCACCTCGAGCTTCAGCGTCTCCGGCACCTCGGCGGCGTCTCGAAAGAGCAGCTGATCGAACCCGCTGAGCACCACCTCGAGCGGGATCTTGCCGAGTCGCTCGAGGAGCTTCGGACAGCTCGCCGCGTCGCAGAGCTGGCCGATCGCGCCAGCTGCTTCCGCCACGCGCTGGTCGAGCGCCGCGAACAGATCCGGCAGCGCCTCGCGCGCGCCGAGCGCGCCGAGCCCGCTGGCGGCCAGACCGCGCGTCGCCGGGTCCTTGCTCCGGAGCGCGCGCCGCAAGGCGCGGACGGCGTCGGAGCCCTTGATGGACGTCAGCGCCGTCACGGCGTGTTTGCGCACGCTCGCGTCGCGGTGGGCCACGTAGGGGGCCACCGGACCTCCGAGCGCCGGATCGCTCACCCGGCCGGCGACGGGCAGCGCCAGCACCAGCAGATCCACGCTCGCCCCGCGCTCGAGCAACCCGCCCACGAGCGGCGCCGCGCTCGCCCGCTCCTCCGCGGGCGCCGCGTCGATCGCCTGCAGCGCCGAACGAATGCGCACTGGCTGACCGCTCTCGAGATCCGCGCGGAGCCGTTCGAGATCCAGCGCGCCCGCCGCAGGCGCGGCCGGCTTCGACGGCGTGGGCTTCGGCGCTCCGCTGGCGTCGCCGGCGGAGAAGACCGCGAGGCCGAGCGCCGCGACGGCGCAGGCAGCGGCGGCGCGCGCCGCGCAGCTCCGTCTCGAGGCTGCCGAACCGAACGTGATCATGGGCAATCCGCTTCCTGTTGCAGGAGACGTGGAGCGCGAGGCGCGCCACACAAATACCGCACCTGTCCTACCGTGCCCCCGCGCCTCGAGCAAGGGACCCCGAGGCTCCGCCGACGCCGAAATCAAGCGCGATTTGGCGCTTCACCCCGAGTCGCCGTAGCATGCGCCTGCCTCACACCCCGGCGCCCGGGGGTGGGGCACCTGGGACCTCCCCACCCACACCGCCCTCTCTCGAAATGACCCACGGCCGCCCGCCTGGCGTTCCGCCACCCCCGGACATTCGACTCGAGACGCTCGAGGACCTGAGCCCCAAGAGCGAGCCGGGTTTCTTGCGGCTCCTTCGCCGGCGCCTGCGCGCCCACTACCCCGACGGCACCCAGAGCTCGCCGTTCGTGTACGACGCGGTCGACCGCGCCGCGCTCGACGTCGTGGTGATCGCTCCGCACTGCTTTCAGCAGGGCGAGCACCGGGTCTATCTGCGCAGCGCCGTCCGCCCCCCGCTGCTCTTGCGGGGCCCGGAGCGCCTCTCACTCTCCGGCTGGGCCGCGCGCGGCGCCCTCTGGGAGCTGCCCGCCGGCCTGGTCGAGCCCGCCGAGCAAACCCCCGAAGGCGTGCGTGAAGCCGCCCGCCGCGAGCTCGAAGAAGAGACCGGCTTCAGCGTCCCCGCGAGCGCCCTGCGATCCCTGGGGCCGAACACCTTCCCGGCACCCGGCATGGTCGGCGAGCAGCACATCTACTTCGCCGTCGAGGTCGACCCCGCATCCGCCCGTGAGCCCGAGCTCGACGGCTCCGCCCTGGAGCACCACGGCCTGGTCCACGCCGTGCCCCTCGGCGAGGCCCTACGGCTCTGCCGAGAAGGCCTGATCCAGGACGAAAAGACCGAAATCGCGCTGCGGCGGCTGTCGGACGAGCTCTGATGGCGACCCGCGTGATCGTCGCCGCCAAGCGCTCCTCCTACCGGCGCTACGTGGAAGAGGAGCAAGATCCGAGGGCGCTCGCCCTGCTCGAGCGCAAAGATCCGAGCGTCCGCAACTGGCTCGCCGCGCACCGCGAGCACGTCCGCACCCTCGACGCCGTCTTGCGATCGCTCGAGCGCCTCAAGGTCCGCACCGTGCTGCTCGAGCGCCCCCACGCCGCCTTCGAGACCGGCGACGCCGCCCTGGTCGTCACCGTCGGCGGCGACGGCACCCTGCTCGCCGCCTCCCACAACGTCGGCAGCGTCCCCGTGCTCGGCATCAACAGCGCGCCGGGCCACAGCGTCGGCTTCTTCTGTGCCGCGCACGGCGACAACCTGTCTCAGATGCTCGAGCAAGCGCTCGACGGCAAGCTGCCCTCCGTCGTGCTCACCCGCATGAGCGTCGCCGTCAACGGCCGCATCCGATCCCGCCGCGTCCTCAACGAAGCCCTCTATTCCCACAGCTCTCCCGCCGCGACCTCCCGCTACATCCTGCAGTACCACGGCCGCCAAGAGGACCAGCGCTCCAGCGGCTTCTGGATTGGCCCCGCCGCAGGGTCCACCGCCGCGCAGCGCTCCGCCGGCGGCAAAGTGCTCCCCCTTCGATCGCGCAAGCTGCAGCTCGTCGTGCGCGAGCCCTACGCCCCGCACGGCCAGAAGTATCGCCTCTTGCGCGTCGAGGTGCCCCAAGGCGCCGCCATCGAGGCCCGCAGCAAGATGCAAGACTGCCGCGTCTACCTCGACGGCCCTTACAAACAAGTCAGCGTCCGCCTTGGCGACGTGGTCCGTTTCCAGGCCTCCGAAGAGCCGCTAAGAGTCTACGGCCTCGCCGAGCGACAGCGGGGGTGAGCGGGGGGACCCCGAAGCTGCCTCGCGGCAGTGCTGCTGCCTCGCGGCAGTGCTGTGGTCGTGCAGATCGAGGTCGAGCGACCGAGGAAAGGACCGATCGCGTGAACTGCGCTTGCTGCTAAACTGACTTGGTCATGGCGGATCCAGCCCGTCAGCGCGCCACCTACCAGGATCTCCGGGAAGTTCCCGACCACTTGGTTGCCGAATTGATCAACGGCGATCTCGTGACGAGCCCTCGTCCGGCGGCGCTCCAAGCGCGAGCGGCGTCCAATCTTGGCGGCGAGCTCTACAATCCGTTCGATCGAGGCAAGGGCGGTCCGGGTGGTTGGATCATCCTGGACGAACCGGAGCTGCATCTTCGCGGCAACGTCCTCGTCCCCGACCTGGCGGGGTGGCGGCGCGAGCGGATGCCCGAGCTGCCGGATGCTGCCGCCTTCGAGCTTGCACCGGATTGCGTCTGCGAGATCCTATCTCCGTCCACCGCCTCCATCGACCGCGCGGACAAGATGCCGATCTACTTGCACGACGGCGTCTCATCCATTTGGTTGGTGGACCCCCTGTTGCAGACGCTCGAGGCCTTCAAGCTCGAAGCATCGGCGTATCGCTTGCTCGGTGTCTGGAAGGGCAGCGCTGCCGTCCGAATCGAGCCGTTCGAGGCGCTAGAGCTCGAGCTCTCTGCACTGTGGTCGAGGTAGCGGGGGATACTCGGACTTGATCCGCATATCGCTAGGAGAAGCCGCCAAGTCCGCGCTGGAGGAACTGATGGCCAACAAGGGGTACGAATTTCAAAGCGAATTTGCCCGCCATCACGAGGCCATCGGCGTCGTGAAGGGTGAGGCCATCGGCGTCGTGAAGGGCGAGGCCACCGCATTGGTCGCGGTCCTCAGGTCCCGCGGACTCGTTGTCTCGGAAGCGCACCGGGATCGGATCACCGCCTGCACTGACCCGGCCACTCTCGAACGGTGGATCGAGCGCGCGGTGGTTGCGATGCGAGTCGATGATATCTTCGACTGAGTCGGCTTTGGCGGCCGCAGCGCAGCTAGCTAATCGGCGAGCGGCCGGTGCAGACCCGTAGGCGAGCGACTCCGAATGGCGCCCACGCGCCTCGCCTCCGTCTACGTCGACGCGCTTCGTCGTCGCCAGCCGCGGGGCAAGACGGTGACGTCCGCGGTCTCCTGCACGCGAAGCGGATTCAGCTGTACGGGAGCCGGCGCGGTGTTCATGATGCCATCGCTCCATGGTCGGTCGTGGCGTTCGCTACTGGGTCGCCTGTCATGTGCTCGCGGCATTGGTTCTGCCGCTGGTCGCAGCAGCGGCGCCGATCGCCGACGCTGGTCGCGCTGGTACGGGGCGCCAAACCGCCCGCGCGGTGTTGATCGCCGAACCGTCAGTGGGGGACCTGGCGCCGGCGTTGATTTCGGCGATTGGAGACTACGTGGCTCCGCTCGGCATCGAGCTGGTGGCGCTCCCGAGCGCGCTGGACGCGGGCGCGCTCCCGAATGCGCCGGGCGGGGGCGCGCTCCCGAGCGCGCCGGACGCGGGCGCGGGCGCGCTCCCGAATGCGCCGGACGCGAGGAAAGAGGCGCTGCCGGCGCCGGGACTCACGGGTTCCCTGGAGCGGTATCTGCGCGCGGCGCAGGGACGGTCAGCCTTCGCGACGGTGGTGCTGGACCGGGATGCCGACGTCTTGACGCTGCTCGTCATCGACGCGCGCAGCGGACGGGCTCTGGTGCGACGGGTGCGAGCGCCTGTCGGGAATGAAGCGACGGCGGTGGAGGAGGCCAGCGTGATCGTCCGATCGACGCTTGGCGGGTTGATCGAAGGAGGGGAAATCGATGTTCAGGGGGAGCCCGCGCCGCTCCCTTCCCCTTCGCCATCGACACAGGTTCGTCCTGTATCCGCGCCCCGCTTTCGAGTTCGCGCCGGCTATTCGGGGCTGAGCTTTTCGGAGGACGTCCCATGGAGCTCCGGGGCTCGTTTGGCTGGGGCGTTGTCCTTTGGGGAACGGTACTACGTTGCTGCGGGCGCCGCGCTTTCCCGTCTCGGCCGATCCGCAGCCAGCCCGCGCGTCTCGACTTTGGCCGAACACCCTTCGAGCTGACTTTCGGTGTGGAAAGTGCCCCCGCGGGCGTCCGGCTGCTGGTGGAAGCAGGTCCCGTCTTGGAATGGCAGCGTCTCTCGAATATCGAGGTGCCTGGCTACGCCGTGTCCGAGGATGCCCAGGATGCGTGGGCGTTTGGCTCGGGCAGTGGCTCCTCTGGCGGAGAAGGCGCTTCGTCGAACGGGGACTCTTCCGATGGAGGCAGCTCGAAAGGGGGCTTCTGCGCGGGGTCAGGACCCATCGTGCCGCTGGTTCGCGGGGGCACGGTCGTTCGTGACACGTGCACGGGCTCGCTCGCGGAGCAGTCGTTTACCTCCGCTCTCTGCAGTTGCGAGGAAACGAACGTTGCTGGCTACTTGACGACGGACAGCCTGAGGTCGAGTGTCGGCTCCGAGGCGGCCCGGTCGGAGTCAACGGCGACTACATCACCGCCGGCTATGCCGACGTCGGCGGTTCCTTTACGGTTGCCGGGACGCGCGACATCCTGTTCGGCGGGCTGCTCAAGGTGGGCGGCGACCTGAAGTTTGCGCCTCACTTCAACGTAGCCGGAGTCGTGGAGGTAGGACGCGACGCGCACCTCGCGCAGAACGCGCGCGCGTTCGGGGTCGTGAACATCGGGCGGGATCTCTATACGCCCGCCGGCGTTGGCTTCGTGGGGGGCCCCATCGTCGATTTGGGAGGAAGCCGGCATACCCAAGCCGTGTCGGTCGCGCCTCCCTGCGCGTGCGGCGCGGACGAGATCCTCGACGTCGGCGCGATCGTGGAGGACGCCCGAAGCAACAACGACAATGCGTCGGTCGGACTCGACCCCGACGCGCTGATTGTCGTTGCGGGAATCAACGTCGAGGTCGCATTGCCTTGCGGGCGTTACTACGTGAACCAGATTGGCGGACTCGGGGGCGTCACGCTGCGCATCCAAGGCCGCACAGCGCTGTTCGTCGGCGGCGATGTCTGGGCCACCGGGCTCTTCAAGATAGAGCTCGATCCGGGGGCCGAGCTCGATCTGTTCATCCAGGATGACTTCGTGCTGACGGGCGCGGCACGGTTCGGCGATCGGACTCGCCCGGCCGCCATGCGCATCTACGTGGGTGGCACGGGGGATGTGTGCCTGCGTGGCGGGCACCTGCGGCGAGTGCACTCAAGACAGCGATTGCTGCGCGCCGCTGGTCTGCAACAGCGGCACCTGCGGCCAGATACAGGTCCGTTGAGGGCCGGTCGGGCGCACCGGCGCCCAGCGGGGCCTCGTCACCGAGGATCGTCATCCCGCTGGGTGCCGGGCAATCCGATCATCTGCTTGCCGAGCTACTCCCGCTCGATGCCCCAGTCGTTTGCCTCGACGAAAACGCACACGCCGGACTCTTCCGAGGTGGCGACGAAGTCCTCGCAGGAGGTGGATTGGTTCACCGTGCCCTCGTAGAGCGGAACGCCGTCTCGAACGAGGCGCACGCGAACCGCTGACAGGCGCTCCGGTAGCGTAACCCCCATGACACTAAAGACGCCCCACAGTAAATAGACTTCATCGCCGGTGCACGTCTCCGGGTCCGAGTCTCCGACGTCCACGTCCACGATCTTGAAGCGACACTCTGCTGCGTACGCCTCGCCTGCGAGGCTGAGCTCGTAGTTCCCTTTCCAGAGCTGCGAAAACGCCCCGTACACCGCTGTGGAAGTGCAGCGTCTGCATCGGTTCGGACCACCCTTGGCGCTGGGGCCTCGCCGCACCGCCCGATTGCGAAGGTGGCGATGAAGCGGGACGCGACGCCCCGCAGGCCGCGGTATTGGTCGCCACCAGGCAGGCGCCAAGCCAGACGACCAGCTCGCGGCGCCAGCCACGGTGGGCCGCCGCGGTCCTGCGACGCTCGAGTGACGAGACCATGACGCTTGCGCCAGTATATCTGCTCGAGCAAGACCTCGCACGAGCCGTTGCAGTGTTCGACCAAAGCGGGAGTTCTCGGCGCAGCCTTGTGCGAGGCGGGAGCATAGCTTGCCCAATTCGACTTACCCGCCGCGTCGCGGAACTCCCGCTGATCGCAGCTTCGCGGGCGCAGCCGAACTTTGTGCGAGCATTCCGGGTCTCGCCGTGTACGGACACCGCGATAATTCGGTTGAGCTCGCGCGCGGGCGAGCCGGCGCTCAGGCACCGCGGAGCGGTGGTCCTGCGCGCGACCGTCGAACGAGCTCCTTACCCTGTGCGTGGGCAGCAACTCTTTGACCCACTCTGCCGCGAGCGCCGCCGGGAGCCACGGGTCCCGGCATGCCGGTTCGGCCAACCGGGGATGCTCGACTATCCCCCTGCTGCAAGCGGTATGCAGGAGGACGCCGTCACCTCCAACGGAAACCTGTACTCACAGGCGAAATCGGCCAATACATGAGCCTCGAGACGGGTTTCGGAGCACATTTGTAGAGGCACTGTCACTGGATTGAAACGGGGAAATACATCGTGGACCAACGCGCCCGTACGCTAGCTTGCCCTTGGGTGCTTCTTTCGATCCTTGTTTTGCTGCTGGGCGGCTGCACGGGTCACATTGAAGAACCGGAGGGGCGTTCCCGTCGGGGGAGCGGGGGTGGCGCGGGCAGCGGAGGTGGCTGCGGCGACACCTTGTCGGATCCGAGCAACTGCGGCGCCTGCGGCAGGAGCTGCAACGCCGATCAGATCTGCGACCAGGGGGTGTGCCGCGCGGTGACCGCGGGTTGCTCGGAAGGCCGCTTGTTGTGTGGCGCCAGCTGCGTGGACGGACAAGCTAGCGCCGAGCACTGTGGTGCCTGCAACAATGCTTGCGCTGCGGGTCGAACCTGTAGCGGCGGCACATGCGTGTGCGAGGGGGCTCTCAGTGACTGCGGCGGCGCTTGCGCGGATCTGCAAACGGATGCGCAGCATTGTGGCGCCTGCAACAACGCCTGCCAGAGCGGGTGGTCGTGTGAGAACGGCAGCTGCGCGTGCCCTGCGGATCGGACGGTCTGCGGCGATGCCTGCGTCGACACTCAGACGGACGTGGAGCATTGCGGCGCCTGCAACAACACGTGCATCGAGGGTCAGGTGTGCATGGCCGGCGCCTGTGCTTGCCCAGCCGGCCAACAGCTCTGCGGCGACACCTGCATCGATACGCAGGCGAACAACGAGCATTGCGGCGCCTGCAACCAACGCTGCGGGCTCGGGGAAAGCTGCGCGGGCGGCATGTGCGGCGGCGGTGGGCTCGGGGAGGACGGATGTTCCGGGCTCGCTCAGGGCCTGACCATCGAGCAAATCGCGGTCTACCAGGGCGTGAAGATCCAGCTCATGCAGGCCAACGCAGCGCTGGACGTGGCGTCGCGCAACACCGACGTGGTCGCCGGCCGAGAGGCGATGTTTCGGGTCTTCGTGACGGTGGGGCAGGGTTTCACGGCACGCCAGCTGTCGGCGCGCATCTACGTCGAGAATGGGTCGGCCGTGGACACCTACTTCGCCAAGCAGGAGATCAGCGCGAGCTCGACCGACGCGGACACCATGAGTTCGTTCCAGATCGTCGTGCCCAAGGACAAGATCACGACCGAGACGCGCTATGTCGTGGAGGTGGTCGAGTGCGGCACGGGCAGCGGCAGCGTGCAGAGCCCGCGCTTTCCCGTGACCGACGGCGCGGAGCTCTCGGCACGCGAGACCGGCACGCTCAAGGTGCACATCCTGCCGGTTCAGGCCAACGGCGGCGTGCCGGACACGAGCACCGAGGGGCTACGGCTGTACCGCGAGATCCTGCTGGCAATGTACCCCATCACAGACCTCGAGTTTACGGTCGGGGACACCGTCGAAACGGGCTACCCGATCGACTGGGAGGGCCTGGTCGACGCCCTTCGAGCCAAACGCGAGCGCGACAACCCTCCGAGCGACGTCTACTACTATGGGCTGCTGAAGCCGACCCGATCGATCGGCGAGTTCTGCTCCGGCAGCTGCACGCTGGGCATCGGCTACGTCGTTCCGCCCGATGTTTGGGCGGCCGTCGCTCGCGTAGCGGTCGGCGTCGGTTTCGCGGAGTCGTTCTCCGCCGAGACGATGGCGCACGAAATCGGTCACAACCACGGCCGCGAGCATGCGCCTTGCGGCCCCGTCGCCGGACCCGATCCCAACTTTCCCTACCAGGGCGGTCGGCTCGGATCGTGGGGCTACGACGCGCGGAGCCAAAGCTTCCTCGATCCCAACGACAACACCGACATCATGGGCTACTGCGACAATTTCTGGATCAGCGACTACACGTACGACGCGATCCTGAACCGAGTTGCCGCAGTGAACAACGCGCCCGAGTTCGCGGTCCTTCCGGAGACGCTGCGTCACTTCCGCGTGCTGCTGGTCAGCGCGCTCGGGCCACGTTGGGGCCAACCCACGACTCGACCGTCCCTGCCCACCGGAACGCCGGAGCTCGCCGACGTGCTCGACGCGACGGGAAGCGTGCTCGAAGCTGTCGAGGTGTATCGGACCGCGATGTCGAGACCTGGCTCGTTCTCGATCCAGGTGCCTTTGCCCAAGCCGGGCTGGCACAGCATTCGAGTTGGGGCGATGAGGCCGCTTCCTTTCTGACGCGCCTAGATGAAGCCGCACCGCCCGCTACCTCACTTCCCACCGCGCCATGCCCCCTGCACGTTCCCCAGCTCGGCCGAGCAGGGTATATGCTACGCGCATGAGACTTGCGTCATTCTTCGTGCTCGCCTTCCCGC
>JAEZYZ010000350.1 GCA_023418705.1 Pseudomonadota bacterium | reverse complement strand
GGCTTCGGCCGCCGCATCGCCAAGCGCGTCGGCGGCCAGTTCTCGCGCGCCTGGCTCTACCAGGATCAGCTCCGCCCCGCCTCCGAGCTCACCGCCGACGGCGTCCTCACCCACTTCGTCTACACCGCCCCCGGCCCCGGCGGCGCCCCCGACCTGATGTACCGCGCCGGCGTCCCCCACCGGCTGGTGAAGGACCACTTGGGGTCGGTTCGGCTCGTCGTCAACGCCCAGACGGGCACCATCGCCCAGCGGCTCGACTACGATGAATTCGGCAGGGTGTTGGTCGATACCAATCCGGGGTTTCAGCCCTTCGGGTTTGCGGGTGGGCTCTACGATCCGGACACGCAGCTCGTGCGGTTTGGGGCGCGGGATTACGAACCAAAGACTGGGAGGTGGACCGCGAAGGACCCGATCGGGTTTGCGGGCGGGGATGCGAATGTGTACATGTACTGCGGCAACGACGGGATCAACTACCTCGATCCAACGGGCGAAAAGAAGTACACCCGCGAGGAGGTACGAGCGAGTTTAGCGGACTATCGCGTTCAGATCGATAGCAGCACACGGCTAGAGCGGTTCGCCGTCATGTGGAATCGCCACAAGGGTTGCGCAACACCCGACTATTACTGCAACGAAAACGACGAGCGCGCGGGCGAGGCGGACACCCCAGACACTTTCGACGTCGAAGGCCGCATCATGAACGCTGCGGAATTCGGTAACTACGTAGCCGGATACTGGGGCGACCCCCAAATCTACACCATTGTGAGGGCAGCCGGAGCTGTCTATGGAGTGCTGGGACTGCTCACTGGAGAGGAGGAGTCCAGTTGGGAGCAGATCTTGCACTTGGGTGACAACGCGAACAGCGTTGCTCACATACAAATGGGTTACAGAGCTGGACTAGTATTGAGGCTCCGGCAGATTCGCAGCCTCCTGCGAGCCAACCGATGAACAAGTGGTGTTTGAGGGCAGCTCTTCACCTCCCACTCAGTGTGGGAGGTGCGCTACTGGTTGGAGCTGGACTTTTTGTTGCCCAAGGTATCGAGGCACTACTCGGAATGGCGCTGAGCCTGATCGCGGTTCTCTTCGTAGTTCTGGGGTCCCTCAAACTCAGCCGCCGCGCGCTTCCGCTTCCGACGCTATGGTGCATCATTGTGGCCGGGACTGCCGGATTGGCCGGTGTGGTCATTGGTCGTGTTTCCTTCGAACGTGTCCTGATCAACCAAATTCCGCACCTTGAAAGGGAACTCGCAGCAAATCGCACTATCCCGAACCTCTTCGATGTAAAGAGCTCACCTTACTTTCGCCGGGTTCATGTGTCTCGAGCCCGTGAAGGCATTCGAGCCAGATTCGGTCTGCCCGACGGGTCAGTCGTTTTACACGTATCGGATCCCGTGCAATGGACGGCGGAGGAGCGGCGACCGTGCACGCGGGAACTGCGACCTGGATGGTACCGGCGATGGCGATGTGAATAGAACGGAAATGACCTGTTCTGACGAAACCGGCTGCATCACCAGTACCACCCCTGAGCCATCCCCTCATATGAGGCCAAAAATTTCGCAGGAAAACGCGTGCTCGCGAATGGTTTCGTCGTAGGCGCTCATGAGCAACGCGAGCCGATCGTCAGGCATGTTCGGGAGTGCGGAGTTCCAGAGGGTTCCCCAATTTTAGAGCGAATGCTGGCGCCGCGTCGACGTGTTGACCTTCAGCATCCGCTCCATCCCAGCGCGTTCTCCGGCAGCGCCGAGCAACGTGGACCCGACCACGAACCGCACCCATTATGCGAACAGCCGCCACATGTGCAGCTTGCCGTTGCTCATTCGCCGGTCGATCTGCTTGGTCGCGTGCTTCCGATTGAGCCCCTTTGCAGCAGCGAGTCCTCGTCCAATCGCGTGTATTCCCAGAGTGGCGGCCTTCAGCACGCCGAGAACTCCGTCGACAACGACAGCACGGTCCGGGCATGAAGATCGTCCCCGAAGGTGTGCTCGACTATGGCGAGAACGCTGCGGGACCCAACCCCGGCTGCGTCGCGTCGTGTGCGCGGACTCCGGCTCCTCTTCGGTTCACGGATCCGGTGTTCATGATGCCCATGGACGCGTGTCGCGGCCATGGATTCAAACCGCCCGTCGCTTTTTTGGAAACGAGCGCATTTCTGGCTGTCAAACGAGTGGATCGGTGAGCCACCGATCTCCACGCCAGTCGGTCGCTGCAGCACCTTGAACACCACCGGGTCCCAGTCACCCTGCTTCTCTACCACTCGGCACGCCGCGTCCCTCCCATCCGCGCGCAGGCGCGCTCGGCGCGCCGAGCACGGATATGGGAGGGACCGCAGGCGCGCAGGCAGCGCAGCTGCCGAGCACCTGCGAGGGTGGGCATCAAAACATCACCCGTCGCCGGCCGGAGCGGCAATCAAGCCTGCGCGTCGCGGCGGGCTTCGAGGTCCCGGAGCAGGGTGTCGAGCTGGGGTGTGGTGATGGAGTGGGCTTCGGCGAGCTCCGAGATCTGGCGGCCGAGGCAGAGGTGTTGGCTCGATAGCTTGGTTCCGAAGTGATCCTCGATGAAGGTGACGAGGTCCGGGAGGATCCAGCGGGCGGCGCCGATGCCGGCGCGGAGCAGGCGCGGCGTCGAGCAGCGCACGAGCAGGGAAACGCCGGGCTCGACGGGGCCGACGGCTCGCGCGATGGGGGCGAGCTCCCGACAGGCGCGGAGGGCGCGGGTCAGCAGCGGGCGATCGGACAGGAGGCGGGCCATGCTGCCGGCGAGCGCGAGGGCGAGCGAGAGCGGATAAAACAGGATCGTGGTGGCGGGGTTGCGATCGCGCACGTTCGCTTTGAAGCCGGAGGGAAGCCCGGCTCGGGTGAGCGTCTCCACGAGCTCGCGCACGAGGGGGTCCTCGGCGGCGTCGCGATCGATCGAGGTTTCGCTCAACGGCGGCACGAAGTAACGCACGACCCTGTCCGCATCGAGGCGGCTGGCGACGGCGGGGAGCGCCACGATCACGCGCCGCCCCAGCGCCGCCTCGAGCCGGGCGAGCGACGGTGGGAGCAGCGGCGTCAGGGCGATGATCGGGACCGGGGGCGCGAGCGTCAGGGCGCGGGTGAGGGGGCCGGTGAGGTGCTCGGCGCGGACGGCGAGCAGCAACAGGTCGGCGTCGTCGGGGACGCGGGTGACCCGCCTGGGCCGCTCGAGGATCAGCCGCTGTGATGGGCCGTAGAAGCGCTCGACGATGAACGGGTCGTCGCCGGCTGGGCGGGATTCGCGCACGACGAAGCTGACGTCGGCGCCGCCAGCGGCCAGATGCACGCCGTACAAGCGCCCGAGCGCTCCGGCGCCGATGAGAACCGCGTGCACGTGTCAGCTGTACGAGAAGTGGAGCTCGTGATCGCAGACCTTGAAGACGTCGCCCTCGTTGATGATCTTGCGCTGGACACGCTGCCCGTTGAACTCGATGCCGTTGGTGGAGCCCATGTCGACGATGAAGTACTGGCCGTTCACGAACTCGACCATCGCGTGCTGTCGCGAGACGTTGGGATCTTTGATCGTGAGATCACTCGACTGCTTGCCGCGGCCGATGATGAAGCGGTCTTTGTTGACGGCGATGCGTTCCCCCAAATAGTAGATGCCCAGCATGGCCGGCGCGGAGCTCGTCGAGCGCGCGGGGGCAGCAGGGGGCATCGAGCGCGGCATCGGCGGCGGCGGTGCACCGCGAGGGGCGGGTGGAGGGCCGCTGCGCTGCGCCGAAGGGGGCGGCGGCGTGGGGGGCCGGCGCGAGGTGCCAGAGCCCGCAGGCGGCGACGAGCCGCTGGTGCCGGGAAAAAATGACGGCTGACTGGCGGCAGGGGGCGGCGCTGGCGGCGGCGGAACGGGGCGCGGCAGCGCGCCCGAGGCGCTCATCGACGGTGGGGGCGGCAGGGGCTTGGCGCCGGAACCGCCCCCGGTGGGCACCGGAGGCACGGGCAGGGGCATCGAGCCGGAGCCGGTGCTGAGCCGCGTCGGCGGTGGAGCGGCGGGGGGCGGAGGCATCGGCCCGAGCGAGGTGGTGCCCGGGGAGACCGGTGCCGAATCCGGCGCGGGGGCGTGCGCCGCGGCCGTGCTGTAGCCGCGCTGCCGCGCGTACTGTTTCATCGCGTCGTTGATCAGGTAGTCGACGGAGCATTCGAGCTCCCGCGCCATCTGTTCGAACTTGTGCCAGAGCGCGTTGCGACACTGAAACGTGCGAGGTGTTTTCTTGTTTGGGTCGGAGCTCATCCGGCGGTCCCTCTCGGATTGAACTGATGCATCGGCGGTCGCGTGACGGCGTAAGGCCTACCGTGCCCCCTGAGGTGCAGGTTTCTGGACGCGTTTTTCCATGGCGGGTTCGACACAATACTTCACGAAGTCGCCGACCGTCTTGATCTCCTTGTCTTGCTGCTCCTTGCCGCTCGAAACGGTGCAGGTCCACTCGCAGTCCTTCGCGTCCCGCTTGCACTCGGGGACCTTCGTCTTGTCGGTGGACAGGGCATCGACCTCGGAGATCTCGTTCTTCGTGCCGTGTTCGTAATAGTACCCGAGGGCGCTCAGCCGGGCCTGGACGGGTGCGCTCTTGGCCAGGTACTTGGACAGCACCTGCTTGGGTTTCTGGGGTCCTTTCATCTCCCCGATGATGGCCCCGTAGCGGAGCGGCTCGGTGATGGCCATGCCCTCGGCTTTGCGCAGCTGGTTCATGAACTCGTCGACGTGCGCCGTGTCGCTCATCCGCAGCGCTAGCTCTGCGGCGACGCGGCGAACCTGCCAACGATCGTTTTGAAACAGCTCGTAGAGCTTTTCGATGACCAGGTGGCGGGGCATCTCCCCGACGCGCCGCAGGGCCACGTCGCGGACGAGGTCCGGGGTGTCGTTGTTGGCGGCCAGAGCCAGCATCGCTTGAGCGTGCTGGGGGTTCGATTTGTCGAGGTTGCCTTCGAGCGCTGCCAGGGCGGCGGCGCGGCGCTTCGGCGTATTGGCGGTGTTTTGCGCGAACCCGATCAGATAATCGACGATGTCTTTGCCGCCGAGGCGCTTCATCGAAGAGAACACGCGCAGCAGCTCTTCCTCCTGGTACTGCTGCAGCTGCACCTCGAACTGCTTCTTCGACGGGTTCAGCTTGGAGGCCTTGTTCGCCGCCTCTACGGCGGGCGCCTTCTGCTTCATCCACTGCTCGGAGTCGACCTGTCGAGCGACCGCGACCAGGCGCTGGCCGGCGCGCTGCTTGGCGTCGTCGCTGCCGAGCTCCGCGATGAGATCGGCCATGCGATCGATCTTCTTCGCGTTGGGCTCGATTTGCTCGGGCAGCCGCGCCACCCCCTCGCTGCCGAGCACGCGCAGGACCTGGTCCATGCCGTACATCTGCGACGACTCATCCATGCGGTCGGCGAAATCCGCCATCGCCCAGTCGGTGAGCGCGGCGCGCAGTGTGGCCCGATTCTCTTGCGACTGGACGAGGGTGCCGTCGTCATGGGTGAGCAGCGCGTAGGCGGCGTCCTTGAATGGGAACGATGGATCGGGCTGCTCCGGCTGCCCCGAGGCTTGGGCCTTCGGCGGGGGCTGCCGAATGGCTTCCACGAGCCGCGGCACCATCTTTTCGACGACCTTGGCGCGTTCGGCGGGCGGCAGCTCTTCGAGAGCGCTCGTGAGGTTCTCGATTCCGACTCGCCGGCCGCCGCGCGGTTTCATCCGCACCAAGGTCATCGCGGCCTCGACCCGAAGCTCGAGCGGGTATTTGTCGTGCGTCAACACGGCGACCAGCTTGCGCGGTCCTTGCGCCGTGTTCGCCCAGCGCTCGACGTCTTCGGTCGTGGTACGGCAGCCGGTGGCCACGGGAGCGAACGCGAAAGTGGCGCCGAGCGCCACCGCCGTCATGAGCTGACGGGCACGCGCGCCTCTATGCATCGATGATCCTTCCTTCATTGCGGTGGGTGCGCCCCGGGGGCCCGAGATCTAGGCGGCGAGCATCGGACGGATGACTTTAGCGCCCTGAACTTCCCCGGCTCAAGCGTGAGTGGGCAGTATAGCCGTCCACCGCGAGCCGCCCCCAAATATCCGTGTGGATCCTGCGCCTTGTGGGCCCGAGGACGGGTTCGGGCGAGCGTCCCTGTCGCTACAAACGCGGCGACTGTCCGGATGTTGACCCCTTCGGGGAACTGATGTAGGTGCAAGTAGGTAGATGGGTGCTAGACCATTCACTCCCCGCCCCGTCGGCCCTGCCGTGCAGCCGACGGGAAGCGCACCCGCGGCGCCGTCGCCCACCTTTCGCCGCGGATTGGAGGCGGCCGCGCTGCTGCTGTTCGCGGTGTCGATCTTCGTCTGCCTGTCGCTCTTGAGCCTGCGGGTCGATCCGCACGATCCAGCGGTTTCTGGGGGCGACTGGGTCGGCCCCACGGGGGCAGCGGTCGCGGGGTTCGCGGCTCAGGGCTTTGGCCTGGTGGCGTGGCTGCTCCCCGTCGAGCTCACCCTCTTGGGTCTCCCGCTGCTTCGGGGACGCACCGGCGACAACGTGGGGTTTCGGCTGGCCGGAGACCTGATCGTCGCCATCATCCTGGCGGCGCTGGTCCAGGTGGCCGCCCCCGACCTGCGGGTGTTCGGCGAGCTCCGTGGTGGGGGCAACGTGGGCCTGCTGTTCGGCGAGCTGATGCGTGGCCTGTTCTCGACCGCTGGCTCGTTTTTGGTCGGCGGCACCACCGTCGGCCTGATCTTGATCGGCCGCAGCAGCTTTTCGTTCATCCGCGCCTGCCAGCGAGCCAGCCTGCTCGCCGACCGGCTGTGGCAGAAGCTCGTGGCTGCGGCGCTGAAGCTCCTGCAGGCGTGGCGCCAGGCCCGCGCGCTCAGGCTGGAGCGCCAGGAGCAGGACCGCACCGCTGGTCTGCCGCACATCGAGACGAAGCCGAGCGACGAGGCGATCATCGCCCAGCTCGAAGACGACGACAGCGACTGGATCCCGATGGAAACGACGGGAGAGCCCCCGCTCGCGCTGAGCCCGGCGCTCGGGCGCGCGCCGGACGACGCTGCGCTGGCGCTCCTGGACGCGCCCGACGAGCTGGCTCCCGCCGTGCAGGCGACGCCGGCCCCGGTGGAACCCCGGACCGTGGAGCCCGACAGCGAGCCCGCCGCCGCCAGGC
>JAEZYZ010000336.1 GCA_023418705.1 Pseudomonadota bacterium | reverse complement strand
GGCCAACACCGCGCCGCCCGCCGCGCTTCGCATTCAGGACAAGGTGCTCTACGAAGTGCGCCGGGACCAGGGCCGGCTGAGCGCCGCTCAGCGAGCGCAGCGCGGGAACGAAGCCTTGCGCGAGGTGGTCAAGTCGGACGCCGAGGTGGAGATCCGCGTCGAGCACCAGGCCGGCGTCGCGGTCGTGTTCGCCGGCTCGCGGCCTATCCTGCAGCTGTCGCCCGAAGACGCGGAGGCGGCCGGGGACGCCTCGCTGGACGTGCACGCGGCGGCCTTTGCGGCACGCCTGCGGGACGCCGTCGGCTCGGAGCGGCGGCGGAGCGCGCTGGCGGAGCGGGTGTTCTCGGCCTCCCTGGCCGTGCTGTTCGCCTTGACCGCCCTCTACTTGCTCCGGCGCATTGGTGAGTTCGCCGGACGGACGCGCAGCTGGATCGCGACGAACCCCGACCGGATCCCCGCCGTTCGCCTCAAGTCGCTGGAGGTGATCCGCCCCGCTGGCCTCCGCCACTCGCTGTTGGCCGGCATCGAGGCCGGCAAATGGTTGGCCTACCTCGGGACGGTCTACGTCTGGATCCTCGCCTCGCTCTCGCTGTTCGCCTCGACGCGTGGCTACACCGAGCGGCTCACCGGGTTCGTGCTGTCGCCGCTGTCGGCGCTGGCGGGGCGAGTGGTCAGCGCGCTGCCGGTCTTGATCATCGCCGCCTTCGCCGCGCTGACCGTCGCCATCGCGCTGCGCTTCCTGCGCTTGTTCTTCGCCAGCGTCGCCCGTGGCGAGACGCCGCTCGTGTGGTTGCCGCCCGACCTGGCGGAGCCGACCGGCGTGATCGTGCAAGCGGCCGTCGTGATCGCTGCGCTGGTGTTCGCCGCGCCGGTGATCACCGGCGACACCGACGGCGTCTTGAGCCGCACGGGCACGGTCCTGATGGTCACGTTGGCGCTCGCCAGCACCCCACTGCTCGCCAGCGCCGTCGTCGGGGCCGGCGTCGTGTTCGGGCGGCGGCTGCACGTCGGCGATCAGGTCGAGTTCGGCGGCCGGCGAGGTCGCGTTCGGGCGATCAGCTTGCTCGAGGTCGAGCTGTCCGATCCGAGCGGCAACCCCATCCGCGTGCCACAGCTGATGTCGCTGCTGCACCCGACCCGGGTGCTGGTCTCGGGCGCGCGCACCGCGGTCGAGCTCGCAGCCCCCGTGGGCCCCAACGTGCGCGGGCTCGGGGGTCTGCTCGCGGGCGCCGCCGCTAGGGGGGGCGCCACGCCGCGGGTCGAGATCGTCAAGCTCGATCCCGAGGCGGTCTGGTTCCGCGTCAGCGTACAGACCGACCACGAGGCCGCCGAGAGCGCGCTGTACTTCGCGCTGGCCGAAGCGCTGCAAAAGAGCGCCCCTCAGACCGGGCGCGTGCCGAGCGTGCAGGCCGCCTCATGAACCCGGTCCTGCTGTTCGTCGGCCTTCTGGTGCTGGCCTATCTTGGCAGCATCTTGGTTGGCGGACGCGCCATCCGGGGGTACGGGCTGCCTTCGGGCGCGGAGTACGTGCTGCTCGGGCTGCTGCTCGGGCCGCACGTCCTTGGCGTGCTCACCCGGGACACGCTGACCGCCTTCCAGCCGCTCTCGCTGGTCGCGATCGGGTGGTTGGCCCTCGTCGTCGGCCTCGACTACGGGTTCGTGGGAGATCGGCGGCTCCGACCGCGGGTGGTGATCGGGACGATCGGCGTGACGCTGCTATCCGCGGCGATCACGGCCGCCGCCGCCTGGTTCGCCGCCCGCCGCTGGCTTGGCCTGGGCGGGGCGGAGCTCTGGCAATTCGCGGCGGCCGCTGCGGTCGTGACCTGTGAGACCACGCGCCACGCCGCGCGCTGGGTGAGCGAACGCTACGGCGCCGCCGGACCGCTGACGAACTTGATGGCCGATCTGGGGGACGCCGATGATCTCGTCCCGCTCGTGCTGCTGGCCGCGCTGTTCGCGGTCGTGGCCGCCCCCAACCTCAGCTATCCCCTGCCCTGGCCCGCCTGGGCGGCGATCACGCTCGCGCTGGGGGCGGTCCTGGGCGGCGCGTGCGCGGCGCTGCTCGGGCAAACCTTGCGCTCCGGGGAGGTGTGGGCGCTGCTCTTGGGCGCGGCGCTGCTCGGCATGGGGCTCGCGACCCGGCTGCGCTTCAGCGGCATGAGCGTGCTGTTCGCCTTGGGGCTGGTGCTGGCGCTCTCCTCCCCGCATCGGGCCGTGTTGCGGCGGATGCTGGTGACGACGGAGCGGCCCGTGCTGCTGCCCGCGCTGGTCCTCGCCGGGGCCCACGTCCAGCTCGAGGCCTCGCTCGAGTGGGCGCTGGTCATCGGCGCGCTCTTGGTGACCCGTCTCGGCTGCAAGGCGCTCAGCGCCGCGCTCCTGGCGACCGTGTCTCCCGCGGCGCGCCGCGGCGGCCCCTTGATGGCACTGTCGCTGATGCCGGCTGGCGCGCTGACGCTCAGCATGGGGCTCGCGTTCGCGCTGGCATTTCCCGGCAAGATGGGCTCGCTCGTGCTGGCGATCGCGGTCGCCACCGCGCTCTTGGGTGAGATCGTCGGCCCCGGCGCCCTGCGGCGGGCGCTCTCGCGGGCCGGTGAGATCGCACCGGCTGGCAGCGCGGAGATCGCGCCGCCGCCGGCCGAGACAGCGCCGTCGAGCGAGGTGGTGGCCTCTTGAGCGCCGCCACCGCCAGCGCGAAGGGCTTGGCGCTGCGCACCGCGCAGGTCGCGGGCTTGCTGCTGGTGTTCGCGCTGATGATCGTGGCCATCCGGCTCGCGCCGCAGCCCTACGGCACGCCGACGACCATCGCCGCGGTGGGTTTCCTCTTGTTGGGCGGGCTGTTGACGAGCGCGCTCTGCGAGATCGTCGGGTTGCCGCACTTGACCGGCTACCTGCTCGCCGGCGTCTTGGCGGGCCCCCATGTGCTGCAGCTGATCGAGCACGACACCGTCGAGCAGCTGTCGCTGGTGAACACGCTGGCCCTCGCGCTGATCGCGCTCGCGGGTGGAGCGGAGCTGCACGCCGGGACCCTCAAGCGGCTCTTGCGCAGCCTGGCCTGGAACAACTGGACCCAGGCCGGCCTGGTTCTGCTCGCGACCGGCGCGGTCTTTTACACGTTCTCCGGCCCGCTCGTCTTCGGAGACGCGCTCGGCTGGCGAGGCTTGCTGGCCGCGAGCGCGCTGTGGGGGGTGCTGGCCATCAGCCGCAGCCCTTCGGCCACGCTCGCGATCCTCAGCCAAACCCGCGCCCGCGGACCGCTGACGACCTTCTCGCTCGCGTTCGTGATGTCGTCGGACGTCATCGTGATCCTGACCCTGGCGCTGACGATGGTGTTCGCGCGACCTCTGATGGACCCGAGCGCGAGCTTGTCCTTCGAGGAGCTCGGGGCGCTCGGCCACGAGATCGTGGGCAGCGTCGCGCTCGGCACCACGATCGGCTTGATCCTGGCGGCCTACCTGCGCCTCATCGGCAGCCAGCTGCTCCTGGTGTTGATCGCGCTCGGCTTCGGCGTGACGGAGGGCCTGCGGTATCTGCACTTCGACCCGCTGCTCACCTTCCTGGTGGCGGGCTTCGTGGTGCAAAACCTGTCCAACCAAGGCGAGAAGCTCTTGCACGCGATCGAAGAGACGGGCAGCGTGGTCTTCGTCGTCTTCTTCGCGACGGCCGGCGCGCACCTCGATCTGCCGCTGCTGCGCGCCATGTGGCCCGCGGCGCTGGCCTTGGCGGCGGTGCGGGCGGTCACCACCATCATCGCCCACCGCGTGGGGAGCCGCCTGGCCCGCGATGAGCCCGTCGTGCAGCGGTGGGGCTGGGCGTCGCTGGTTTCACAGGCTGGGCTCACGTTGGGGCTCAGTGTCGTCATCGAACGTAGCTTCCCCGCCCTGGGGACCGCCTTTCGGTCCCTGGTGATCGCCACCGTCGCGCTCAATGAGGTCATCGGCCCCGTCCTGTTCAAGCTGGCCCTGGATCGCTCGCGCGAGACCCAGGCACGCCCGTCGCTGCTCCCCGGCCCGCCGTGAGCCGAGTTCACGGCCCGCCGTGAACTCGGCGGCGCCTGGCCGCGCCGATCGGCAGCCTCAGCGGTTTTTCCCCTTGGCACATCCCCTGCTTGGGACGGCGGACATGGCGCGAATCGGATGGTGTGTGTGTACCGTCGCCGCGACCCTCTTGATGGGCTGCGGTGGCTCGACCGACGACAACGGCGGCGATCTCTTCGACGGCAGCGGCGCTTCGACGGGCAGCTCGGGCTCGGGCGGCAGCGGCGCTTCGGCGGGTGGCTCCAGCCCGAGCAGCGGCGGCGCGGGGGGCAGCTCTAGCGGCGCGGGGGGCGCCGGTGGCTCCAGCGCGGGCGGCGCCCCGACCGGCAGCGGGGGCAGCGGCCCAGCCACGGGTGGCACCGGGGGCGCGCCGATGCCGGATCCCGAGCTGCGCGAGCGCTGTGGTCCGTATTGCGAGCGGGCCGGGCAGGCCCTGTGCGACGCCCACGACCCCGACGATTGCGCCGCGACCTGCCGGCTCTTGGTGTCCCTGCCCGACTGCGCCGACGCCTTCAGCGATCTGCTCGAATGCTCCGAGGCCGCGGCGTTCACCTGCGACGACTCGGGCGAGCCCACGCCCGCCGGCTGTGAGCTCGAGGCGGCGGCGGCAGCCATCTGCTTCGTGGCCACTGCCCCCGACCCTGCCCTCGAGCAGCCCTGTAGCGACCTGTGCGGACGCATCCAAACCACCAGCTGCCCAAACGACGATCCGCCGAGCGACTGCCAGTACGGCTGCCAGGCCGCCGGCAACGTCGTGCCCGAGTGCGCGGCGGCTTGGGACGACTTTCTGGCGTGCGCCCCCGAGGCCACCTACACCTGCGGCGATGACGGCCGCGCGGTCGCCGGGGGCTGCGAGGCCCCGTACCTGCTCTACTGGGCCTGCGTGATCGAGGCGACGCAGAGCTGAGCCTCGAGGGCTCGCCAAATGCGCGAAGGGCCGCGGCGTCGTGCCG
>JAEZYZ010000296.1 GCA_023418705.1 Pseudomonadota bacterium | reverse complement strand
GGTGGCGACGGCGGCACTGGAGCGACCGGTGGCGACGGCGGCACTGGAGCGACCGGCGGCAGCGGCGGCACCGGAGCGACCGGTGGTGGCGGGACTGGAGCAACCGGTGGCGGCGGTGGGACCGGAGCGACGGGTGGCGGCAGCACCGGCGGCGGTCCGTGCGACGGCCTGTGCTCGAACCCCGTGACCTTCACCGCATCGAACTACAACTCGAGCAACCTTGGCTCGGGCGCCACCTGTCATCAGACGACGGCGGCGCTCCACGCCGGCAACTGCGGTAATTTCGCCTCGGGCCGGACCTTCAGCATCAACGGCCAGGAGACCTCCTGTGGCGGGAACTTCTCGCTGCCCGAGCCGCGCAATGGTGGCTACTGCTTCCAGGCCAGCGCTGGCAACCACCCCTGGGCGTACTTCACGACCTGGTGAGCCCGCGCAGCCGAGCTCCCGAAGCACGAAGGGTCGCCCCGCAGGCTGCCCTTCGTGCTTTCCGCGGCGGTGATCGATGAGCGGTCTCCAGACGTTGGGACGCGTCGCTGCGTATCCCCCCATCCTGGGGCTGCTGGTCGCGTGCAGCAGCGCCGAAGCACAGCCCCCACCGCCGTCTCCCATCGAGCGGGGCGACGCCGGACCTTCGGGTCGTATGGAGGTGCCGACCGTGCTCCCGGACGTGGGCAGCGCCTGCCTGCCGGTCTCCGAGACGTCGCCTGGCTACGCCGGCGCCAACGTCGACACCCCGGCGCTGGACACCGACGCCCGCTGCACGCAAGCCTGTCTCGTCTACCATTTTCAGGGCCGCGTGAGCTGCCCCTATGGCCAGAACGAGAACCAACTGCAGAGCCTGCCCGCCGACGACATCGCTCGGTGTCGTGTGCCCGACGCTTCCGGGGAGATCACCGAACAGCCGGTGGAGGTCCCGGTGAGCCCGCAGCTGGTTGGGCGCCCCGATGAACAGGCGGTGTATTGCTCGTGTCGTTGCGACGGTCCGGATCCCGACGCGAGCTACTGTGCGTGTCCACAGGACATGGACTGCCTGGAGCTATTTGCGCCGACCGGCGACGCAGCGACCGACAGCTACGCGGGCTCGTACTGCGTGAAGCGGGACGCTGTCTACGACCCGGACGCGAGCTACGGCGATCCGTGCATTCACGGCGATCCCGAGGCCCAGCAGCCCTGCGGGGATGGCAACCCTTGAAGCACGACCCGCCGCTGCGGCCAGGCTAGAGCGACAACCGGTTTGCCGAGCAAAGCGTAGCGCGTTGGTCGCGGAAGCCGAGACCCTCTAGAGCGACAACCGGTTTGCAGCGCAATCCGTTTGTCGCGGAAAATGAGACCCTCCAGAGCACCGAGCCGTGAGCAGAGGAGAGGCCTTCCCGATGAATCGGCGCCCTCGCACAAGAGGGAGCCCCGATTCATCGGGATCGCCGCCCTGGCAAACTGATCGGTGCTCTAGATCTAGCCCTCCGAGGTGGACTGAAACGATTGGGCGGCAGGACGAGCGCTGCCGGCGCGCTGGGTGTCGTCGAGACGCTGGCCTCGCCCGAGCTCGAGCTGCACGCCGTAGGGTGAGAGCATGCCCAGGAAACGCTCGGCGCCGAACGCCTCCGGTGTCGAGACGACGCCGGGGGTGAGCGGCGGCGCCTCGCAGAGCAGCTTCGCCCCGAGCGCGGCGATGATGCCGGTGGTTCGATAGGGATCGCTGCCCGTGACGGCCAAGGTCGAAGTGCCGTCTGCGCCGCGCCCGTGAGCGACCACTCGAAACGCGTGGCGCCCGCTCTCTTCAGGGCCCGCGGGGCGTCGATCGATGTGCTGCCGGAGGGGTCGCGACCAGCGCGTGGTCAGAAACCAGCCGAGCGCCGGTCCCAAAGACCAGAGCCCCGAAAGGGGCAGGGCAAGCTGACGCGGAGCGCACAGGTAGGTGGCGACGTCCTTCAGTTGTGGAAACTGCCGGGGGAGCGCCAGGGCTTCCCCGCCGGGAAAGGGCACCGCGCGTGAGCTCGGCGAGCAACCCGGCCCCGGCGGACGCGGCCACTGCCAGCGCCCGATCGCCGAGAGCTCTCCATCCTTGTGCAAGACGCCAGGGGCTCCGGCGATTTCGAGCGCCGAGCGCTGCGTGCCGCGAGAGGTCTCGGGGTTTTCGACTTGGTAGAAGACCTCGAGGCTCTCGATCCATGGATTTTTCTGCACCAGGAGGGAAGCCGCAGAGGTGCCCAGCGCGAACTCGAAGGCCTGCGCGTTGATCACCGCCAGGCCGAGCGCGCGCGCCTCGGCGTCGTAGCTGGTCAGGATGCGCCGTATGTAGGCCTGCTCGCCCGTCGTGTCGATGAAGTGGCAGCGCTGCCGCAGCGCTGCCCGCACCACCGGCTCTCCGTAGTGAGTGAAGGGCCCGACGGTATCGACCACCACGTGGACCCCTGCGAGCAAGGCATCGAGCGACCCGTCCTGTCGGGCGTCGGCGACCCGCACGGGGAGCCCCCCAAGCCGCTCGCTCTGCTGCTGCAGCTTGGTGGCGTCTCGCCCGGCCAGGATGATGTCAGCGACCCCGAGCGCTCGCAAGGCATCGACGACCCGAACGCCGGTGAACCCGGTCGCACCGAAGACGACAATCGTGGCCATCGATGCCCGATACGATGGCGTTCGACGACGCGCAACGGGCGATCCCCGACGGCTGATCCGGCCGCGGGAGACGCAAGGTTTGCACGGCTCTTTTTTGCACGGCGCTTGCAGCCTTCGTGACGCATGAGAGCGCGCACCGGCACCTTCGATGGGTCTGCTTCGCTGCGGCTGTTGCTGCTCGCCGGCACGGCAGCGCTGGCCTGTGGGACCGCGGACGATGAGCGACCTCCGCTGAATGGAAACGTCGCCTTCGAGCCAGGCATCTCCGCACGAGGCCCGGATCGGGATCCGGGGCGTGGTGCCACGGGCGGGGCACTCGGCGGCGGCGCGGGCAACGGCGGAAACGGCGGTGTGGCCGCATTCGGTGGAGGGGGCGTCGGGACCGGGCCGGACGAGGTGCCCGGGATCGGCGGCACGGACGTCGGCGTTGGCGGCACGGGCGTCGGCGTCGGCGGCACGGGCGTCGGCGTCGGCGGTACGGGCGTTGGTGGCACGGGCGTTGGTGGCACGGGCGTTGGTGGTACGGGCGTTGGTGGTACGGGCGTCGGCGGTAGCGGCGGTGCGGGCCCCGACATCCCCACGACCCCCGACGAGGCCGTGGCGGGCTTCGCAGGGACCTTTTGAGCCAGCGACCGCGGTCTCGTCCCCCGCCCTGGAGCGACAGAGCGACAGAGCGACAGACGGTTTGCGGAGCAAGCCGTTTGTCGCGGAAAATGAGACCCTCCAGAGCACCGAGCCGTGAGCAGACGAGAGGGTTTCCCGAAGCA
>JAEZYZ010000182.1 GCA_023418705.1 Pseudomonadota bacterium | reverse complement strand
CCACCCATTCCGGCACCCGCTGCCCCGCCGCTCGTTCCCGCGGCGCCCGCGGCCCCGCCGGTGTTTCCGGCAGCGCCGCTGCCCGCGGCGCCACCGCTGCCGCCGGGCGGCCCCTTCGTCGCTTCGGAGCCGCAGGAGGCAGCAGCGCCCGAACACAGCAACAGAGCGACCCACGAGAGATTTCGGGCGAGCATGATCCAGCCGACACTCTAAGCCGATCGCCCGAACACCAGCAAGCTCCACAGGTCGTCGGGTGGATGCGGGTGCGATCGACTCCCACCCTCACTGACGAAAGCGCCGCACCCGATCGCTCGTCGGCGGGTGGGAGCTCAGGTAACTCTTGCCCGGTTCACGGCTGCCGGAGACCGCGCGCTGCAGGGCTTCAAGCATGTCGGCGAAGTGCCGGCGCGGCAGCCCCGAGCGATCCATGTACGCCAGAGCGAACGTGTCGGCCTCGACCTCGTGCGACCTCGAATAATGCGCGTTGGCGTAGACCGCGGGCAGCGCGCTGGCCACCGCCACGAGCTGGGTCGCGTCCCCGAGGACGACGCCAGCGAGCAACGCCACCGACGAGCTCTCTAGCGCCATCCGCAGCGAGTGACGGTGGTGCACGTGCCCGACCTCGTGCGCGAGCACGCTCACCACTTGCTCGTCGCGCTCCGCCAGCGTGACCAGCTCGTCGGTCACCACCACGGTGCCGTCCGGCAGCGCGAAGGCATTGGGGAACCCGGCCCGCCGAAACTCGAGCCGGAGGGGCAAGTCCGGGAACACGCTCGCGATGCCGTCGAAGGCCCGCGCGAGCCCAGCGCGGCGATCCTCTGGCAGCTGCGACGGGGAAAACAGCGCCTCGTCCAAGGTGGCCAGCGTCCCCCGCCCCAGGTCGTAGGCGAGCTCCTCCGGCACGTTGCGCGCCACGTGCTCGGCCAGCTTTGGGATCACCAGCTGGATGCCGACGACGACCACCGCCACCACCAGGGCGAGCGCCAAGAGCGCGAAGCGCCAGTGGCTCTCGAGCCGATGGATCCATCCCGAACGCCGGCCCTGGCCCAGCGCCCGCGCGAGCGCGTCGACGCCATCGTTATCGATCGCCTCGCACGACGCGCCGCCGGGCAAACGCAGCGAACGGACCGTGTCACCGAGCCGCGGGGCGACGCGCACCGCGTCGGCGGCCACCTCGAGCGGCTCGAGCAGGCCTTCGATGCGCAGGGGTCCCCCGGGCTCGAAGCGCAGGGTCACCGGCGTGCCGTCCGAGCTGTTCCCGTCGTAGTACGTGGCGGACAGCTCGATCATAGCCCGACGTCGAGGTCGAAATCGCCGAGGTCCTGCGCCGCGTCACCCACCGCGCTGGCATGGCCGGCCAGATCGTAGCTGCCCGCTCGCAGCGGTCCCACCGCGACGAGCTTCAGATGCTCCGCCCGGTAGCGCGCCAACCGAACCTTCGCCCACGGCACCAACAGGCCCAACGACCCGATGATCGCGAGGGCGTTGGTCACGTACAGCTTGATCACGTCCCACGGGCGCTGGTCGCTCACCAACCGATGGGGACCGATGCTGACGCCGCTGTACAGGGCGTTGGCCATCTTGGCGCGCACGTAGCCGGCCGGCACCAACGAACCCGCATAAAACAGCCCCAATGGCAACAGCGCCGCCTCCGACTCCGAGCCCTCGAGCACCGTCATGCCCACCATCAGCCCGACCGCGACGGCGTAGACCGGGACGGAGACGAGCATCGCCATCAAGAATATCGCGAAGTACTCGTGGCTCTTGGTCGACCAGGTAAACCGTTCGTCGCCGTACAGGTGCCGCTGCACCACGAAATCCGTCAGCCGCCACTGCGCGTAGGGATACCCCATGCCGCACGTCCCGGCGTAGACCAAGACCATCTGCAGGTAGATCCCAAACGCCTCCCCCGCGTTGCCCATGAAGCTGAAGCGAATGTTTCGGTAGGCCGAGTTTCGCGCGTTGAACGCCAGCGACTTGACCACCACGAGCGGGGTCGCCAGCACCATCAAGCCGAGCAGGACCAAATAGAGCGGCAGCGAATAGTATTGGGCGCCGAACAGGAGCCCGAGCGCCACGGCCATGATCACGCGCCCCTTGAGGATGCGGATCGGATCGGCCAGATACTCGAAGCTATTGTCCTCGAGCCAGGTGTTGCGATAAAAGTATTGCTTGGTGCGGACCTTCGCCCAAGCCGAGTACACGCCGAGCGTCACCAGCGTGAGCGCCACGTTGATGATCCAGATCCGAAAGTAATCCTTGGCGTTGCCGGTGAAGCGGAAGGGCACTTCCCGCGTCGGCGGCGGCAGGTAGACCGGGGGCGGCGCCGCGGCCGTGACCGGCAAAGCATAAGGGTGAAAATGGGAGGGGTCCATCTTCGACCATGAGAGCCCAAAGCTTGCTACGTGTAAAGCGCGGCGGGTGCGGCAGGCAGCAAAGGCGCGGAAAGGGGGATGCTCGTGAGGCCGTCTATCTCGATCTCGATCTCGATCTCGACCGGCGCCCGGACCCCTCGGCAAAGTCGAAGGCGATTCCGACGGGGCAATGGTCGCTGCCGCGGACGTGGTCCAGGATGAAGGCGTCACGGACGTGGGAGCGGAGCGCCTCGTCGATCCAGATGTAGTCGATGCGCCAGCCGACGTTCTTCTCCCGCACCCCAAACCGCTGGCTCCACCAGGTGTACTGTACCCGTTCGGGGTACAGCTCACGAAAGATGTCCACGAAGCCACGGCGCAAATGGCGCTCGAAGCTCAGCCGCTCCTCGGGCAAAAACCCGCTCGTCTTCTGGTTCGTTCGCCAGTTCTTCAGGTCGATGTTCTGGTGGGCCGTGTTGAAATCGCCGGCAACGACGACCGGCTTTCCCGTCACTTCCCGCACGCGCGCGATGTGGGCGAAGATCGCGTCGTAGAAAGCGAGCTTGTAGGGCACGCGGCTGTTGTCGCGCAGCGTCCCGCTGCCTTTGGGAAAGTAGACGTTGAACAAGACGAAGCGCTCGAGCTCGGTGGCGACGAAGCGCCCCTCGTCGTCGAACGCGGGCAGGCCCAGGCTTCGCTCTACCGACACCGGCGGCTCGCGCGAGAACGTCGCGACGCCGCTATAACCTTTGCGCGCGGGGAACGTCCAGGCGGCGTGGTAGCCGAGCGGCCGTTCGAGCTCCGGCGGCAGGCTCGAGCGATCGATCCGCGTCTCCTGCACGGCCAGCACGTCCGGCTGCTCCGCAGCCATCCACTGGAGCAGGCCCTTGCGAGCGGCCGAGCGGATACCGTTCACGTTCCAGCAGAGCAGGCGCATCGCTCCGGGGCTTAGCGCATTTTCCGACGCCTGACGGTGGTCCAAGAAGGGGGTGACGCAACTCGGCGGGGGACGACGCGGACCGGCCCGAGGCGCGAAAAACCGATGCAGATCCGGCCAATACTTCGCATGAACGCGCTGGGACGCGGACGGCTGGGCGCCCCCCACCAGCGACCGCGCTTCTGCTAGTCTTGCGCCCGCATGCAACGGATATCGACGGGCACAGCGAGCTCTCGCCGCCAGACCCTCTTAGTGATCCTCCTTGCGCTCTTCGCGCTCTTGCCTTTCGGATGCCAGCGCGGGTCGTCGAGCAGCTCCGGCTCGCACGAACATGGCGTGTTGCATGGGCGCACGCCGACCAAGGCCGCTGGTGTGTCCGATGCCAGCGTGTTGACCGACGGCGTCGCCGACTTCGAAGGCGGCGATTGGTCCTCGGATTTGACCGCGGAGCTGCGCTCGCGGGCTGCGTTCGTGCTGTACGACCTCGGGCAACCCACTCGGCTGGCGTCGGCGTACCTGCAGGCCGACCACGACGATCGCTACGTCGTGGAGGTCTCCAAGGACGGGCAGGACTATCAACCCTTCTGGCAGGCCCCCTCGACGCCCGAGCGCGGCCTGCGCCAGCGCAGCGACACCCCTCCGCCGGTGGAGGCCCGCTACGTTCGCCTGCGGGCCGAGGGCGGCGACGGTCGCTTCTCCGTCTCGGAGTTCCAACTCTTCTCGGATCCCAGCGCCCAAGCCGCGCCGCGCCGGTCCCGTGGACTGCCAGCGGGGGAGCGCCTCCGCAGCTCGATCCTCATGTTCGTCATGGCGGCCGCCGGCCTGGTGGTGCTGGCCCACGCCCGCATGCGCTGGTGGTGGCTGTCGTTGCTCGTCGGGTGGGTTGCGTGGGGCGCCGTCGGCCTCGTCCCGCAGCTTTTCGGTCACGTGGACCCTCGCAGCCTGTCGCTGCTACGAGGGTCGATGGGCTTGCTCGCCGCCGTCGTGGTGTTGCGCGAGGTGTTCCCGCCGCGCAAGTACCCGGCGCACCGAGTCGTGACGCTCTCGACCCTGGGGATCTGCGCGTTCGTTTCCTTCATGTCGTTCTTCAACCTGGGTAAGCCGCAGTTTTACGACCAGGGTCGAGGGCAGCCGAGCTTCATCCACACGTTCGACACGCGCGTCTACTTCCCCCAGGCCAAGTACTTCGAAGAGCTCGGGTTCGACGGCGTGTACCTCGCCAGCGTCGCTGCCGTGGCAGACAACCGATACAACGGCAACCTCGCCCCGCTGCGTTCGACCGAGCTCAGGGATCTGACCACCCACCGCATGGTTCGGGTCGCGGATGTCGAAGATCAGGTGCGCGCGATCAAGGGTCGCTTCTCCGAGGAGCGGTGGCGCTCGCTCCTCGACGACATGAAGTACTTCCAGGACCACATGGGTCCGGACTTCTTGAGGACCCTGCACGATCACGGCGGCAACGCCACGCCCGTCTGGATCGCGATCGCCCGCCTGCTGTTCGCGAACACCGACGCCTCCGACACGACGCTTTTGATCGGAGCCGCGCTCGATCCCATCCTGCTGCTCCTGACGTTTTTGGCGATCGGCTTCACCTTTGGACCGCGCACGGCGTTCGTGGCGTGCGTGGTCTTCGGCGCGAACGACTTTTATATGTTCGGCACGAATTGGGGCGGGGCCACCTTACGCCACGACTGGATGGCGTATCTCGGCTTCGGCATCTGCGCCCTGAAGCGGCGCTGGTTCTGGACCGCGGGCATCTTCCTCGGGCTCGCGGCGCTGATTCGAGCGTTCCCGGTGGTGGTCGGGGTCGCGGCGGGCCTTCCCGTGCTCTGGTGGGTGGTCGACCAGCACCGAACCACCAAGCGGTGGCCGAGCTGGGCGACCCTCCGCGAAGCCCATGGGGACATCCTCAAGGTGGCGCTGGGCGCTGCGGCGTGCGTGGTCGCCGCGCTGGTGATCACCTCGATCATCTTCGGGGTCGATCGGTGGGTGGAGTGGCTGCACAAGGTCTCGCTGCTTTCGCGGGATCCCCACACCAATCACGTCAGCCTGCGCAGTCTGGTGGCCGGGTCCGATTTCTCGCAAGCGCGGATCCTGGCCTCACGCATGCCGCTCTACATCGGCTTGCTCGCAGCCTATCTGGCCGCGATCGCGCTCGGCGCTCGGCGCAGGCCCTACCACCAGGCCGCCGCGCTCGGCATCTTGCTCATCCCGGTCGTGTTCTACCCGGCCAACTACTACATCCACGTGATCTTCCTGCTCCCGCTGCTGGCGACCGAAGTGGCGTCTGCCGAGCGGCCGATCAGCGCGATGGATGGGATGATCTGGATGACGGCGCTCGGGCTTTGCGCCGCCCAATATTTCACCGTGCTGGTCTCGAACCTGGACCTGCATTTTTATCTGGCCACCGTGCTCCTTTTCTGCGCCATCACCTGGTGGTTGACGGTGCTGCTGCTGCACGACTACGCAAAGCCGTTCGGCCGCGTGATCCCCTTTCATTGGGTTTCGAGCGCGCCCGAACCCGGTGAGCCAGCGCAAAAGGACGCGGCGGCGCCGCCCCCCGTGGCGGACCTGCCGGACAGCGCGGATCGAGCGGCGGCTCCGGAGAACGGCGAGGCCGAGGCGCGGGCCGAAACGCAGGCCGAGGCCCAGGCAGAGGCGGGGTAGACGCCGCCGGCCCTCAGGGGCGCGGCCGCATCTCGGCGGCGTCGGAGACCGGCAGGTGCCGAGCGATCGCCTGCCGGACGGCGTCCGCCAGCTCCTTGCGACGATCCTCCCCGTAGGCCGCCGCCTCGATGGGGGCGCCAATGGTGACGCGTACCGTCTTGCCGCGATGGACCTTCGTGCCGTGGGCGGCCAGCACCTGTCGCGTGCCGTCGATGCTGACCGGCAGGATGCGAGCGCCCGTCTCCAGCGCGAGGTGAAAGCCGCCTTGCTTGAAGGGTCCGAGCTGTCCGTCGATGCTACGCGTGCCCTCCGGCGCGATCCAAATGCTCGTCCCTTCCTGCAGCGCCTGCCGCGCCCGCGCCAGGCTCTCGACCGCGCGCTGATGGTCGCCTCGATCGAGCTCGATGAACCCGGCCGCGCGCATCGCGGTCGACCAGATGGGCACGCGGAAGAGCTCCTTCTTTGCCACCATGCGCAGCCGGATACCCAGAGCCTGATAAAGCGCGGGGATGTCGTACAGTGACTGGTGATTGCTCATCACGACCAGCGCCTCTCCCGGCTCCAACCCTTCCCCTCCGCGCACGACGAGCGTGACGCCCGCCTGCTTCAACAGGCGTCGCGACCATCGATCGAGCCGGCGATCGCACACCTCCCCCGTCAGTTGACCGAGCGCACCCTGAATGAGCGTCGGCACGCTGATCGCCAACGTCTCCAACACAGCGCGCCCGATCGTAGGGATGGACATCGTCTCCAGCTTGCCACGGGTCTCCATGGGTCAGCCAATCCAAGCCAATATATGGTCCAAAGCCCGGAAATCCAGCCGATTCGCTGGGTTATCCCGGGAGCCCTTCGGAGGCTCGCGCCCGACCCACTCCTGACCAGGAAGCGCCTCCTACCGAAACGAGACCTGAGCTCTGCGAACCAAACCTGCTCCGGGAGGCTCGTTTCAGCGAACGGTTCCATGAGAGAGGATCTTGCGCCGCTCGGTCGATCGCCGCTCCACACCGGGGGGCGGGATCTCGGTGCGCACGACCCACAGGTCGAAGGCGACCAGACGATCTTTCGGGCGGCCCGTGACGAGGTGGTGGTTGAGCAACAGGTGGCGGACACCCTCGACGTACACCTTGAAGCGCGGTTCGACGATCCGCCGGTCGAAGTCGGCCCAGGTGCGGGTTTTGCGAGGGACGCACTTCGAATGAGCTTCCAGGCAGGGTTCGCGCCCCGTCAGCGGATCCAACGCGCGGCCATCCGCCGTACGCCCGTCGACCACCAGCCAGGTCTCGTCCGCTGGCGGCGCAGGCGCGAACAGGCTCCAATTTTGCAGTAGCCTCGGGTAGACCGCGACAGCCTCCATCCACGCCGGGCGACCGAGCGGCTTGAAGGAGGGTGGGATGATCGGGTTGTCGATCAGCACCTGGGTGGCTGCCACCACCGCCAGGCCGAGCACCGCGAGCTGACCGGCGTAGAAGCCCAGCTTTCGCAGCAGCAGGCGGGCGGGGCTCGGGTCGTCGGCGACCTCGTCGATGCCAGCTAGCGCCAGCGGGGACGATCGAACGTGCAGGCGCCGAAGCGCCCAGTCACCGAGCTGCCGAGCACCCGGGAGCTTCAGCCAAAGCAACGCGGCGCCGGGCACCACCAACGCGTCGCACAGGGCGATGACGCCGTCGATCCCTTCGAACACGCGCTCCCCTCCCTCCTCGGCCACCACGAAGGTCGCCAGGCCCTCACGCTCCAGGAAGCGCACCTTCCCCAGCGCGTCCAGGCGCTTGACGATCCGAGCGAGCGTCAACGAGACCTGCGACCTCGGATCGACGTGGACGATGCGCCGCGCCGCGCGCCGCGCCAAGCCGTCCCGGAGCTTCTGCCAGGGCTCGGGCGGGATCAGCGCCACGAACGCGATCAGCATCGCCGCCGAGTACGGCCAGAGCTGCAGCACGGCAGCCATCGATCCGTGCAGCACCGCCGCGAGCGCAAAGGCCATCGCGCGGCACCACCCGCTCGCGGCGGGCGAGACCAGCAGCAGGGCGATCGCTGCCTGGACGGCGAGCACGGACCACGTCAGCCAGCGCGACAGCGCGAGCGGCAGGTCGCCGGCGATCGCGGCGCCGAAATCGGTCACCCCCCGCGTCTGCTGCAGGAGGTAGTACACCGCCGTGCCCTCCTTCCAGGGCGGGCCGGTCTTCTGCAGGGTGTCGAAGACGTAGATGACGGCGAGCTGCGCCGCCAAGGCCGTCACCGCCAGCGACACGACCGGAGCCCGCGCGCGCGACGGCGGGTCTCGGTCGTTCAAAGCGGCCAGGCTGCCCTCGCGACGCCGGCGCCAGGACGTGAGGAACGCATCGACGCTGAAGCGCTGACCCAGGGGCAAGAACAGGCTCCAGACCGTCAGCAGGTTCAAGACCAGCCAGCCCGGGTTCTCGATCAGGATGGCGCGGCTGTTCAGGCTCGTGATCAGCAGCGCGGCCAGCGCGTGCATCCACCGCGTCTGGTAGCCGACCAGCAGCAGGAGGTTGACCACCAGGTGCAGGGTGACGAGCACCCGCACCTCCTCCAAGGAGCTGAACGCCAGGTAGACCGAGAACAGGTGGTTGCTCATCGGACGAAACAGCGCGAAGTGGTTGGTGAGCCAGCCGCTGTTGGCGTAGTGCAGCGCCAGGTCCGGGATCCGCCGGGCGACATCGACGCACAGCAGCGCGCCAAGCGCGACGCGGAACAGGCCGAGCGAGCGGGCGTCCGCGGTCGCGTAGGTCTTCGCGAAAAACTCCCAAGCTCGCCGTGACACGCGCTTCGGTGGCGCCTCGGCTGCCAGCGGGGCGCGCCCCAAAGCGCGCCCTGCGACGCCGGCCTCGAGCGCCGGAGCGGCCGCGGGCTCGGCGGGGGCCTCCGCTGGCCGGGTTGGCGATCCGGTCATCGGCTCCTCCGGCTCGCACCTTGCGCCTCGAGCCAGCGCGCGGCCCCGGAGTCGCTCACCCGACCGTACGCCAGCAGCTTCTGCGGAGGCCGCGGCTTTCCCCGCCGTGTGCCGGGCGGCGGCGAGTCGTCCTCCACCCACCACACCTCGAACGCCTCGAGCCGATCCTCGGGGCGGCCCGTGAAGACATGCAGGTTCAACAGGTAGTGCGTCAGCCAGCCTCGGTAGGCGGCTTTGGAGGCCTCCCGAAACTTGAGGTGATAGTCGCACCAGAACTGATCGTGACCCCAGCCGTCGGGCGCGTGCGGATCGAACTCGGGCGCTTCGCCCGTCAGCGGGTCGAGCTTGCGGCCGTCCACGGTCCGGCCATCGACCACCAGGCGGCCATCTTGATAGGGTGGCTCGGGCGCGAACATCCCCCACGGCTGATAGATGCGCGGGTAGTCGGCGATGGCCGCGGCCCACACCGGCACCTTCACCCGCACGAATTTGCGCGCGAAGGCGTTGCTGTGCGCCACCTGGACCGCCGCTACGAAGAGCAGCAGGCCGGTCAAGAGCTCGCGCAACGTAGCGGCGAGCAGGTCGCGTTTGCTCGGGTGACTCGCCGGTGCGGGGGCGCTCGCTGCCGCCGCGCCGGGGCTCCGCCTACCAACGCCGCATTGACCATAGCCGAGCCAGGCCGAGAGCTCATGGCGATGCGTCGCGACCCACCGATACAGGCGCCGGCCCAGCGCCGACAACCCTGGCACGGCGAGCCACCAAACCCCCAAGATCCCGAACGGCAGCGCCCGACCGATCTCGAACACCGCTCGCTCTTCGATCGCGATGCTGCCGTCCGGCAACACGACGACGACGGTTCGGTCGAGCAGGGCGGGGTCGATCGTGTCCGGCACCCGCGCCGTCTCGTCGTTGCCGACGAAGGTCAGGCGTTCGAACGGGTCCAGGCGCTTGAGCAGCCGGCACAGCTGAAAACAAATCCCACAGTCGCTGTCGTAGATCACGCTGCGGGCCCGGGCAGGCCGAGCGAACCAGCGCTCCACCAGCGCCCAATCCCGCCTACCGAGCAGCAGGACGAAGAACATCACCATCACGTACGAGAACGGTCCAAGCCGAGAGAACAGCGCGATGCTGCCGTGCAGCCCGAGCGCCAGCAGCAGCGCCAAACGCCTGAGCCCGGTCTGGCCGAAGGGGATCAACAAGATGACCGCCAGCGTGCCCTCCACCCCCAGCGTGAAGTACGTCAGCGTACGGAGCACCTCGAACGGGACGTTCTCGCGCACCCAGATCCCGACCGCGGTGACGATGCGGTCCTGGTGCAGAAACCAGTGCAGCGCCGAGCCATTCATCCAGCCTTTGCCGCTCTTGTGGACGGTGTTGAAGAAATAGATGACGCTCCACTGCAGGATCAGCGCGAGCGCGGCGAGCCGCACCACCGGGCGGTCGAGCTCGGCGCGGCGGCTTCGCTCGTTCAGGTCGGCGGCGCTCGACTCACGCTCGGCCCGAAGCGAGGCCAACACCGCGTCGACGGAGAACCGCCTCCCGAGCGGCAGGAACAAGGTCCAGATGGTGATCAAGTTCACCACGATCGTGCCGCCGTTCTCCACGAACAGGTTGCGAGCGTTGAGGCTCGTGATGCAAATCGCGGACAGGACGTGCGAGAGCTTGGTCTTGTACCCGAGCGTAAACAGGACGAAGACGACCGTGGTCAGCGCGAACGCCAGGCTGACCTCGGCATAGGTCGAGAAGGCGTTGTAGATGGAGAAGACACGGCGCCCCATCGGGGCGAACAGCGCGAAGTGATTCGGCAGCAGGCCGTCGTTCGAGTAGAAGGCCCGCGCCGCGTTCCAGCGGCGGAGTGATTCGACGACCAGCAACGTGCCGAGGCACAGCCGAAAAACCCCGAGCCAGCGCACGTCGAGCGTCAAGTACCGCTCGCGAAGAAAGCCCAATAGCCGGGAAAGATGCCGCCGCGGTCCGCGGTCGGGATCACTCATCGCACGAACTGTACCTGACGCCGGCATGCAGAGACCGCGCATCCGGGGACTTTGCACACAGGCGCGCAGAGCGGCCCACGAGAGCGGACGTTTCGTTACTCCGATCCGGCAAGCCGCGGCGACGCAAGGTGAAACCCAACGGGCGTCGAGCCACTCGGGTCGAACCTGCTCGGCTCGTGTTTTTCACTGCAAATCCCCGTAGAATGTCGGCTAAATTCGACGGGGAGTCAGATTGACCCAAAATTCGACGGCGTGCTAGATCGCCCGTTCGGGAGTTCTCGGCCGGTCACGTGCCCCGGTGGGCATCACCCAAGGCTTCTGCGCCAACACCCATGAACGTCTCTTGTGGTAGCTGCCCGGCGAAGTACGCCGTTCCCGACGACAAGGTCAACGGGCGCAAGGTTCGGATCCGATGCAAGCGCTGCGGAGCCGACATCATCGTGGATGGGACTGGGCGAGCTCCAGCAGCGCGACCGCCAGCCAGCTTGCCGCCGGTGAGCGGCACACCACGCGGACCCAAGCACACGATGATCGGGGTGCCGGCACCGGCGCAGCCCCCCGCCGGAGCCCCCGAGGGCTTCGGAATGCCGAGCGCGCACGCGCCGCCGGCGGCGTCGAACGCGCGCGCTTCGAGCAGCCGGCGCAAGGCCACCATGGTCGGCGTGGCGCCCCCCGCCGCGTTCTCCGCGCCCGAGCCCGAGCCCGCGGCGCAGCCCGCTTCCCAGCCGCTGCCGCGCTTCGATGCTCCGAGCCCGCAGGTCGGCGGCGGTTCGAGCTTTCGAGATCGTCTCAAGGCGCGCGTCGAGAGCGGCCCGGTGATCGCCCGGCCGCCAGCGAGCGCGCCAGAGCAGCCAGCGCCGATGCCGTCGGCCCCCCCTCCGGCGCTGGATGCGCGCCGCGCGCCAGAAGCTCGCGTGTCCCACCCGCCGCCGCCCGACGACGTGGAATGGCTGGTGGCGATCACCGAGGAGAACCAGCGAGAGCTCACCACCCAGCAGATCGTCAGCTTGTACCTGGCGGGGACGATCGATCCGGAGACCTTCATTTGGAAGGACGGGATGGACGACTGGGCGACCCCGTGGGAAATCGAGCCCATCGCGGCAGCGCTTCGAGCGCGCGGCGCCGCGCAGCCCGACACCGTCGGGCAAAGCCCAGCTGGCCCGTTTGCCGCGGAGGACGATAACCCGACGGTGGTGGGCGACGCGCCGCGCGACTTCTTCGGCTTCGACGACGAGGACGAGGTCACGCGGGTGGTGGGCCCCGTCTCCGAGGCGATCTCGGGCGTCTGGCGAGAGCCCGGGCGGGTGCGCGAACCGCCGGTCGCCCACGCGAGCGCCGCCGATCCGGAGGTCGGCTTCGACGACGTCACGGTCTCGATGGCAGAGCGGGAGTCACAAGCGCTCGTCCGCGCTGCCGCTCATAGCGATCCCTCGGATCTGCTCGACGACGAAGACAACGACGAGCCCACCGTCGCCTTCGCGCCGTCGCCGCTGAGCGAGCCGCCGCCACCGCGCCCGGCAGCCGGGACCCCGGCCGTCGCCCCCAGCAGCCCATTCGCCGCGCTTCGAGCCGCGTCCCAGCAGAGCTCGGTTCCCCCTCCGCCCAGCGCGCCACCGCGCGCGGCGGCCCTGCGTCCGCGCGACTCGTTGCCGGACCTGTTTGGGCAAATCGCCGTCGAGGAGTCCGAACCCGGTCCCACCAGCGCGCATCCGAAGGCGACGGGAGCGCGCAACGAGAGCTCGGTGCTCTTCACCCTGGACGCCTTGACGAAAAAGACGTCCGGCGCCTCGGTCGCGCCGGCCTTGCCGAAGCGTGCGGACGCCGATCTCATCGGCCTCGGCGCGCCGAGCTCGTTCGGCGTCTTGACGGCGCCCGATTTCAGCGCGCCGATCACCGAGCCTCCAAAAGCCCAGAAGCACGCCGAGGCGGCGCTGGTGGCGCCCGTGACGATCGGTGACGTCGCGCCCGCTCCGCGCAAGCGCCGGGCGGCGTATTGGGCCGTGGCGGTCCTGGGGCTTTTGACCGCGGGAGCGCTGGCCGTCCATTTCCGAACGCCGCCCGTGCTCTTCGACAGCTACCTGCCAAAGCACTTCGAAGCGCTGTCCCTGCCCGTCCCGTCATCGCTCGCCACGGCGAGCGCCGCCCCCGCTCCCCCGGTCCCCACCGCGCCCGAGCAGGCCGCGCCCGTCCAGGAGCAGGCCGCCGGCACCGAGGCGGAGGCCCCCGACGCGAGCGCGACGACGAAGCC
>JAEZYZ010000138.1 GCA_023418705.1 Pseudomonadota bacterium | reverse complement strand
GCTCAGGGGCGGGCGGCGCCGTGACCGGCGGCGCGACGGCGAGCGGTGGCGCGCCCCCCAGCGGCGGCAGCGCGGGCACCGGAGCAACCGGCGGCGCGGCGACGGGAGGGACGGCGGGCGTGCCCATTTCGCTCCCGAACGGCTTCGGGCCCGCCACCATCACGGCGGCTGACGCGCGCGCGGCTTACGAAGAGTTCAAGGCCATCCACCTCGAGGACTGCGGCAATGGCGTCTACCGCGTGCGCTGGGAGAACGCCAAGCTCGACGCCACGGTGTCCGAGGGCATCGCCTACGGCATGGTGCTCGCCGTGGCTCACGACGAGCGGGAGGTCTTCGACGGGCTCTGGGCCTATTACAAGCTCGGCGCGCAAGAGAACGGCCTGATGAACTGGCTGCGCTACGGCTGCGACGCGCACCGCGAGGAGACCTACAACATGTACCCGGACGGCGCCGCCACCGACGCCGATCTGGACGCGGCGATGGCGCTCTTGATCGCCGACTGCAAGTGGGGCGGCTACGCGGGTGACGCCACGAACCTCATCAACGCGATCCGCGCCCACGAGATCGAGTACGACGGCGACGTCGCCGTGCTGCAGGCGGGTGACTCGGGCTGGTACGACGAGATCGATTGCATCAACCCCTCCTACTTCTCCCCCGCGTACTACCGCGCCTTTGCCCAGCACGTCAGCGCGCAAGAGGACAAGGACTTCTGGAACAAGCTGGCCGACGATACCTACGTGCTGCTCGCCCGCGGCTCGGATCCGTCGAGCGGGCTGGTGCGCAACTGGAGCTCCGTCTCCGGGGGATCGGCGTCCGGCTGCGACTACGCCTTCCGCGACGACTACGGCGACGACGCCGCCCGCACGCCTTGGCGCATCGCCATGGACTACATCTGGTGGGGCACACCCGCGGCCAAGGCCTGGCTCGACAAGGTCACGACCTGGGTGAAAGGCCAGGGCATCGCCAACATCGGGCAGTGGTACTACCTCGACGGGACCTTCGACACGACCCACGACGGCTACGACGACCACACCGTCATTACCGTCGGGGCCTTCGCGTGCGCCGCCGTCAGCTACGACCAACCGACGGTGGACGAGTTTGCCGCCGAGATCCTCAACATCCCCACGACCCCGGGCAGCCACGACGCCGAGTACTTCCCGCGCATCTTGCGCGCCCTGTACATGGCCCTGTTGACCGGCGGGTACACCCGCTGCGGCGGCTAGAGCACCGATCCGTTTGCAGCCGAGAGCCCCGAGGAATCGGGGCCCGCTTTGGGTGAGGGCCCGATTCCGCGGGAAACCCTCCGCTTTGCTCGCGGATCGGGGCTCTGGATCGTCGCACTTTCACGGGGGCGCTCGCTCGCGCTCGCTCGGGGCGGGGACTAGCGCTCGCTAGGGTCAAGGGGTTTGGGGACGCTCGCTGGCGCTCCCTCGGGACGGGACGGGGCGGGAACGCTCGCTCGGTGTGAAGGGCGTGGGGGCGCGATGGGACGAACCGGGCTCAGCGTTTTGGAGCGATTGGCACCCTTACATCACTCTATTGGATCGTGTTCGGTCGTCGGGATCTGCTGCCACCAGCGGCTTCGGGTAAAGAGTCGGGTTGGCGGGTAGCCCGCACCGGCGCAAGCACTAGCGAGCGCACCGCCGCGCCGCAGCCGTACAGCCCTTCGCGCACAACCACGAACCGGGCACCGGCGGTGTTACGGAGCGGTTACCGGCACCGGCACCGACGCCGCTCCGCCAAAGAGCGCACGTCTGCCGGGCAAAGCCCGCCCGCGGCCGGCCCTTGATCGAGGTAAGCGCGAACCCCACACTACAAATGCCCGCCGCACAGCCGGCCCTCCCCACCCCACCGCCGCCAACTCGGATGGAATCGAGACCCGTACCGAAGCAAGGGCCCATTTCGAAAGCTCCGCGGCCGGAACACGACGAAATTTTCGCAGAGATGGCCAACGGCCTGCCGTTGATCGTCTGGGTGCACGACGAAACGGGGCGGCCGGTGATGGTCAACGACACCTTCTGCGAGTACTTCGGCGTGACCCACGAGGAGCTGCACGGCGGCCGCTGGCAGCTGCCCATGCACCCCGACGACGCGCGGGCCTACCTCGACGAGCTCGAAGCGTGCTTGCGCGAGCAGCGTCCATTTCACGCCGAGGTGAGGGTGAAGCGCCGGGACGGCCAGTGGCGCTGGATCGAGTCGTGGGCCCGCCCCCGCTATGGCGACGCCGGTCAGTTTCGCGGCATGCTCGGCACGAGCGCAGACATCAACGAGCGCAAAGAATCCCAGGCCGCGCTCGACCGCGCGACGCAGCGCTTGGCAGAACAGCACGCTCAGCTCCAAGCGGTGTACGGCGCGCTCGACGACGGCGTTCTGGTCTTCGACAACGACGGCAACGTCATCTTGGCGAACCCTGCAGAAGCGCGCTTGTTGGGATACCATCGCACGGAGGAGCTGCGCCAGCCGCTCGCATACTTCGTGCACACCTACGAGGTGTTCGATCAGAGCGGCGATCCGGTACCAGAGAACGCATGGCCGCTGATGCGCGTGCTGCGCGGGGAGCGCTTCGGACCGATCGAGCTCGGGACGCGGCGCCGCGACACCGGTGAGAGCTGGATCATCAGCTATACCTGCGTCCCCGTGCAGGACCACCTCGGGCAGCAGATCCTCTCCGTCGTGATCAGCCGCGATGTCACCGAGGCCCGGCACAATGACCGGGCCCGACAACTGGCGACCGAGCGAGCTCGCTTCCGGGCAGCGCTGTCGGACGCCGTTCGACCCCTGGCAAGCGCCGCCGAGATCAAAGCCCAAGCGAGCCGCGTGCTCGGCGAACACCTGCGCGCGAGCCGGGTCTTTTACATGGAGCTCGTCGACGACGGTGTCCATGGTCTGGTGGAGGCCGACTACCACGACGGCGTCCCGAGCGTGGCGGGGCGCTATCGCCTGGACGACTACAACCCCACGCTGATGCGCGATGTGCGCGCCGGCGCGGTCCTGGTGATCCCCGACGTCGCCACCGATCCGCGCCTGAACGACGAGCAACGCCGCGCGACGGCTCGCCTGGCGGTCGGCGCCTACGCCGTGGTGCCGCTCGTCAAGCAGGCGCGGCCAGTCGGGCTCTTGGTCGTCCACTACCGAGAAGCGCACGTCTTCTCGAGCAGCGAGCTGGCGCTCGCCGAGGAGGTGGCCGAGCAGACCTGGTCTTCGGTGGAGCGGGCCCGCGCGGAGGTCGCCCTCCGCCAAAGCGAGGAGCGCTACCGCAAGCTCTTCGAGTCCATCGATCAGGGATTCTGTGTGTTCGAGGTGCTCTTCGACACCGACGGCAGCCCCGTCGACTATCGCTTCCTGGAGACCAACCCCGCCTTCGAGCGCCACACCGGGCTGCAGCAAGCGATCGGGAAGACCGCGCGGTCGCTCGTTCCCAATCTCGAGCGGCATTGGATCGACGCCTACGCGGAGGTCGCGCTCACCGGACAATCCCAGCGGTTCACTCAAGGATCGGAGGCGATGGGGCGCTGGTTCGAGGTGGTGGCCTCGCGCGTCGGCGATCCCCGAGAGCGCAAGGTCGCGCTGCTGTTCACCGACATCTCCGAGCGCAAGCGCGCCGACGACGAGCTACGCCGGGCACACGCGCTCATCGAAGGCATCACCGGAGGAACGGAAGATCAGATCGCCGCGGCCGATCTGGACTTCTGCTATACCTATTTCAACGAAGCCTACCTGCAGGAGTTCGAGCGGCTCTGGCGGCGCAAGGTCCAGATCGGCGGCAGCCTCATCCAGCTGCTGGCGCCCTGGCCCGAAGAACAGCAGAAGATGCAGGCGCTCTGGACCCGTGCCCTCGCCGGAGAGTCCTTCCGCACGGAGATGGAGATCGGTCCGTCACCGGGAGAACGCCACGTCTACGATCTGCGCTTCAACCCCATTCGGGACAGTCGCGGCGACCTGGTGGGCGCGGCCCACATCCTCCGGGACGTGACCGAGCGGGTCCGGGTTCAGCGCGCGCTCGCCAAGAGTGAGGAGCGGCTCCGGGAGTCGGACCGCCGCAAGGACGAGTACCTCGCGATGCTCGGCCACGAGCTGCGCAACCCGCTGGCAGCGATTCAGAACGCCACGGATCTGATCCGGCTGGTCACGGTCGATGACCCGCGGGTGCACCGCGCTGCCGGCGTGCTCACGAGACAGTCAGGGCACATGGCGCGTTTGATCGACGGCCTGCTCGAGGTCTCGCGCATCGCCCGTGGCAAGGTCGAGTTGAACAAGGTCCCGGTGGACGTGCGCGTGGCCTGCCAGGCCGTGATCGAAGACCGCAACGCCGAGCTCACCAAACGCGGTCTCGAGCTTCGCACCCAGTTTCCCAGTGAGTCGGTCTGGGCTTGTGCCGATCCGATACGCCTGGCACAGATCCTCGACAATTTGATCGGCAACGCGCTCAAGTTCACCAAGCGGCCGGGACGCATCGACATCGAGGTCGTGCGAGAGCGCGACACCGCCCTGATCAAGATCTTCGATACCGGCATCGGGATCCGCCCCGATCGCCTCGGCCAGATCTTCGAACCGTTCTATCAAGAGGGGCAGGACGTAGCGCGCGGCAGCGGCGGCCTCGGGTTGGGTTTGGCGCTGGCGAAGGGCTTGGTGGAGCTGCACGGAGGATCTATCGACGCCCGCAGCGAAGGCCCAGGGGCGGGCGCGGCGTTTTCGGTGCGCCTCCCGCTTGCGGAACGCGCTCCCGACCGGCTCCCGCAGAGCCGACCGACGTCAGCCGCCCCACGCAAGATCCTCGTGGTAGAGGACAACGTCGATGCAGCTCAGATGCTGCGCGACCTGCTTCAAGCGCAGGGGCACCAGGTCCGCCTGGCGGAGACCGCGGATCGGGCGCTGGCGATGTTGCGCGGTGAGCGCTGGGACCTGGTGCTCTGCGACATCGGGCTGCCTGGCATGAGCGGCTACGAGCTCGCGCACGCCGTTCGCGCGGACGCTGGCTTGCGGGCCACCCGTTTGGTCGCGCTGACGGGCTATGGACAACCCGAGGATCGCGAGCGGTCCGCCCGCGCGGGCTTCGACGCACATCTGACCAAACCGGTGGATATGCACACCCTGCAGCAGGTCGTGGAGACGTCCGGTGACGAGTGAGCGACGGAAAAGGTCGGACGAGCCTCAGAACCAATGGCTCAAGAAGAACCCTCGGTGCGAGATGCGACCCTGGCGCTCGAATTCGGAGACGCGGGAACCCCAACGGCGGACCCCGAATCGGAGGCCGAGGGTGACCGGCAAGGCGGGAGGCTCGACGCCAATCGCACCTGAATAGAAGAGGACGTCTCCCTCGACCGGGACGTCCGCGGTCAGCCGTTCGACGTGCCGATCGAGGCCATCCTGAGACCAGTACCTGCCATAGAAGGCAGCGCCGCTGGCGCGAACCGGTCCGAGGCGCAACGTGCCGGCGAGCGACCCCGACGCTCCCCAGCCGTAGAAGTACCCTTGCCGGTGCAGGATGTGCTTTGCCTTCTCCTCGGGGTGCGCCGCGGCGAAGTCGTAGAAGGCCGGCGCGCCGAGGCCCGCGAAGTCCGGGTGCGCGCGAGCCCGCACCGAGAGCGCGAGCCCAGGCGCCATCACCTGCCAATCCAGCGCGGCCCCCGGCAGGTGGAAGGCGCTGTACTGCTCGGCGCGGGTGGGCACGTGATGATCGAACGCGGGCTCTGGTAGTGCGGCAGCCTCGCGGAAAGCCGCGTAGTCGTTCGCCTTGGAACGCAGGTAGTCGAAGGCGATGCTGATCCCTACCGTGCCGGCGTGCCCGACCGGCGCGGCGTCCGAGCCAAGCAGCCGCTGCGCGTGGTAGCCGGCGAGCAAGGTGTCCGCGCGCAGAACCATGCCGGCGCCGTGGCGAGAGGCCTCGACCCCCGCGGCGAAGTCCGAAACTTCGGCCTGGTAGAAGAAGCGCCCGAACGCGCCGGGGCGGAGGTAGCCCGGGAGCGTCACCAGCCGGGCCTGCAGCTCGACCCCACCGCGCGCGGTCTCGGGACGACCGGGAGAGGTGACGCTGTCGAGCGCCGCGACGGCGGAGAACTCGTGCCAGATGCTGCGGCTGAAGCCGAGGCTGTCACGCTCCACCACGTAGGGGGGCGGGCGGCCGTCGAAGGCCCGATCCATGGCGACACCGGGGCTCAGCGTCCAGCGCGCGACGTCGAGGGCCGTGTTTCGATGCTGAGCCGTATCCAGGTAGAGGCCGAGCTTGTGAAAGAACTCCCCCAGCGGCACCCCTGTGCCCGGCGTCACGATCATGTCATTGACGCTCACCTTCTCTTTGAACTCGAGCACGAACTCCCACACGAAGGAGGTCAGGAGCGAATACCCAAAGGACGTCAAGACGCCGTGGTGATTGGCCCGCCCGGCGCTGTAGGCGGCGGCCCCCATCAACGGGTGCGCGATGAAGTTCACCGCCAGGCTGTTGTTGTCCAGGCGCCACGCCCGTCCATTGAAACGCTCTTCCGGCTCCGGGTTGTCCCAATCGGCGATGTTGCGATCCATCATCAGCCAATAAAGGATGGACCCGAGAGCGAGACCGCTCCCCGCCTGCGCGAGCGTCCGCAGGTGGTGCGGCTCGAGGGCGTCGTGGTCTGCCGGCTGCCAGGAGCGAGGCGGCGCCTCCACCGCAGCCGGCGGCGCCTGTGACGCCGCCGTGCCGCTCCAGGTCAACACCGCGGCGCAGAGCGCGTAGCCGCCTCGGCCCATCAAGCGGACCGTCTCCCGAGTCCCAAATCGCGCCGAGCCAAAAGCAAACCGTCCGTCGATGGATTACCACACCGATGACGGCGCTGCTCGCTCGGATCGCTCAGGCCACCCACAACACTTCCCAGTGATGCCCATCCGGGTCGTAGAAGCTCCAAGCGTACATGAACCCGTGGTCGACGGGATCCATCGCGGGGGCGCCACCCGCGGTGAAGGCGGTGTTCACCAGCTCGTCGACCTCGGCGCGGCTCGCGCACGACACGGCAAATAGCCCCTCCGTATGCGACGCCGTATCGCAGACGGTCTTCTTGGTGAACGTCTCGAAGAACGACCTCTCGAGGAGCATCACGTACGCCTCTTCGCTGACGATCATGCAGGCGGCCTTCTCGTCGGTGAATTTCACGTCGTACCCGAAGCCAAGCTTGGAGAAGAACTCCATCGAGCGCTTCAGGTCTCGCACGGGGAGGTTGACGAACAGCTTGCGGGCGCGAAAAGTAGCCATGGGTGTCTCCTGGTCGATCTCCGGCTGGCGACCTTCGACGATCGCCCCGTCGAGAACATGGACGGATCACCCCCACGGAAATCATCGACCGCTCGACGAAAACCTCGAAGCCTCGAGGCGGCGCGTCACTCGAGCTTCAAGGGCAGACCAAAGCGGGGAAACAGCCGCTCGACGTCCAGGAAGAACGTCAGCTCGGCGATGTCTCGCTCGCCGAGCTCGAGCACGACCAGCGCCCAGGCCGTGTAACCCCCCGCCCCATCGGGCTTGTACTGAGCGTACGCCGGTGAGCCGCTGGCGCTCGTCGCGACCAGACGCGAGCCACGGCACGCGGCGCCGCGGCCCAGCATCCAGGCGCTGACTGAGTCCGGCCCCCGCAGCCACAACGAGAACGGGGGCATCGACATGACCACGTCCTCCCGCAAGAGCGTCGTCAAAGCGTCCATGTCGTACCGCTCGAAGGCCTGCACGAACCGCTCCACCAGACCCAGCTGAACGTTGGAGAGCTCGCGCGGCTCGGCGCTGGACACCGCCTCGGTGGTCGTGCGCGAGGCCAACGTCGCCCTGGCGCGCTGCAGCGCGCTGTTCACGGACGCCACCGAGCTCTCCAGACACTCGGCGATTTCCGCCGCCGACCAGCCAAGCACGTCCGCCAACAGCAGCGCCGCACGCTGGCGCGGTGGCAGGTGCTGCAGCGCCGCTACGAACGCCAGCCGAACGCTTTGGCGCATGGCCAAGATTTCGGCAGGATCGGCGTCTGGCGGGAGCACGGCGTTGTCGGGCACGGGCTCGAGCCAGTGCGTCCGCGGCAGCGCCTCGAGCGGGTCGTCGAGCGTCCCGGACGGTCCGTGGTCCATGGGCCGCGCCTTGCGGGACGAGGCGGCCAGCGCGTCCAGGCAGACGTTGGTCGCGATCCGGTACAGCCAGGTCTTGAGCGACGCCCGGCCGTCGAAGCGCTCCAGCGCTCGCCACGCACGCACCATCGTCTCCTGAACGGCGTCGTCCGCTTCGAACGTCGAGCCAAGCATGCGGTAGCAGTGGCCGGTCAGCACCGGCCGGTATTTCTCGAGCTCGTTGGCCGTCGGCGGCATCGGGGCGTCAAGCTAGCGCCATTTCGAGGCACCGAAAAGCAGGTCCTCGCCCGCCGGGCAGCGGCAGCCCCGAATCACCGGATCCGTCCGCCGTCGATGAACCCATGAAGCGCGGGCCTGCGGCCTGCCCAGCGATGACCGGGGGCACGATCTCCCGCCGGTCAGGGGGACGGCGGCCGGCGGCGCGGTTCCCTCACCGCCGGCGCCAGGGCGACGCGCGTGCCCCTCACCCTGTAGGTGCGCGCGTCACTTCTCGCCGACTACGACGTATTGATCCGGGAGGCTTTCTGGCAGGACCCGGGCGTTCAAGCCTCCGGCGCTGAGCTCGCTGACGACCTGCTCTGGGGCGACGCGGTGATCTCTCGGAGGCCCCCGCTGCGTCTCGAGGGTGAAGTCGACCACATAAACCCGCCCGCCGGGCTCGAGCGCCGCCGCGAGCTTTCGGGCGTAGGACGCGCGCGCGCCGAGGTGATGCCAGGTGTCGACGATCAGGACGCGCTGGACGCTGGACGGCTCGAGCCCTGGCTCCTCGCTCGTGACCTGGCGGACCTCCACGTTGGACAGCCCCTCGCGTCGAGCCCGCGCTTTCAGGTATCGGACCATGTCGGGCTCGACGTCGAGCGCGATCACGCGGCCCTGTGCGCCAACGGCGCTCGATAGGTGAGGTATGAAGTAACCGGTCCCGGCCCCGAGATCGACGACGTGCATCGCCGGCCGGAGCTCCATCAGGTCGACGACGTGCCGTGGCATCTGCCAGGCGTCGCGGGACGGATCGTCGAAGCGCTTGGCCCACTGCTCCGCGTCTTCGAAGCGATGGCCGATCGGGCCGTGGTGCTGGTGATCGGCAGGGGGCGGCGCCGCCCCCTGCGGCGGGTGCTCATCCCGCGAGGGGTGCTCATGGCGCGCGGGCTCTGCTGCGGGCTCTCCAGCCGCCGCTGCAGGTGCCCGCGGAGGCTCTCCAGCTTGGCAGGCCACGACCAGAAGGGAAATCCACACGCCGCGCATCGACATCGCGCTTTGAGTAGTTCCCCGATGGCACGCGCGCAAGGCGACCGAAGCTTGGTCCCCACGAGCCGAACCCGGAGGCTCCAGTGAGCCCAGCGAATCCATCCCCGAAGCCAGCTGCCGACACGACCCGCTCGATCTGGGCGGGCGCCCTGATCGGGATCGGCGTCATGGCCGCCGTCGACGAGATCATCTTCCACCAGCTGCTCGCCTGGCACCACTTCTACGATCGCTCGACGCTGCTGGTCGGTCTGTTCGCCGATGGCCTGCTGCACGCGGGCGAGCTCGTCGCCATCGTCGGCGGGTTCTTCCTGCTCTTGCGCACGCGAGCCCGCGGGACGCTGGCCACGCGCTGGACGTGGGCAGGCTTCTTCATCGGTCTCGGTGGGTTTCAGCTCTTCGACGGCATCGTCGACCACAAGCTGCTGCGAACGCATCAAATCCGCTACGGCGTCCCCATCCTCCCGTACGACCTGGCCTGGAACCTGGTCGCTCTGTTGCTGCTCGGCATCGGCCTCTTTCTCCACGTCCAGAACCGATCGGCCAGAGCGACCGCCGGTGCGCGGAGCAAGTCCTTCGTCGCGGGAAGCTGAGACGAGCCCGCGCGCCTCGCCATGCACGATCACACGCACCTCCATGAAGCGGGCTCGTTCTCGGCGGGCAACCTGCTCTTGCTGGCCGCGGCCTGCCTGTTGGCCTTGCTGTATTTGGCCGGTGTTTGGCGGCAGCGGCACTGGAGCGGCTGGCGCAGCGCCTGCTTTCTGCTCGGCTCGGCGGTGGTGGCGGTGTCGCTCTTCCCAAGCTTGGCGGCCCGGGCCCACCACGACCTCCCGACGCACATGGTGCAGCACCTGCTGCTCGGGATGCTGGGCCCCCTGGGGCTCGTGCTCGGCACGCCGGTGACCCTCGCCTTGCGGAGCCTGCCGGCGGCGCGCTCGCGCGGGCTCGTCCGGCTGCTACGAGCCCGACCCATCCGGTTCGTGAGCCACCCGGTCGCCGCGCTCGTCCTGAACATCGGCGGGATGGGGGTTCTCTACCTCACGCCGCTGTACGCGCGGATGAGCGACCATCCGATGCTGCACCTGCTCGTCCACTTCCACTTCCTCGCGGCCGGTTGCCTGTTCTGTTGGGCCATCCTGGAGCTCGAGCCGGCCGCCGGGCGACGCACCTCGGCCCCCTTCAGGTTGGCGGTGCTGTTCGTGGCCGTCGCGGCCCATGCTTGCATCTCGAAGGCGATGTACGCCTACCACTACCCGCAGGGCACCGAGCAGCCGCTCGTGAGCATCGAGCAGGCCGCGAAGATCATGTACTACGGCGGCGACGCGGCCGAGCTCTTGCTGATGATCGGCCTGTTCGCTACCTGGCCGATCGCGCGTTCACCGCGACAGAGCCCCTCTGCCCGCCGGGCAACGAGCGGCCGCGCCCCCAGCTGACCGCGTGCTTGCCGAGCGTCCGCACCCCGAAGCGCAGCATGTCGAGCCCAGAAAACGCGCACAACACGTCCCAGAAGGTGAGGACCGGACCCTGCGCCGCCGGGTACGCGACGTAGATGTCGTCCCAGCCGACCGGCGCGAGCTTGGCTTTGAAGGCGTGCAAGCCTTGAAAGTCGTAGAGCCCCCGGGTGAGCTCGCGCGCCAGCCGAAGGGGCCGCGGGATCTCGCCGGAGAGCGGCGCCAGGCCGAGCGTCGCATAATGGCAGCCGGCTTCGGCCATGAAGGCCATGCCGCCGTCGATCAGCGCTTCGACGGTGCCGTTCGGCGCGAGCGGATCTCGGATGAAGTGCTCGACCAGCCACCCTTCGCGTTGATAGATCGGGGCCAAGACGAGCAAGCCGACGGGCTCGCCGTTCCGCACCGCCAAGAAGTAGACCCGCTCCTGCGAAAAGCGGAAGGGGCGAACGTCGACCAGAAAGCCCATCGGAGAGAGGGGCCGCGCCGAAAGCCAGCGCTGTATCAAGCGCTCCACCTCGCCCCGCAGCGGCAAGCCCGGCGACAGCTCGTTGGGGCTCACCGGGCGCACCGTGACCCCCTTGTTGCGCGCGCGGCGAAGCTGCTGACGCAGGCTCGCTGACCGCCGAACGGCGCCCTGCCACGCGCCTGGATCGTAGACGGCCTGTTCGCCGATTTTCAGGCGCTCGAGCGGGACGCGCGCGACGAAACGCTCCTCCACCGCGAAGAAGCAGACCCGGCGGTTGGCGGCGCTCGCGCGCTCGACGAACTGCTCGGCCACCGACTGCAACCTGACGGCGCTGGTGATCGGCGCACCCGCCGCGACCCAGGCGGCTCCGGTGTCGAAGAACGCCACGCAGCCGCCCTGCTCGTCGAATGCGTAGCGAAAGCGCGGCCCCAGCACCTGAAACGAGGTGGAGTTCCAGCCGTGCGCCTTCAGCAGGCGGAGCACCCGCTCCGCAGGGTCGCCGGGCTCCCTGCCCGGCGTTCCGTTGCGCGGAGACCAAAAAGGATCGACGGCGGCACTTGCTACAGCAGCCAAGCGGCGGGGAAGCTAGCGAAAGGAGCTACCCCGCGCAAGGCCGCTCGGCCGCTCGCCCCCCCGCCACGCCGCGCGTCTGCCGAGCCGGGCAGCGCTCGCGCCGCCCCCGCCGGCCGTCCTGTCACGGCCGCTCAATCGCTGTCGAACCCGAGCTCTCGGGCGCGCGCCGCGGCCGTGGGCAAGGGATCCATCTTCCGGTTGACCACCGGGAGGTTGGGCGCTCGCTCCGCGTTGACTTGAAGCCACGACGCCTCGTTGTCCGGCAGCACACTCTCCTCATAGATGGCCTCTACCGGACATTCTGGAACGCACGCTCCGCAATCGATGCACTCCTCTGGATCGATGTAGAGCATCTCGTCGTCGCCATGAAAACAATCCACCGGACAGACGACGACGCAGTCGGTGTAGCGGCAGCGATGACAATTGCTGGTGACGACGAAGGTCATGACCTGCTCCTCGGGCAACGTCCGCCTGGACGTTGATGCCCAAAAGATGTATTTAGTTTGCATCTTTAAAGCGCGCCGTCCGTGATCGCAAGCGCAATTTTCGCGGTCTCGACGCACGTCAGGAGGACGAAGATGACTCAACACGACCCTGGCGACGAGGAGCCGCGCGACCCGCGCGCCCTCCGGCGCGAGCCCGCTCCGGAGCCCTTCGACGCCTTCAGGGCCTTCAACGCCGCCGTGTTCCGCCCGGGCGCGCTGGATGTGAAGACCAAGGAGCTCATCGCCCTCGCCGTCGCGCACGTGACCCAATGCGAGCGCTGCATCCAGGGCCACACTCGGCAGCTGCGCAAGCTCGGCGCTACCAAGGGTGAGCTCATGGAAGCGATCTGGGTTGCTGCGGAGACGCGCGCGGGCGGCACGTACGCTCACGCTCTCGTCGCCCTCGAGGCGTGGGACGACTGAGCGCGGCTATGGCCGCCGCAACAGCTGCACCAAGCCTCGCCGATTCTTCAGCAGGTCTTGCAGCGTGTAGCGGTTCAGCGCGGCGATGAAGGCGTCGAGGGCTTCCTGCAGCACGTCGCGCAGGCGGCAGGCCGCCTGGATCGTGCAGGACCGCGTCCCGGGCGGGAAACACTCGGCGAGCTGAAAACGCTCCTCGGTTCGGAGCACCAGATCGCCGATCCGAATGGCGCTGGGATCCATGCCGAGCCCGAGGCCCCCGCCCCGGCCGCGCTGGGTCTCGACGTATCCAAGCTGTCCCAGGTGCTGAATCACCTTCATCAGGTGGGCGCGCGAGATGCCGTACGCCGAGGCGATCTCCGGAACCGTCACCAGCCGGTGCCGATTCAGCGCCAGGTAGGTGAGGCTCCGCAGACTGTAGTCGCTGTACCTCGTCAGCTGCATGGGGTGCTCCAAAAGGTCCGTTTGGGAACGCCGCCGGGCGAGAACATCATTCGCCCGCTGGCACGGAAGTGTATCGCACCCCTTGCCCGCGGGCCCGCCTACTTGATCCGGTCGTTCACCAGCGCGCGCAGGTGGATCATGTCGAACGGCTTCTCCACGCGCTGATTCTCGACCTGATCGAGGAAACGGCGGGCCCGCGGCGTGAAGGCGCCGCCGGTCAAAAAGACGATGCTCCGCGCCTGCTCGGGAGCGGTCTCCGTCAACTCGGCGTGGAGGTCCATGCCCGTGACTTCCGGCATCATGAGATCGCACAGAATCACGTCGAAGCGCTCGCCGCCGGCGATCAGCGCCGATGCCTCGCGCGCTCGGCTCACGACTTTGACCTCGTGCTCGACCCTGAGCGCTCGGCGGATCGCCTGTCCAATGATGGGTTCGTCATCCACCACCAGGATGTGACCCCGACGCAGCGACTTGGCGGCGAGCATCACTCCCGAGCTGGTCGGCTCGTCGCGGCTCTTGGCGGCTGGCAGCACGACGGTGAACGTCGTCCCCTTCCCCACCGTGCTTCGCACCCCGATGTCGCCGCCAAAGCTGCTGACGATTCGATGGCAGATCGACAAGCCAAGGCCGGTCCCGACGCCCTGAGGCTTGGTCGTGAAGAACGGCGTGAACAGCCGGCGCAAGACCTCCGGAGGCATGCCCGAGCCGGTGTCGGTGACCTCGGCGACCACTCGCCCGAGCTCATCCTGCCGAGTGGTCACGCGGATTTCGTTCTTGCCCGCCTCTCCTTCGGGGAGCGCCTGGGCGGCGTTGACGACGAGATTCAAGAACACCTGACCGAGCCGTGACTCGTTCACGTCGACGGGCGCGACATGGCCGTAGTCTTTGACCAGGCGCGCCCGGTGTCGGATCTCGTTCGACGCCATTCGAAGCGTCGAATCCATCACGCGCTCCACCTCGACAGGACCGCGCTTCTCATCCTCTGCCCGCGAAAAGATCCGGAGGTCTCGCACGATCTGGCGCACGCGATCGGCGGCCTCTCGCGCGTCGCGGAGCTCCGCGCCAAGCTCACCCAACGACCCGAAGCGCCGCTCGAGCTCCGAAACCTCCCTCGCGGCGAGGTCGAGGTTGGCCATGATCGACGCCAGCGGATTGTTGATCTCGTGGGCGACGCCGGCCGCCAGCATCCCCACGGATGCCATGCGATCGGAGACCATGATCTGAGACTGGAGCTTCTTCTGCTCCGTGATCTCTCGAACCACCCCGACCAGCCCGACGATCCGCCCGGCGGGATCGCGAAGCGGAGACAGGGATGTCTGAAAGTGGCGCACGTCGTCGCTCGAGCCGAGGTTCCACTCGTACGAGACGCGTTCGCCGCCGAGCGCTCGGGCATTGGCCGCTTCGTGCAAGCTGCCCACGTCGGCGCCGAACACCTCGCGCGGGGTCTTGCCGAGGTAGCGATCGGCCGACTGGCCCTCTTTCTCGAGCCACCTGCCGAAGATGCCCGTGTGCCGCTGTTCATGATCGAGCGTGAACACCATGTCGTCCATCGACTCGACCAAGGTACGAAAATGCTCCTCGCTGGTTCGCGCTCGATACTCCAGCCGGTGAGCGTACTGTTCGAGCTTGGCCTTCGCCGCCGCGAGCTCCGCCTGGCTGTTCTGCAGCTCCCGGTTGGTGTTGACCATGTCCTCGAACGTGGAGACGAGCAAATCCAAGATCTGCTCCTTGTCGGAGCTGACCACGAACTTGCGTCCCATGAAGAAGACTTCGACGCCGACCTTCAGCTTGCCTTCCACGCGAAGGCGCTTGTTCTCGACGATCGTGTGGATACGCTTCAAGAGGTTGTCGGGGTCGTAGGGCTTCGTGATGAAGTTGTCGGCGCCGACCTCGAGGCCCTGGATGATATCCATCGGATCGGAGAGGGTGGTCAGCAAGATCACCGGCAGGTCCCTGCGCTTTGGGTTCGCCTTCAGCTCCCGGCAGAGCTCGTAGCCCGTGCGACCCGGCATGACGATGTCCGAGATGAGCACGTCGAACGCCTCCCGCTCCACGCGCTCCAGGGCGCGCTCCGCGTCAGGCACATGCACCACGTCGAACCCTTCGGACTCGAGGATGATCAGCAGCTCCTCGGCCTGGGTTGCGCTGTCCTCAACCACCAGAATGCGTGTCATGGATTGCCCTCCAACACCACGGACCTCGCTGGCTGCTCGGCGCCCTCGCCCCGGCGAGCCGCTCGCACGGCTCGCTGGCGAGCAGCAGCAAACAGCGCAGCGATCGTACCACCTCGCGTCCCGGCCCAGCACGGAGCGTTGCTCATCACCTCTTCTCTCCTGCGAACAGCTCGACCAGCCGAGAGGCCATGGCGCCGAGGGGCAGCGTCAAATCGACGAGGCCCGCCGCCGCTGCGGCGCCAGGCATCCCGAAAACCACCGAAGTTTCCTCGTCCTGCCCGATGGTCCGCCCGCCCGCTTCACGGACGCTGCGCAGCCCGTCCACACCGTCCTGGCCCATACCGGTCAGGATGAGGGCCAAGGTCGAGGTCCCGAACGCCCGGCCCACCGAGTCGAACAGGAAGTTGGCGGAGGGCCGAAAGCCCGCGACCGGCGCTGCGCGCGACACCAGGACCGTGGCGCGGTCCGGCGAGACCCCCAGGTGGCCGTCGTCGGGCGCCAGGTACACGTTGCGCGCAAGGAGCGGCTCCCCGTTCTGAGCGATCTTGACCTTCATCGCCCCGGCGGTGTTCAGCCAAGCGGCGAAACCTTCCATGAACCCTCTCGAAATGTGCTGGACCGCAAGGATCGGCGCCGGGAAGTCTCCGGGCAGCTCCGACAGAATTCGAGCCAGCGCGGCTGGCCCTCCCGTCGAGGCGCCGACGGCGAGAACGCGCGGGCGGGCGCCGTTCGGAGCTATCGAGACGCGGGCCCTTTCTTCCGAAAGCGCTCGCGCCCACCGCCGCACCACCTTCACCTGCGACATGGCCTTCACCGTGCTGACGAAGCGCCGCGTCTCCGCCTCGAAATCGGGAGACTCTGGCCCTGGCGGTTTGGGCAGCACGGTCAACGCCCCGGCGCGCAGGGCGTGCATCGAAACCTCGACGTCGCGAACGTCGACGCTCGCGGTCACGATCACGATCGGCGTCGGCGTCTCCACCATGATCTGACGGGTGGCCTCGAAGCCGTCCAGCCGCGGCATGCGGATGTCCATCGTCACCACGTCGGGCTGGAGCCGGCGCGTCATCTCCATCGCCTCGACGCCGTCCTTGGCTTCGCCCACGACCTGCACCTCGGGGTCCGCGCGGAGCACCGACACGAGCAGCTCCCGCGTGGTGATGGAGTCCTCGGCGACCAGCGTTCGAATCCGCTTCGTGGTCAAACCAACCTCGCAAGGATCGCGAGCAGGTGTTCCTGATCGAACGTGCTCTTGGGCAAGTACGCGTCCGCCCCCGCCTCCAAGCCGCGGGCCTTGTCGTGCTCCGACTCGAGCGCCGTCACGAGCACGACGGGCAAGTCCCGAAACCTCTTGGAGCTACGAATGGTCTCGGTCAGCCCAAACCCGTCCAGCCGGGGCATCTCCACGTCGGCAACCACCAAGTCGGCTCCCTCTTCTTGTAGCAGTCGCCAAGCCTCCGCACCATCCGGAGCCGCCAGGACCTCGTAGCCGGCGGCTTCCAGGATGCTCTTTTCGAGCGTGCGGGTGGTGATCGAGTCGTCGACCACGAGCACCCGCTTCTTCGGCGCCGTCCGCTCTTCTGTCAGCCTCGAACCCACCGGTTGGCCCGGCGAGCGCCCCAAGGCGGCCTCGAGCAGCTCCGCCGGGGCGAGGATCAACGCGGGCCTCCCCGTCGGCAGGACGGTGGCCCCTGCAAAGGACCGGACACGTTGGATGCGGCGTCCCAAGTTCTTCACGACCACCTCGTGCTCCGCGATCAACTCATCGACGGCAAACGCCACCTCGCGGTCCGCTGCGGCCATGACGACGAGCGAAATCCTTCGGTCGTCCGCGACCCGCGGGGCACCGCCGAGCCCGAGCAGATCCGCGAGCGACGCGACCGGGATGGGGGCCCCTCCCCCGAGCAGCACCTCGCGCCCCTCCACCCATCCGAGCTCCTTCGCGCTCGCCCGGACCAGGCGCTTCACGAAGGTGGTGGGCACCGCGTAGGCATCCCCGGCGACCTCGACCATCAAGGCGCGGATGGTGGTGAGGGTGAGCGGCAGGGTGAGCACGAAACGCGTGCGTCGTCCCGGCTCGAACGCCACGTCCACATGCCCGTGCACTGCCTCGACCTGGTGTTTGACCACGTCGAGGCCGATGCCACGACCGGACAGCTCCGTGACGAGCTTCGAGGTCGAAAAACCGGGCGCATAGATGAGTCGGACCAGCTCGCTCTCGTCTTCCGAGGCTGGCACGTTCTGCTTGCTGGCCCGCTCGCGAATGGCCTCGATGTCCAAGCCCCGCCCGTCGTCCGCGACCATGATTTCGACGCCCGGGCCTTTGAGGGCGGCCGCCACGGTGATGCGCCCAACCGGCGGCTTGCCTCGCTCGAGGCGCTCTGCCGGGGGTTCGATGCCATGATCGACGGCGTTTCGAACCAGGTGCAGCAAGGGATCGTGCAGCGCCGCCAGGATGGCCCGATCGAGCTCGACGTCGCTCCCCTCCACCACGAGCTCGACCTGCTTGTTCGAGGCCTTGGCGAGATCGCGAACCGCGCGCTCGAGCCCCTCGCACACCTCGGCGAACGGCAGCATGCGCGCTCCTCGAATGGCCTCATCGAGCGGCGACGCCGCCTGATGAATGAGGTGATGGTCGGCCAGGATCCCCTGCTCGACCCGCTCGAGGTCACGCTCGAGCCTCCTCAGGTGATGCCCCGTGCGCTCCGCGGCGGCCAGCGCCCGGCGCGACAACGCGACCGGCTTTCCGGCGAGACCGATCCTCGATCGTTGGCCGTCCTCCGAAGCCCTTCGGATGGGCGTCTCCAGCCGCCGCCACTCCGAGAGGCACTGGCGCAAGGTCTCACGCAGCGCTGCGAGGTCACCCGCTCTTCCGGCGGCCCGCCGGCGGGCGATGAGCAGCTCCCCGCTCCGGGCCACGAGCGCGTCCAGCTTGGCCGCGGGCAGCCTCACGAACCCACCCCCCACCCCCCACGAGGACGCGCCCTGCTCGGTCGCCCCCGGGATCGGCGGCGCGCCGTGCGCCACCGCCGCAGCGGAGCGCTCCGTCTCCTCCGCGCGCCTCGGCGAAGCCCTCTGCTCACGCACGCTGCGCCCCGCTTCGGCCAGCGCGTCGGCGGTCGACAAGAGTCGCTGAACGAGCGCATCGTCCACGGGCAGCGAGCCATCCCGGACCTGGCTCAGGGCCTCCTCGAGCTCATGACAGATGGCCGCCACGGAGGGCACGCCTGCGGAGCGAGCGGCACCCTTCAAGCTGTGCGCCGTCCGGAACACGGTGTTCAGGATCTCGGGCCGCTGGCCGTGATCGCCGCGTTCGAGCGCGAGCGCGTTCGCCTCGAGCAGTCGCACGTGCTCCTCGAGCTCGCCGAGAAACGTCGCTAGCAGCCGCTCCTTGAGCTTGTCCTTGTCCATCTACTTCGACATCATCGACCGAACCCGCTCGTGAGCTCCTTGAGGCGAAGCCCCAAGGCGTTCAGATCTTGAGCCGCCCTCTCCTGCTGCTTGGTCGAAGCCAGGTTCTGGTGGGTCGCCTGATCCACCTGGCGCATCGCCTGATGGATCTGCGCCATGCCCGCGGCTTGCTGCCCGGCAGAGGCGGCAATCTGCGCGGCCGACTGCGCCGCTTCCGTGATCGTCTCGGAGAGCGCGCGGATCGTCTCCCCCGCTTGAGTGACCAGCTTCGTGGTGGTGCCGACGCTCTTGACGCCCTCTTCGGTGGACAGCACGGCGCCGTTCGTCGCCTTCTGGATGTCGCCCAAGATCTGCCGAACCTGGGCCGTGGCCTTCTTTGCCTGATCCGCCAGCGCCTTGACCTCGGTAGCGACCACCGAGAAGCCCTTGCCGTGCTCGCCGGCACGCGAGGCCTCGATGCCGGCGTTCAGGGCGAGCAGGTTGGTTTGCTCGGCGATCTCGTTGACCGTCGCGATGATGTCTCCGATCGCCTGCGCCTGCTCGGCGAGCGCGACGATGCTCTCTGCGATCTCTTCCACCTGCTCCTTCAGGTGGCCCATGCCGGCGACGGTGTCGTCGACCGCCTTGCGGCCTGCCTTGGAAATGTCCAGCGACCGCTGCGACGCTTCGGCGACGGCGCGGGCTCGCTGCGCGGCCTGATCGGCGGTCTGGGTCACCTCGTCCACCGTCGTCACGGTCTCGGAGACGGCGGTCGCCTGCTCTTGGGCGCCTGATGCCTGCTGAGTGGTCCCCGCCAAGATCTCGGAGGTCCCGGACGCCAGGGCGTGGGTCACCTGCGCGATCCCGTCCAGGAGCTGCTCGAGCTGCCGGCGGCCTTCTTGTTCGGCCTCGAGGAGCTCGCGGAGCTTGCTGGTCATTGCGTTGAAGCTCCCGCCGAGCAGCGCGATCTCGTCCGTCCCCGAAACGGGAGCGGCCAGCTTCAGGTCTCCCGCAGCGATCTTCTCGGCGGTGACCGCCAGGGCCCGGGTCCGCGTCCCGACGCTCTGCGCGATCCGGATCACCAGGCCCAGGACGATCGCGACGACAGCGACGAACGCATATTGAAGGAGCTGGAACTGATCGACCTTTCGGGCCGAAGCCCGCTCGGCGACGTCGACCGCCTCGTCGAGCGCCGCGGTGCGCGTCCGCACGGCCTGCCTCAGGTTCTGCAGCAACGGCTCGGCTTCCTCCGCCGATCCCGCCGCGAGCAGGCGCAGGAGCACGGGTTTGACTTGAGCGTTCCAGCTGCGCTGTCGCTTCTGCAAAGACGCGACCAGCTCGGGATCCTCCACCTTCGCGATGCCCGCCGCCGCGTCGCCGCCCAGCTGTGCCCGCAGCCGGTCGTCGGTGTCCGCGATCACCCGTTGAATGCTGGAGGCGACCTCGTCACGCGCCGCTCCCGTCTCCGCGAACAGCCGATGAGCCCAGTAGAGGTACTCATACGCATGCTCGCGCCCACGCCCGACCTGCCGGACCTGCGCGGCGTCCTCCTTGATGTCCTGGAGCATGTAGATGTTGGCCGAGATCAAGGCCACGCTGACAACCAGGAGCGCGAGCGTGACCCCCCCTAGTTTCGCGTTCAGTCGTCGGTTCCACGCTATCCGCTTTGGCATCTCGCCTCTCTCCTCCGATCTACTCTGCGCCGCGGCCGGCGTCGGCCTCGGTGACGAACAAACGCGTGTCTGCGAGCAACGCCGCGCCGTCGAGCACGATGAGCGCATCGCGCGTGACGCCGAGCAGGTACTCGCGCCCGATACCGCTGACCGACTCGGGAGCGCCGAGGACCTGCTCGGCGGCCAGGTGGTCGATCGCCTGCACCGAGTCCGCCAGCACGCCAAAATCGGCGTGCTCCGTCCCGAGCACGATCAGGCGCGACAGGTCGGTCAACCCCTCGGCAGGGATGCCGAAGAACTTGCGCAGGTCGACCACCGCGAGCATCTCTCCCCGCAGGTTGGTGATGCCGACCACGAACGCGGGCGCCGCTGGCAGCCGCGTCATCGCCTCCAAACCGGTGACTTCCCGCAAGAAACGCGTCTCGAAAGCGTAACGTTCCCGGCCCAGCCGGAACGCGAGCAGCTCGAGCACGGTGTCGGGCGCCGCAGCTTCCGCCGTCGGCTTCGACAGCTCCCGCGCACGCTCCGCCATCAAGGCTCGGGCTCGCTCCTCCGGCAGCGCGAAGCCGGCGGCCACCGCGGCGTTCGCTCGCGCGAGCCGCGCCCGCACGGCGTCCCAGTCCATCGACGCGCCGCTTCTACCGGAGCGTCGCCGCATCGGAATGTCCTTCCCTCAAGCGCTCTGCCTCGACCCGGGCGGCGCGCAGCAGCCAGCCCGCCCGCGTCCCATCGCCGAGCAAGACCTCGTCATCCGGCGGACACTCGCTCGCGAGCGCGGCGGCCGCCTGGTAGGCGCGGACAGCGCCCTGCCGATCCCCGCGACGAGCCAATGCGCTTCCGAGGAGGTAGTGCGCCAGAGCGATGCGATCGTCCAAGTAGAGCACGCGCCTCATGGCCAAAACTGCCTCTTCGAGGCGTCCGAGGTCCATGAGTATCATACCGTGGAGGAAGTGGAGACCCGGGCGGAGACGGTGCCGTCGCACGGCCGCTGCCGAGAGCTCTGCCGCAGCCTCGGGCCCGTCGCGGTTGGCGCAGGCGCGTATCGCCAGCTCGGCGTCTTCAGGACGCGCTGCCCAATCGGCCCCTCCTAGCGGCCCAGCACCTTCGTTTGCCTTCGGCGAGGCGATGTTACTCGCTGGCACACTGTCTTCTTGGGCAGGGTCACGAAGGACTCGCTCGACGAGGCCGACGCCGCCCTCCGGCTGCGGCGCGCGACGGACTCCGGCGGGCCCCGGCGTCTCCAAAGCTCCCCGCGGACCCTCGCCACGCCGGCGATAAAAAACACCTTCGCGGGTCACCTCGACGTCGAACGCGGAGAGTCCGCCGAGGGGCGGATCGGAGGCGCCGAGGATCAGCCAACCGCCCGGGGCCAGCGAGGCCAGCAGCCGCCGCCCCACCTGCCGAATGGTCTCGCGATCGAAATAGATGAGAACATTGCGACACAGTATGAGGTCCATGTTCCAAATCCCATTCAGGACCGACGGGTACGTCGCTTCGGCCAGGTTGAGGTGGCGGAAGGAGACCGCTTCCCGGACGGTCTCGTCGAGCCAATAGCGCCCGTCGCGCGAGCGGAAGTGGCGCTGGATCGTGGCTTCATCGAGGCCGCGCAGCGACCAGCCGCTGTACACCGCTTCGCGAGCCTTGGCGAGCGCGGGGCGGGAAATGTCGGAACCTAGAACATCGACCTGAGCCGGTAAGCCGTACGCGCGCACCGCCATCGCGAGGGAGTAGGCCTCTTCACCCGTCGCGCAGCCCGCGCTCCAGATGCGCACCCGCTGCCCGGACCCGCCGCGGGCCAGCCAGGTTGGCAGGATGCGCCGCCGGATGAACCGGAACTGATTCGGATCTCGAAAAAAATAGCTCTCACCGACCGTCACGGCCGCCACGAGCTCATCGAACGCGCCGTCATCGCGCTCGATGAGCGCCAGGTAGTCGTCGACCTTCTGCGCGCCGGCCGCCCCCATACACCGGCGGATCCCCGCTTCGACGAGCTCCTTGAGATTGGGCCCGAACGCGAGCCCCGTGCGCCGACCGACCAGGCGTGCGACGGCCGCGAATTCCCAACTATCGGGGTCGATCATCGCTGTGGCCGTCCGGTGGCAGCAAAACGGCTTCGTCGAGCTCATAGGTCTCGGCTTCGGTCAGAAAGGATTCCAAATCGTGAATGAGCACGAGGCCATCCGAAAGCTTGGCGACGCCAGCGACGTACTGCGCCCCCGCCACTTCGAGATCCGCGACGTCTTCGGCGTCGAGGTGCGCCAGATCCGCCACCCGGTCGGCCCGGATCGCCACCAGGCGCGCCCCCGCCCAGGCGACGATCAGGTGATCGGTGTGCTGGAGCGGCTTCTGGGGCAGCCGAAAGCGACTCCGGATGTCGAGGACCGGAACGATGGTCCCACGAACGTTGATCACCCCTTCGACGACCGCGGGCGCCTTCGGCAGCGGCCGGATACTCACGGCTCGAACGACCTCACGGACCGTCCTGGCGGCCAAGGCATAGCGATATCCGCTCAGATCGAACGTGAGAACGTCGAGGTCCATCTCAAACGTCAGCGTCCGCCGCGACCCGGACCGATCGAGCGCGCGACAGCCGGCGCGATCGTCCCGACAGGCCGAGCTGCAGCGCTGTGCCGCAATGTATGCCCCTCTCCGCCCCTTGCAGGCACACCATCGCCGCCCGTCGGACCTCGATCACCGCGTCACCCCGCTCCGTGAGGATCTCATGGGCAAAACCATTGCCATGGTTACCAGCTCTCAGCTATGAGGTACAGTAAAATTGCCGCGCGTTCGCGGCCCGTTTGAGCCCGGCTAAATGAACGGCGGGATCCGAGAATAGAAATGTCGATTGAACAGCAGACGGAGGCGAGCGGGCGCGTGCTCCTCGTGGACGACGACCCAGCGGTCCGCCGCGACTACGGCAGGTTCCTCCGCAGGCTGGGCTGCCGGGTGGAGGACGCCGAGGATGGGGACGACGCGCTCGACAAGCTGAACGGGGCTGCCTTCGATCTCATCATCAGCGACATTGGAATGCCCAGGATGACCGGCATGGAGTTCTTGCGGGCCGTCCGGCAGCGAGATCTGGACGTTCCGGTGATCCTGATCACCGGGGCGCCGGACGTGCGTTCGGCGGTGCAGGCCGTCGAGTACGGCGCGTTCCACTACCTGCCCAAACCGGTCAGCCTCGACGTCTTCGAGCGGTCGGTGCAAAAGGCGCTTCGGATGCACGAGCTCGCTCGCCTCAAGCGGCGGGCCCTCGATCTTCTGGGCTCGGAGGGCAAGCAACTCGGCGACCGAGCCTCGCTGGACGCACGTTTCAGCAGCGCGCTCGATCACCTCTGGATGGCCTATCAACCGATCGTCGACGTGAAGCGCCGCTCGGTCTTTGCCTATGAAGCGCTGCTGCGCTCGAAAGAACCTTCGTTGATGACGCCGCCCGATCTGCTCGACGCGGCCGAACGACTGGGCCGCGTGCACGAGCTCGGGCGCTGCATTCGAAGGCAGGTCGCGGGCTCGGCGCCCGAGGCGCCCCCCCCCGCCCGGCACTTCGTCAACCAGCCC
>JAEZYZ010000123.1 GCA_023418705.1 Pseudomonadota bacterium | reverse complement strand
GCGCCGCCCGCTGCGGCGAGCCGTCGCGCGCGGGGGCCGGGCGCGTGCTCGGTGCCCCCGCGGGCTTCGATACGGGCGGGTCGGAGGGGGGCGGCACGGGCGTCTCGAGCCGCGGCACGATCCCCGGCCCGAACTCCGGCAAGCGCGCCGCTCGGGGGATCGCGGGCATCGAGCGGACGGAGGGGGTCGCGGCGTTCATCGGCTCCCCCGCCGCGAGACGTCGAAACCCGATGTCGCTCGGCGTCCGCTTGGGGGGATGCGGTTTGCCCCCTTCATCCGCACCGGAGCTCAGCACCGCCGTCGGCAGCGCCTCCTCTTCGGGCAGGGAGCGGAAGTCGGCGAGGGTGCCGCTCTGCGCCGCGAGCAGCATCGCCTCCGCCTCCGGGAAGTAGCCGGCGCGCGAGATGAGCTCCTCGAGCCGCTCGATCACGTCGCCGTCCGACAGGCGGCCGCGGAGGTAGAGGAGCCGCGTCGCAAGATAGGTCGTGGCATAAAGAAAGATCGTCACGTCCCCGAGCGAGCCAAGGGCTCGCTGCGCGCCGTCGAGATCGCCCTCGTTGAGCTTCTGGTCGATCGCTCGCAGCCGCGGATGGTCCAGCGGACCCTTGTCCATCGAACCATAGGATAGCCCGCCCGGCCCGGAAATACCTACAGCGAAAGGTCTTTCGAGGCGGGGCTCAGCCGGGCCCGGCATCGGCGGCTGGCAGCGGCACGGCCACCAAACGCGCGGAGACGCGCGCCTCTCGCCCCACCGCCTTGCCGAGCAGCTTCAGCTCCTGCGACAACAACGTACCGGTGCTGTCGCGGGGCTCGATGCCGTGCGTCGCCAGGGGCACCACGAGCGATCGCCCGGTCTCGATCACGAGGGCGCCAGGTGGCGCCTGGTCTTCGGCGCTCGCCGGGCCGAGCGTGATGGCGAGCTCGCGCTCGGCCTTGACCTCGTGCAGCACGAGGTCGCCGAGCACGCGCATGCGCACCGACAGGGCGTCGTGGCCCGCGTCCGGGTCGGGGCCGCGCCGGAGACTGCGGGGCTGCACCTGGACCACCCGCTTCAGCTGAAACCGCGCCCAGCGCAGCCGGTCACGCCGAGCTTCGGGGACGCTGGCGCCGAGCCCGAGCCAATTGCGAGCCCGGGTGCTGGCGTCGCGGTCCAGCGTCTCCCCGTCCTGCGCGAACACGCGCAAGGCCAGCAGATCGAGCTCGAGCGAGCCGCTCAGCGTCTGCGGGTGCTCGAGGTCGAGCTCGAGCTGGCCGCGCACGACCGGGAGCTCGCCCCGAGGGTGGTGTTCCTTGGCCGGCGCTTCGAAGCGGACGCGGCCCTCGACGATCCGATAGCGGCGCAGCACGGGTTTGGGCGCGCTCGCCTGCACGGCGGGGGCTGGCCAGGGTTCGGTCGGCGCCGGGGGCTCGGGCGCTTCGGCCTTGGAGCACGCGAAGCCGATGGCGGCCGCCCCCAGCGCTCCGAGCCGCGACCTCACCCGCCTTCCCCCACCATCGGGTCGGCGCCGGCCCGCCGCCGCTCGCGGTGCATGCGCAGCTCGGCGGCGATCACGTTGGCGAGGACGCCCACGGCCCCGGCCGAGAACACGAACAGCATCGGGCCGATCCACCCGAACAGCGCGGCCACGAGCGTCAGCAGCACGAAGGTGTCGCGCTTGAACAAGGGCTGGATCGCGCTGAGCACGCCGCCGCTGCCGCCGTCGCTTTTCTGGATGGGGTACTTCAACAAGTCGCCCGACCCGATCCGGATCAGATACCGGTACTCGATGCCGCTCGCCACGATCCCCGAGCCCACCGTGACGATCCCCGCGCCGAGGTACGCTGGGTGGCCGGTGGTCTGAAACAGACCCCAGGCCGCCGCGCCAAAGAACGAGTAGTTGGTCAGATCGTCGCCGATGGTGTCGAGCCACTGCCCGGCGAGCGAGCCTCGGTGCGTGACCCGGCTCATCTCACCGTCGCAGCCGTCGAGCACGCTCTGGGTCTGGAACAGCAACGCGCCGAGCAAGAGCGACGTGTAGCTGCCCTGCGCGGCCAGGTACGCCCCGAACAGCCCGACGGCGAGGATCGCGGGCGAGACGTGGTTGGGGTGCAGCGGTGTGCGGACCAGCCAGCGCGAGATGGCGAGCGAGATGTAGCGATTGAGCCAGCGCGAGGTCCAGCCATCCTGCGGCTTGCGCAGCGAGCGGAAGAGCAGCCGCTCGGCGCGGCGAGCGCTCGCGCGATCGCGCACCTCGATCGGGGCGAAGGCGTAGGCGACCGCTGGCGGCGGGGTGCTCTCGTCGACCCGCGCGGACGCCGGTCTGCCGTCGCCATCGAGCGCCGCGAACTGCCCGCGGTGGGTGAGCAGGGACGCGCTGGCGTGGACGCTCGGGGGTCCGTCGGGCAAGCGATCGAGCACCGGGATGTGCAGGCGCCGATCGCCGAGCACGGCGCGCGCGCTGGCGGCCCCCTCGGTGACCACGACGGCATGGGCGCCGGCGCGCTGGGCGTCGAGCGCGAGCCGCAAGGCGAGCGGAAGCCCCCCGATCTTCTGCCGCGGATCTGCGGCAGGCGGTTCGAGCACGAGCACGAAGGCAGCCAAGGCCCGGCTACCATAGCGCAGTTCAGCGAGCGTCGGTCTCCCGCAATGCGCGGCGGACGGAGCTGCCCCCTGCCACGCGCGTGATGATCGACTTGAGGCGCTGCATGTCGACCGGCTTCGCGAGCACCGTGTCGAGGTGGTCCCGCACGAAGTCCCGGGCGTCCGGTGAGACCGCGCCGCCGGTCAAGAACAACAGCCGGCGGAGCAGCTCCGGCCGCTGCCGCTGCACGAAGCGGTGCAGGTCGGCGCCCGACATCCCGGGCAGCAGCAGGTCGCTGACGATCAGCTCCGGGGTGAGCCCGCTGCCGAGCAGCACCATCGCGGCGTCGGCGCTGGCGACGGCTTCGACGTCGCAGGTCCGGTAGAGCGCCCGCGTGAGGGCTTTGCGGATCGCGTCCTCGTCATCGACCAGGAGCACGAGCGGGCGCGCGACCGCCGCGGCCGTGATCTGTCCGCTGCTCGGGCAGTCATGCTGCGGCGCGGCCGAGAGCGGCAGCGTGAACACGAACTGGCTGCCACCCCCGAGCTTCGACTCGAAGGCGATCTGACCTCGCATCGATCGCGCCAGCTGCCGGCTGACGGCCAATCCGAGGCCGACGCCCTGTCCGGGGGGCCGCGTGGTGAAGAAGGGCTCGAAGATGCGGGTCTTGATCTCCGGCGCGATCCCCTCGCCGTCGTCGTGGACGCTGACTTCGATGCAGCGCTCGGTGCGGCGGGTGCGGATGCGGATGCGGTGGCGGTGCTTGCTCTCGATCGGGCACGCCTGGGCGGCGTTCAGCAGCAGGTTGAGCAAGATCTGGGTGATGCGGCTGCGGCTACCCGCGATCTGCGGCAGCGGCGCGAGGTCGAGCTCCAAATCAGCGCGCGCTGCCACCTGACGGGTGGTGATGTTGACGACGGCGTGCACCACGGCGTTGAGGTCGACGGCTTCATCGCCCTCGTCGGCGCCTCGGGAGAAGAGCCCGAGGTCGCTGACGATCGCGTGGATGCGCTGCAGACCGTCGGTCGCCTCGCTCAAGACGCGCGAGAGCTGATCGCCGAGCTGGTCGAAGCCGCCGCTTTGGAGGCGCTGGCGGTGCTCGGCCAACAGCTCGCGCCCGTGCTGCAGGTTGGCCATCACGTACGCGGCCGGGTTGTTGATCTCGTGAGCCATGCCCGCGGCGAGCTGGCCGAGCGAGGTCAGCTTGTCGTGCGCCGTCATCTGCGCTTGCCAGCGCCGGAGCACGGTCTCGGTCTCGCGCAGGTGCCGCTGCAAGACCAGGTGCGCGACCAGATCGGTCACCAAGGCGATGGAATGGGCGGCGTGCTGGTCGTAGGCGCCGGGCTTCGAAGCGTACACGACCAGCGCGCCCACCAGCTCGTCCTGGACCAGCAGGGGGACCCGGAGGCAGCTCTGCATGCCCTGCTCGATCGCCCGCTCGTCGCCCGGCAGGGCCGGGGAGCGGAGCGAGGCGCACAGCTGCGCCCGTCGATCGTTCAGCACCGTTTCCAGGCTCGAGCTTTGGCAGCCGAAGACCTCCGTCTCGGAGCCCCCCAGGCGCCGCAGCTGCCGGGTGGAGTCGAGCGCGTACAGCTCGACCCAGTCCACGCTCACCAGTTGTCCGAGCTGCTCCCGGAGCCGGGACATCAGCCGCTGGTCGTCTTCCAGGCGCCGCAGGGACCGCATCCGGACGCGGGCCCGCTCGATCGCCCCCGGGTCGAGCGAGCGCCCCGTTACGGCCGGGAGCTCCAGGCTGGGACGCTCGACCGCCGATCGGGGCTCGAGCGAATCCCGCGCCGAAAACGGACCCTGGTTCATCGTCTCTGAACTACGGCGGCGCCCATGCAATTGTTTAGCTGCTGCCGGCGCGATGGCCCTGCGGCCGGAGCAGCCTGCCCGCCCCCGCTCGGCGGGGTGGCGCGTTCCATCGGTCGCGAGGACGACAGGCTGGTCGACGGCGCCCCCGCAGAGGATATAGTCCGCCCGTGCCCTACTCCGCGACGTTCAAGTGTTTCGCCGGTTGCGACGGTGCCTGGCCGGTGACCCGTCCGATCTATCGCTGCCCCAGCTGCGACGGCTTGCTCGAGGTCGTCCATGACATGGAGGCGCTGCGCGACCGCAGCGGCCCCGCTTGGATGAAGCTGTTCGACGAGCGCTATCGGGTCAATCGCTGGCCCTACGGCTCGGGGGTCTGGGGCAAACACGAGTGGGTCATGCCGCAAATGCCGTCCGAGCTCATCGTGAGCATGTACGAGGGCGGGACGAACCTATTTTGGGCGGATCGTTACGGCCAGAGCCTCGGTCTCGACGATCTCTGGGTGAAGCTGTGCGGCAACAGCCACAGCGGGTCCTTCAAGGACCTCGGCATGACGGTGCTCGTCAGCGTCGTGCGGATGGCGATCCAGGAGGGGTTGCAGGTCAAGGCGATCGCCTGCGCGTCCACGGGCGACACCAGCGCGGCGCTCGCCGCGTATGGAGCCGCCGCCGGTCTGCCTGTGGTGGTTCTGCTCCCGCGCGGCAAGATCTCGGTGGCGCAGCTGGTGCAGCCGCTGGCGCACGGCGCGCTCGTGTTGGGGCTCGACACGGACTTCGACGGCTGCATGGCGATCGTCCAGCAGCTGGCGCAGGAGGGGCTGGTCTACCTGGCCAACTCGATGAACCCGCTGCGCATCGAGGGACAGAAGACGGTCGGGATCGAGATCGTGCAGCAGTTCGAGTGGCAGGTCCCCGATTGGATCGTGTTGCCGAGCGGCAACCTCGGCAACGCCTCGGCGCTGTACAACGGGTTTCGGATGATGAAGGAGCTCGGCGTCATCAATCGCTTCCCGCGGCTGGTGGTGGCGCAGGCGGAGAACGCCAACCCGCTGTACCGCGCGTGGAACGCCGGCAAGCGCGAGGTGGAGCCGATCGTGGCCAAGCCGACGCAGGCCACGGCGATTCAGATCGGCAACCCCGTGAGCGCGCCGCGGGCGGTGCGCGCGCTGGAGGCCATGAACGGCATCGTCGAGCAGGCGAGCGAACAAGAGCTGGCGGACGCGGCGGCGCGCGCCGACCGCACGGGCATGTACACCTGCCCGCACACGGCGGTGGGCCTGGCGGTGCTCGAGAAGCTGGTGAAGCGCGACATCGTCCGCAAAAAGGACAAGGTCGTCTGCATCTCGACGGCCAACGGCCTCAAGTTCACCGAGTTCAAGGTGCAGTACCACGAGGGCAAGACCCCCGGCGTCGATTCGACGCTGAAGAACCCACCGGTGATGTTGCCGGCGGACTACGGCGCGGTGGTGGACGCGATCAGCCGCCGGTTTGGCTGAGCGGGGCCGGCCCACCCTAAGACCCGCCCGGCCCGCCCTAAGACCCGCCCGGCCCGCCAGGGGGCGGGTCGAGCGGGCTTGGTCTTCGGCCGGGTCAGAAGGTCCAGCGGGCGGCCGCGCCACCGCCGTCGGGCGAGGCGTAGGGGGCGACGCGCAGGCTCGCCCGCTTCGGCAGGGGGCGCTCCTTGGCGGTTTCGGCCGGGGCGTCGTCGGAGCTCGTGAGGAGCACGATGCCGGTGACCCCGAGCGTGATCGCCACGCCGAAGGCCATGTCGGCGATCAGCGCGTTGCGCTCGACGTCGTCGGCCGTGTCGGTGGTCGGGTTGTCGTCGAAATCGCTCTTGGCGCTGAGGGCCTGGATGCCGAAGAAGGTCCCGACCGCGGCGCTGGCCCCGGCGATACCGAGCGTGATGTAGGCCGGCACCCGGCTGCGCTTCTCGACCACTGGCGGCGGCGCGGGGGGCGGGGGAGGCGGCGGGGGAGGCGCGGCGACCGGCTCGGGCTCGGGCGGCGCCATCGGCGTGAGCTCCACCGTCTGCTCGAGCTTGCCGCCTCTCTCGACCACCACGTCGACGTCTTTCGGTTCGAAGCCCGGTGCGCTCACGGTCACCTTGTGGGTGCCGGGAGCAAGCTGCAGGATCATGGGCGTTTCGCCCATCTGCACCTGGCCGTCGACGGTCACCTGCGCGCCGGCGGGCACCGTGACGAGGTTCACTTCACCGACCAGCTGCTTCTTCAGCTCTTCGAGCCGCGTCCTGGCGTCCTGAACCTTGTCTTCGCCGGCCTTGTCCGCCTCGGGGTTGGCCAGAAACGCCTCGTACGCGGCGATCGCCTCTTCGACCCTGTTCTGGCGGTCGAGGCTCGCCCCCATCCAGTACTCCGAGTGCGGTGCCGCGATCAGATCGTTGGCGGTCTTGAAGTGTTCGTACGCGGTCGGGTAGTCGCCGGCTTCGAACGCTTTTTCGCCCTGTCCGTACGCCTTGCGCGCGGCATCGCGCGTCTTCTTGTCGGGCGGCGGAGCGGGTTTGGCTTCAGCCTTGCTCTCCGGTGCAGCGGGCGCCGTGGCGTCCTGCGCGCTGGCGAGCGGCATGAGGGAGGTGCTCACCAGCGAGCCAGCCAGGACGACGGCGGCGCCGCGGGGGAACAGGGCGAAAGGGGACGAGTGTCGCATGCGTTGCCTCCGGTGCGTGGTTCTCCCACGCGGTGGGCCACAGGCTAGACCGCACACGTTGCCGGCGACAAGTCCTCGATTCGCGCTATCGTGGGCGAGGTCGGCGGCGGGTCAACGCCCCCGCGCCGGCAGCGCCCCGATGAATCCTCCTCCCGCCGATGGGCACAGCGATCGCCCGAACGGCAGCGTCCCGGCGCACGCGACGCTGCCCTCGGCGGTGCGCACCTTGCCACCCCCGGCCTGGAGCCACCTGGACGATGGCCCGCTCTCGGTCGCCTCGCTAGCGCTCGAGCAAGGGGAAGCCAACCGGCCGATCGAGCGCCGGGGGGGACCGCCCGCCATCTTGTGCGGGCTGGAGGCGCGGCTCTATCAAGCGCGGGCCGGCGGCGACGGCGACCAGGAGCGGCAGGCGGCCCTCGACTTGGCGCGGGGCTTGGCGGCGCGCGGGACGGAGCTCGACACCGCCATCAAGCTGGCGCGGCGCGCGCTCTTGATCCGAGACGAAGCGCAGGTCCGGGAAGAGCTCGCCGAATGGCTGCTCGCTCTGGGCGAGCCGCACTTGGCGGCCGCGACCCTCCGCCGCCCCTTGGACGCTCCGGAGCAGCGCGGTGCGCCCGAGCGGGCGCTGCTGCGGCGGGCGGCCGATCTGTTCGCGTTCGCGGGTGACGTGGCTGCCGCCCGGGACACGCTGTCCGAGGCGCAGCAGCGTTTCGGCGACGACCCGGAGCTGTACGAACGGATGGCGGCGCTCGGCGACATCGATCGAGAGATCGTGCCGCGGGAGCGCGCCGCGGGTCTGTACCTGCAGGCCAGTCGCTTGCGGGAAGCGGCGGGCGATCGGCTGGGTGCGTTCGAGGCGCTGGCGCGCGCGTTCGAAGCGGCGAGAGGCTCCGCCAGCGCGGGAGAGCTGTTGGCGACCGCGCTCGAGACCCGCGGCCGCAAAGGCGCCGCGGACGAGGTGCGCCGGCTGCAGGCGTCGGCCGCGCCGGCCGGCGCCACAGAGATGCACCTCGACCGCTGCCGCCAGAGCTATTTCGAGGGCGACCTGCCGGCGGCGCTGGTCGCGGCGCTCGACGCTCGCTGGGACGCGACCATCGACCTGGAGCGCGCGATGTCCACCGGGGGCGGCGGCCCTCCGGGCTCGGGTCCGTCGAGCTTCGACGACTTGCTCGAGCAGACGGGCCAGCACGAGTGGCTCGCCGCTCGGCTCGAGGTCGCGGCCGCGGGCGTCGAGCCCGCGGCGCGCGCTCGGGCGGAGCTCGCGCTCGGCGGGCTGTACGC
>JAEZYZ010000124.1 GCA_023418705.1 Pseudomonadota bacterium | reverse complement strand
CTCGCTCGGCCACGAGCCTCACCGGATCGCCCGAACGCTCGAGCTCTGCCACAAACCGCTCCCGGTCCTCCGAACTGTGTCGTCTTCGCATGCCCGCGTCATCGCAGGCACGAGCTGCATGGCGCTAAATGGGGTTGGCGCACCGGTTACGAACTTCTGGACCCAGCGCTCACGCTGCTACGTAGCCAACGTCCGAGAGGCGGCGTGATCCGTGCGTAATCCACGCCCGGCGCGGCTTGCGACGACAGTACGAGGTTCTGGCGAGATCGCTATGATGTCCGATCTGAACTCGCGTATCATGTCAGCTCGGCCAGTTGTGGGTTCCGGAAATTCTGCGGCGTCTTTTTCCAGAAACTCTGCGGCTGGTCAGAGCGTCCAGATGATTGCCGGCGAGCTCGTCGTCGGGCAAGTGTTTCGTTCGCACCGAGGGGCGGTCGAGACGCAGCAGCGCCCGCGCTCGAGGATTCGGTCCACGATGGCCCCGACGAGATCCTCGTCGTGCAGCGCCGCTCCCAGCGCCTCGGAGGCTTGTTCGTCGTGAAAAGCATCGCCTTGCGTCGGATATGGCGGTCGTTGACGCCGTGGTAGAGGACGTTGGCTGCGTCATCTCCGTAGGTCAGATGGCCAACCTCGTCGACGACCAGCACGTGCGGTCGCACATACCCCGCAGGGACCTCGCGCATGCGACCTCCGCGACTTGCGTTCGACAGGTCGTCGATCAGCTCGGCTGCTGTGGTGAAGCGCGCGTCGAGCCGTTCTGCAGCGCGATACGCGATGGCGATCGCCAGGTGCGTCTTACCTCGTCCTGGCCTACCAAAAAGGGTCGCAACGCGTCCTTCCGTCACGAAGTCTGGGGAGGGACAAGGGACAAGGGACACGGGACAAGGGACAAGGGACAAGGGACAAATCCCCCCCCCGGGTGCGCTGCGGTGTGCTGCCAAGTGCCCGCTTGCGAGCGACCTGGCGTGCCCCCTCAACCAAACCAGCGTCGTTCGAGGGCGAGCCAAGGAGAAGTTGTCGGTCGGAAAAGTTCTTCAAGGTTTTGTCGCGGATTCCGTTCACCTCGATCGGAAGTTTCGATGGCCTGTAGCGACCCTCGAGAGCCTGACCGGCGAGCCACCCACCCAATCCACCCTGACAGCGGCGTGTTCGCGGTCGGGCCGAGCGGCAACGCGATGGCGTTCGCGCTGCACGACGCCAAGAACCTGCTGACCGCGCTTGGGGCCAACCTGGAGTGGCTGCGCTCGATCTGCGACGCCGACGACGACGCGAACGAAACCATCCTGGCCGTGCGCGAAATGTCGGAGGTGTGCTCACAGCTCACCAAGCTGCTGGTCGGAGCGCTCAGCGCCTGCCGCAGCTCCGGGTCCGCGCTCGAGCTGTCGGTGCGCGCCACCGACATCGAGGCCGTGATCAACGGCGCGGTGCGCCGCGTCAGCAAACGCGCTCACCTGCTGGGGATCCGGCTGACTTGCTCGGGCCACGCAGGCCCGATCCTCGCGCTCGATCCTGCGTTGATCGAGCGCGTGTTCGACAATCTTTTGGACAACGCGCTCAAGGCCTCGCCTCCTGGAGGCAGCATCGAGGTCGACTACGGGATCTGCGGCGCCCATTTCGTGGTGAGCATCGCGGACGACGGCCCGGGGGTACCGGAGGTGGAGCGCCGGCGCATCTTCGACATGTTCGTGAGTGGGCACCAGGAGCCGTCGACGGGGATTGGGCTTGCTTTCTGCCGCTTGGTGGCCGACGAGCACGGCGGCTACCTCGACGTGGAGAATCGACCTGGAGGTGGCGCCACGTTCTACTTGTCGCTGCCTGTCCCACCCGACGATCCGAGCTTCGATCGTCGTGGTACGGCGCTTGCTTCTATGCGTCCACACTTCGTCGAGCGGAACGAGTCCGGCGCGGCGAACGGTTCAGAGCGGAGTGGAAGCATGAAAATAGAGAGCCAGCGTTTCGGAGCGATCGAGGTCTCCGAAGAGGACGTCATTCGATTTCCGGGCGGAGTCATCGGCTTCCCTGCCGAGGACTCGTTCATCCTCATCCACAGCCAGCGCTCCCAAATCCTGGGTTGGCTGCAATCGACGAAGACCCCGGCGTTGGCTCTTCCGGTGGTGAGCGCCCATGCCTTCGCCGGCGCCTACCCGGATGTGGATCTCGCCGCTCGTTCGGCGGCGGCCGGCCTGGGCGAGGCGGTGGAGGACCTCGCGGTGCTGGTGGTGCTCTCAGCGCCCCCCAAGCAACCGGCCACCGTCAATTTGATGGCGCCCATCATCGTCAACACGGCGACGCGTACGGCCGCACAGGTGTTCCTCGAGGGGACCCGCTTCAGCACGCGCGAGCTGTTCGCGCTCCCCGACGCGGCCCAGCCGCCGGACGCGCTGCAGCCGCCGTCGTCGCCGTAGCCCCGCCACGCCGGCGCGACGCCGCCGTTCAACCCGGATAGGTCAAGAGCCCCGGGGGCACGTGATCGAGGCCGCTGCAGGCCTGGAACGCCTCCCGGCAGGTGTCGACCTCGCACAGCATGCAGGCGTTGCCACCTTGTCCCGGGCAGGTGTCGCTGCAGCCGGCGGCCACGCACGCGCTGTACTGCTGGTAGCAGTCGGCGCAGGCGCTCGACAGCCCCGTTTCGGTGCTGATGCAAGCGCTTGGGCAGTTCGCGTCGTCGCCGCAGCTCTCCAGGCAGGCGTCGGCCGCCGGCCGCCCGACGCCGCTGTCGACGATCGGACAATCCGCCTCATTGCCGCAGGCCCCTGCGGCGCCAGGAGCGCAGCCCGGCTCCCACACCTCGTGGACGCCGACGGTTCGGTCCCCGAACTCGAACGCGATCATCATCAGCTGATGGGTGTCGGCGTCCACGAGCTGGGCGGTCATCACCACGTTTTCCTGCAAGCTATAGCCGTATTCGTACTCGTACGGCTCGACGAAGATGAACCAGCGCGAGGCGCGCACCCAAACGCCGTTGCCATAGTCGTTGTCTTCGTAGGTGAAGATCAGCAGGACCTCTTCACCCGGTGCACCGCTGGTGGGGTCGGCGCGGAGCGTGGCGCTGCCGCCCTGCGCCGGGTCGTAGAACAACGTCGCACCCGTGGTGCCGCCGACATAGTCGGCATGCGCTTCGAACTCGAGGGCACACGGCACCGCGCAGCTGCCGCTGGTCGCTGCGCCCGGTTCGCTGCGCCCGGTGGAGCCCCATTCTCCGTGCCCCGTCCCACCGGCGCCGCCCGCGCCGGCAGCGCCGCCCGTGTCGGCGCCCGCAGCGCCGCTCGTGCCGCCCGTATCGCTACCTGCGGCACCCCCGGTGTCCGTGCCTGCGGAGCCGCCGAGCGCGCCGCCGGAACCACCGATCGCGCCGCCGGAGCCTCCCGTCGTGCCGCCGCCACCGCTGCCCCCAGAGGCGCCGCTGCCGGGTGGCGCGCCGCTCTGGCCTCCTCCGCCGCCGGTCGCCGTCGTCCCGCCCGATCCGCTCCCGCCATCGTCACTCTCACCGCCACAGCCGATGGCGCAGGCCAACACGATCATTGCCGCGGGCAGTCCCCGGTAAGTCATGCGCGCAGGCTAGCCGATCCCGCTGCGCGCCAATAGCGCCGACTTCGCGCCGGGGCGGCTGCGAGCCGAAGCTTCGGTTGGCGACGCCCCCGGCAGCGGAAAGCCCTATCTTCACGCTACTCTTCAAGAGAACCCGGCCTCGAGCTCCCCCGGGGGGTGGGGCTGATCCCTGGCAGGCTCAAACGTCATTTTTTGGCGATGGTCGCGCTGGCCAGGCTGGAAGCCGGGCTTCTGACTCCAAGGCCGAACTTTTCCCCCGCCGCAACGCTCTGCCGAGCTTACGGTGTAGATTCCCATCCAACCCAAATCCCGCCGCCGCACCCCCTCAGGTGACGCGGCCGCGCTCACGAGTTCCCGTCGTTTCCAAACCGAAGGCTTTCGCCATGACCACCGAACGCTCCACGCGCTTGGCCGATGATTTGTTTGGGGATCGCCCCCGCCCACTCGATGTCTTCTTTCACCCGCGCAACGTGGCGGTCGTCGGCGCCACCGAAACCACCGGCAGCGTTGGACGCACCGTGCTGGCCAACCTGCTCGGAACTTCGTTCGGCGGGACGGTTTTTCCGGTCAATCCGAAGCGTCCGAGCGTGCTCGGGGTCAAGGCCTATCCACGCTTGGCCGAGGTCCCCGCGGCGGTCGACCTCGCGGTGATCGTCACGCCCGCGAAGACGGTCCCGGACATCGTCCAGCAGTGTGGTGAAGCCCGCGTGCCAGCGGCGATCATCATTTCGGCCGGCTTCAAGGAGCTCGGGCCGCCCGGGCTCGAGCTGGAGCATCGCGTGCTGGAGCAGGCGCGCCGGGGAGGTGTGCGCATCATCGGTCCGAACTGCCTGGGCGTGATGAACCCGCGCCGAGGCCTCAACGCCACCTTCGCGCGAGGGATCGCCCGCCCGGGCAACCTGGCGTTCATCAGCCAAAGCGGCGCCCTGCTCACGGCGATCCTCGACTGGAGCCTGCGCGAACAAATAGGCTTCAGCGGCTTCGTGTCGACCGGCAGCATGCTGGACATCGGGTGGGGAGACCTGATCGATCACTTCGGCAGCGATCCACACACCCGCGCGATCCTCGTTTACATGGAGTCGATCGGCAACACCCGCGCGTTTCTGTCGGCGGCGCGTGAAGTGACCTTGAGCAAGCCGGTGATCGTGATCAAGGCGGGACGCTCGGAGGCCGCGGCCAAGGCCGCCGTCTCGCACACCGGGTCGCTCACCGGGTCGGACGAGGTGCTCGACGCCGCGTTTCGGCGCACCGGCGTGCTGCGTGTGAACACCATCGACGAGCTGTTCAACATGGCCGAGATCCTCGCCAAGCAACCGCGCCCTGCCGGTCCCCGGTTGACCATCCTCACCAACGCCGGCGGCCCCGCGGTGCTCGCCACCGACGCGTTGATCGCCGCCGGGGGCGAGCTGGCAGAGCTCGGCAGCGAAACGATCGCGGCGCTCGATCAAATCTTGCCCGCCGCCTGGAGCCACGCCAATCCCATCGACGTGCTGGGCGATGCCGAGCCCGAGCGCTACCGGAAGTCGCTCGAGATCGCTGCCCGCGATCCGAACAGCGACGGCCTGCTCGTCGTGCTCACGCCCCAAGACATGACCGAGCCGACGATGACCGCGGAAGCGTTGCGGGCCCACGCGAACACGACTGGCAAACCCGTGCTCGCGAGCTGGATGGGCGGACCCACCGTCGCCGCGGGCGACGAGATCCTGACTCGCGCCGGCATCCCGACGTTCGCTTACCCCGACAGCGCCGCCAAGGCGTTTTGCTACATGTGGCGCTACACCTACAACCTGCGCGGGATCTATGAGACGCCCGCCGTGGTCCCGCACGGGGATCAAGATCCGAGCGCCGCCGCTCGGATCGTCGAGGAGGCGCGCGCCGCCGGACGCACCTTGCTCGATGAGTTGGCCTCCAAGCGCCTGCTCGAAGCGTACGGGCTGCCCGTCGTGGAGACGCGCTTTGCGGACAGCGCGGCGGAGGCGGTCGAGGCGGCGCGCGCCATCGGCTATCCGGCCGTGGTCAAGCTGCACTCCCACACGCTGACGCACAAGACCGATGTCGGCGGCGTCAAGCTCGATCTCCAAAGCGACCAGGAGGTCGAGCAGGCGTTCGAAGCGATCCGAACGTCGGCCGAAGCGGCCGGTGGCAGCGCTGCCTTCCTTGGGGTGACCGTGCAGCGGATGGTGAAGCTGCGCGACGCCTACGAGCTCATCATCGGCAGCTCCATCGATCGGGACTTCGGTCCCGTGCTGCTGTTCGGGGCCGGCGGCCAGCTGGTGGAGCTGCTGAAGGACCGGGCGCTGACGTTGCCCCCGTTGAACGCCACCCTCGCCCGCCGCGCGATGGAGCAGACGGTGATCTATCGAGCGCTGCGGGGGGTTCGGGGTCGCCGCCCCGTCGATCTGGCTGCCCTCGAGCACGTGTTCGTGCGTTTCGGTCAGCTCGTCATCGAGCAGCCGTGGATCAAGGAGATCGAGATCAACCCGTTGCTCGCATCGCCCGATGGCTTGGTCGCCCTCGACGCGCGGGTGGTGCTGCACGATCCGAGCACGTCGCCGCAAGACCTGCCGAAGCCCGCCATCCGACCGTACCCGGTCCAGTACGTGGGCGAGGCGCGGCTGCGGAGCGGGACCGAGGTGACGTTTCGCCCGATCCGCCCGGAGGACGAGCCGCTGCTGGTGGATTTCCACCGCGGGCTCAGCGAACGGACCGTTCGCCAGCGGTACTTCCAGACGCTCGGCCTCGACCAGCGCACGGCCCACGATCGCCTGGCCCGCGTCTGCTTCAACGACTATGATCGCGATCTGGCGCTCGTCGTCGAACAACGTGACGGCAGAGGAGCGACCCATATCCTGGCGGTGGGGCGGCTCTCGAGGATCACCGGCTACGACGAAGCGGAGTTCGCGCTGTTGGTGGCCGACGAGTGGCACCGCCAAGGCATCGGCACGGAGCTGCTCAGGCGTTTGGTCGATATCGGCCAGCGCGAGGGCATGTCGGCCATCGTCGCGGACATCCAGACCGAGAACCTCGCCATGCAGCGGCTCGCCGCGAAGCTCGGGTTTCAGCAGGACACGGTCGCCGACGGTTCGGTCGTGCGGGTGCGGCGCGACCTGTGAGCGCGCGGCCGCGCCGGGCCCGCACGGCCTCGCGTGCCTGCGCCCGAGACGACGCAGCAATTGCCGAAATCCGTCCGTCCCGAGCCCACGAAGCGGACGAGGACGTGCTGTTCTCGTCGGCTGACTACGCGCGGCACAGCGCGCCATGGCTCCGGAGCCGGCCGAGCTTGCAATCCGCTTGGCGGCGCTCTATTCGTGAGCTACGGGGTCGCGGTTGGTCCGCGCCGATCGGCGCCGGTTCGTCCCGCGCCCGCCGGCCGGGCTGCGGGGCGGCCCGCCGTAGGGTCGGCCTCTCACTGAAAGACTTGGAAAGATTCGTCGATGACCGATCCGGGTTCGGCCGTGGCAGCAATCGCCGGACACCTGGCGAACAGCCCAGTCCCCGAGCTTCTGGCCTACGCGTTCAATCAGTCCTTTACCGGCACGCTGGTCCTCGAGTCCGAACGACAAGTCAAGAGCGCGATCGCGTTCGTCGACGGAGCCGTGTGCCGCGCGCATGTCTCGGACGCAGACGCCGAGCTGGCTCGTGAAGCGCTCTCCGTCGTGCTCCCTGCCGACAAAATCCGTTTCGCGGAACAGCACGCGCGCGGCTACGGAGTCGGGCTGTTCGAAGGCGTGGCGCGCCTGGCGTTGTTGTCCAAGGACGGCACGGAGACCGCGCTCTCGAGCTATTTGACCCGTCAGGTGGGCCGGCTCTGCAAGCTGCCGGGGGGCGTGGTCTACGGCTTTTTTCCAGACCTGAACTACTTGCAATCCGCGTCCGGCCCGAGTCGCCCGCTCGAGCCGTTCGCCACCATCGTCGGCGCTCTATTGGCGGAGCCCGCCGTCGAGCGCTGCCGTCAGCAGCTCGCCCCCTTCAAGCACGAGCGGCTCGCGTTGGTGGAGGGCGGCCCCGCGAGCCGTTCGCCGCTGACCGGCGCCCTGCGGGCGATCGTGGCGCGCCTGCGGCGCGGCCCCCACACCTTCGAAGAGCTGCGCCTGCTGAATTTGGCGCCGGAAGACGAGCTGGTGGCCGTCGTGTATGCGTTGCGCATCACCCGTCAGGTGACGGTATCGGCGAGCCGCTCCGATCAGGCGTACGTGTCTGGCCACAGCCGCGTGCCGCGCGCCGCGTCGAGCCAGTCGCTGGCGGCGGTCACCCCGCCCCCCATCCCCGCGGCCTCTGCCGTGCCGGACGACTTGACCAAGGTGCTGCGAGCTTCCGGGAGCTCGAGCCCCAGATTGCGCGCGGTGGGCGCCGCGTCTCCGTCCAGCGACGCGCAGCGCGCCTGGCAAGAGCGGACGGCGGAGGCGAAGGCCCTCGAAGCGTGGGCCATGGCCGAAGGCGACGAGGCGCAGGTCGAGAAGGCGAGCGCGATCGTCGAGAAGGTGGCGCAGCTCTTCCCGCGCAACGCGCGCATCCGCTTTTACAACGCCTGTCTCCACAAGCGGGCCGCCCGCGTCGAGCGTGCGATGGAAGAGTTTCGCCGCGTGCTCGAGCTCGAGCCCGGTGACCCGGAAGCGCGCCGAGAGCTCGATCTTTTGGCAGCGCGCGCGAGCTCGCGCTCCCCGAAGGGCGTGTTCGGCCGTTTTCGCGGCCCGCGCTGACACTTTTCATCGGGGCGCTGGAACATCGCCTTGGAGCGCGTGTCGAAGTGACACGCTGTAACAATGGCCCCGCCCGACGCGCGCCGACGTGCCGGGCCACGGAGGAATCGATGCTCTCACCCCACGCCCCCATTTCACCGCCGCCGTCCCCCGCCAGCTCCGAGCCACTCTGGCCGCGTGCCTTCACCAACCTCAGAAAAGAACAGCGCTTTTCGCCGCTTCGAGTGACCGGCAGCGTCCCTCTGGAGCTCGCCGGCACGCTGTACTGGAATGGGGCCGCCCTGTTCGATCGCCTCGGCCACCGTAGCCGGGCATGGATCGACACCGAGGGGGCCGTCGGGGCGGTGCGCATCGGCGGGGGGCGAGCCGAGGGGGCGCTCGCGTTCGTGCGCACGCGCTCTTTCCGCGCCGAGGAGACGGCCGGGCGTCGACTGTACTCACGCTACGATCGGCGTTCACCCCGGCCGTTGCGGGAGCACTGGCTCGGCGAGTCCAGAAACCCAGGGAACACCAGCGTCTGGGCGCACCGCGGGCGCCTGTTCGCGCTCTGCCCAGCCGGCGTGCCGGTCGAGATCGCCGCCGAGGATCTGAGCACGCTCGGCGAGCACGATTTCGACGGTCTCGTCGGGCCAGGCTTCTCCGCGCACGCCAGCTATTCGAGCCAGCGTCGGGCATTTTACAACTTCGCCGTGCGCGCGGGCCGCACGACCACGCTCGACCTGTTCGAGTTCAAGGACGACGGACAAGCACGTCGAATCGCGCAGGTGCCGATCGCCGGACCGAGCTTCGTCCACGATTTCGCCGTGACGGACCGCTTCGCCATCTTCTTGGTGCCACCTCTGCGGGTTCAGCCGCTCGGCCTCCTCTTCAACCTAAAGACCCTGGGAGAGTGCCTGCGCTGGCGCGGCTCGGAGCCAGCCGAGCTGGTGGTCATCCCGCTCGACGCGCCAGACCAAGTGGTGCGCATCGAGACCGACGCCGTGCTCGGCTTCCATTTCGCCAATGCGTACGAGCAGGGCGGAAAGATCATCTGCGACATGCCCCTGACCTTCGACGGAGCGCGCGCCTTCGAGTGGGTCGTGCGCGTCGCCGGCGGGCAAGTCGCCGAAAACCCAGACAACCGCCTACACCGCATCGAGATCGACCTCGATCGGCATTGTCTGCACGCCCAGCCCCTCACCGAGATCGCCGGCGAGTCTCCGCGCATCTCGCCCTTCGTTGAAAATGCGCCGCACCGCTACGTCTACATGACCGCCTTTCGCGGACAGCTGCCGAGCTATGTCAACGTGCTGTGCAAGGTGGACACCACCCGCGAGGCCACCACCATCATCGACTTCGGCGCCGAAAGGTACCCGGCCGAGCCCGTGTTCGTGCCGCGCCCGACGCCGCAGAGCGAAGACGACGGCTATCTGTTGTCGTTGGTGTACGACGGCCCTTCGCATCGGAGCTACCTCGCCGTACTCGACGCCCGGCGCCCCGCGTCCGGGCCTCTGGCAGAGCTGTGGTTCGACCAGCACGTGCCGCCGCCGTTTCATGGCACCTGGGTCGATCCGCGCTGGAACGGGGCGCACGTCCGTCCGTGAGCGGTGGTCGGGCCACCGCGTCCATCAGTCGATGCCGCTCAACATGCGTTCGTGCAGCTCGTCAGCCATCGAACGGAGCGCCCGCCGTGGGATCCGCAGCTGACCGCTGGCCAGCAGGCAGCAAAAGCCGTGGGTGGTGGTCCACAAGGTCAGCGCGATCTCGAGAGGATCGGCTGCTCGCAGCACGCCCGCCTCCTGCCACTGCTTGACGTAGTCGGCGAGCGTTCGAAAGGGCGTCCCGTTTGGCGATTCGACGAGCTCTGCCCAGGTCGACGGCTGGTAGCCGAAGAACATGAGGCGATAGAGGTGGGGGCGGTTCACGGCGAAGCGGACGACCTCGAACCCGGTGTCGAGCAGTTGCCGCCGGGTTCCATGGGGCGCCCGGCGGTACGCTCGGTCCATCGCCTCCATCAAGCGCCGGAACGCGAGCAGGACGATCTCCTGCAACAAGGCCGCGCGGTCGGTGAAATGGCGATACACGGCGGCGTGGGTGACGCCGAGCTTCTTGGCCAGCGCCGTCAGCGTCATGGCGTCCGCCCCGCTCTGCTCCACCATCGCGAAGCCTTCACGCACGAGCGCCTGGCTCAAGCTGCCGTGGTGATACCCTGACTTGCCGCTGGAGGATGCGGGAGCCATGCGGGCGAGCCTCGCACGCGCCCGGGGGGGCGTCGAGCAGCTCGAGGGTGCTGCAGCGAACCCTTACGACCGCCGTTCTCGTTCGAGGCGACCCTCTTCCAGATCCGCCCACACGTCCTCCTCCGTCGAGTCGACGCGCGCGGTCGTGGGAGCCTCCACCCGGTACCTCTCGCGAGAGGGATCCGCCGTGAGAGCGCTCGAAAAGACGTAGAACAAGCGGCCCTCGTCATCCACTTCGAGCGAGACGTCGTCGGGACGCGCTCTGGCCAACCCGGTGAGCCACGTTTCTGCCTGCGCCGGGTCGACCTCCAGGCAGCGCGCCGCGTCCTCGATGGTGACGGTGCCCCCTTGGTGCGAGGCCAAGGCGAAGAGAGCCGCGTTCAGACCGCGCCGCTCGGCCTCGGCGCCCGCCCGCTGCAAGCGGCGGCCGCCGAGCAAGAGGGGCAGTCCGAACAGGAGCGTGAGGAGCAGGATCGGGATCCCGACCGCGAACCCGACGTAGGCGCCCGGGATCAGGAGCTCGAGTGCCACCGTGGCGGCCAGCGCCACCACGGCCCCGCAGATCAACACCGCCCAGCCGAGCACCATCCCGACACGCCCGCCCAGCTTCGAGGGTCGCCCGGTGAAGTTGACCGCACGCGGCGAAAATGTCGACCGGAGCCGCTTGCAGGCCGCGCAGTACGCGAGCGGACCCCGGTTGACGAGCGGGGCGTTCTGGCGGCAAAACGGGCAGCGCATCGACGCTTCCAATATAGCCACTCCGAGCGCCGATCGGTGCGCTAGCTTGCGCGAGCTCGAGGCTCGCGATAGGCGAAGGGGGTGAGCCCCTCTCGACCGACATCGCGTGGCCCGGCTGCTGGTGCGACGAAGGCCCGGCGACCGCCAAGGCTGCAGTGGTCGCTCCTGGCGCTGCTCGTCGTGGCCGCGTGCAGCGGCTTTGGCATCAACCGCACGCCGGATTGCAACGCACAGGTCAACAGCTGCATGCAGGCCTGTTCGGAGCAGCCTGCGGCGCTCGAGCCGCGCTCGCAGGCGGTGTCGGCGGGCGAGCAGACGCACATCCCCGCGTCGAGCTGCGAGCAGCGCTGCCGCAACAAGTGTCGCTAGCGAGCGTGCTCAAAGCGCCGAGCCGCTGATCAGACGCGTCGCAAGTTGCCTCAGGCCCTCGGGTTGCGGTGGGGAAAATCGCGTCGAAGCACCGGTCGATAGGGCTTCGCTCTAGGGCACCGATCCGCGCCAGGTCGGAGAACCCGACGAACGGGGGCGCTCTTTTCCGCCACTCGGTGGTGTGGCCCAGCTCCTGCATGATTGCAGGCGCCCATGTGGAACGCCGTGAAGCGGGTCCCGCGCAGAGGATGGTCCAGGCTGACGGCCTTCGTCGCTTCCCAGCGCCCATACCGGTGGCGCTGGCTCGCTGGGGCGGTCGTCTTCCTGCTCGCGTACCCGGTCTTGGGCACGCTCGCGCTCTGGACGGGTGCTGTCGAGCGCTTGCTGGCGTCTGAAGATCTACGCATCGAAATCGAAAATCCGGCGTACACGATCTGGCCCGGGAAGGTGCACTTGAAGCGGGTACGCGTGCTCGTCAATGGCGAGACGCAGTTCATCCTCTCCGGCGATGACCTGACCGCGAACATCGAGATCTTGCCGCTCTTTCGCAAGCGCTTCGAGGTCGTCCAGCTGGAAGCCGACAACGTGCGCTACAAGATGCGGGTCCAGGTCGACCATCCCGAAGCCATCCGCGAGCGCATCGCGGCCTACCCACCCCTCGACGACCTGCCCGGCGAACAGACCGTCTCGGAAGAGAAGGCCGAAAAAACCGAGGAGCGAGAAGGGACTTGGACGGTGGCGGTCGACGGCATCGACGCTGCCGTCTCCGAGCTGTGGTTCCTCGAGTACCACTACGTCGGCGACGGTCGGATCCGGGGCGGCTTCGAGCGCGGGCCGGACGTGCTGCGGGTGGGGACGTCAGTGCAAGACCTCGGTCCGGGCGAGCTCCGCTTCGGCGCGGATCAGGTCATCGCCAAGAGGTTCAGGGGTCGGGTCGAAGCGACCATCCCCGAGGTCAACCCGGAGCAGCACGCGGACGTCGGCTTTCTGAAGCTCGTGACAGCGAACATCGAGCTGAAGGCGGACGTGGCGTCGCTGGCACACGTCGGCGCGTATTTCGACGGCATCGACGTGAAGCAAGGCGCGGGTCCCCTTCATGCCAACATCGTCTTGGACGAGGGCTACGTGGCCGACAAGAGCCAGCTAGGATTCAGCACGCAGAAGCTGCGCGTTCTGGGCGACGGGTACGCCGTCGAAACGGATTGGGCGCTCGACATCGAGGTGACCACACCGCCCCAAGCGTCACCGGTGGAGCAAAAGGCGCGGGTGGGCGCTTCGGAGCCGCACGCCGCTTCGGCCAAGGCGGCGGTGCAGGAGCACCGCGAACGGCCGCACCTGTTGTCGAAAGCCAAGTCGACCTACGTGTCGTTCACCAGACCGGGCGGGTCCCCCTTTACAGTCCAGATTCACGACCACGCGCAGTCGCTCACGCTGGACTCGAGCCAGATCGACGAAGCGACGGACCTGGACAGCGCCAAGCTTCGGTTCCCGACCATCATCACCAAGGACATCGACGACCTGGACGGCTTGGCGAAGAAAGGAGCCGGCTGGCAGAGCGAGGCCGGCACGGCGCAGGCGAGCCTCAACCTGGACATGGGACAGGACAAGGTGCTGCGCGGACCCCTGGAGGTGACCTTCGACGGAGCGAAGCTGATCGTGGCGGGGGTCCACACCGGCGGCAGCGGGAAGCTGCAGACCGAAATCGCGCTGGATCCTCGGACGGAGCATCTGACCCTGCACGACGTTTCGCTGCACATCGTCGACGCCCACATGTACGTCGGCGACGAGGACGTCGACAACTGGTGGATGCATCTGTCGACCCCGCGGCTCTCGAGCGCGGGTTTCCCGCCCACCAGCCTCACGACTCGGCTCAAGGTCGTCGCCAAGGACGCCGAGCCCATCCTCGAAGCGTTGGCCGAAAAGGACAAGGCGCCGGACCTGGTGGCAAAGTTCACGAGCCTGGACGATCTGCGGATCGACGCGACGATCCGCAAAGACGGAGATGTCCTGGACGTGATGGTGGGTGGCTTGGAGAGCGAGGTCTGGGATATCAGCGGTCGCTTCTACCGCCGCGGGCGACGCAGTCAGATGGCCTTCCTGGTCGGGGGCGCTGCCGTCGCGGTCGGCATCGCCAAAACGGGGGAGGACACCGAGATTCGCCCGCTCGTCGACGAGGACTGGTTGAACGAACGCTTGGAGCAGTTTCCAGAGCCTATCGAGCAGGTCCGCGGCGACAAGCCTTGAGGCGTGCGGCAGCGCGCGACGTCATCGGTCGTCGTCGCCGCGCGGTCCGCGGCGGCGGTGTTCTTCGACCAGCGTCTGGTAGCGCTTGCGTTGCTCGGGGGCGAGCACTCCGCGGATCTCGTCGTGCAGCTTCTCGCGGTGGCTGCGGAGGGGTGTTCCACAGCGCTCGAACACCTCCCGTGTCAGCCGGCGACGCTCGGCGCGGTTCGCGCGCAAGATGTCTTGAATCCGGTCGCGCTGAGCGTCCGTCAGATCGAGCTCCTCGCTCAGCGCGCGCATGCGCCGACGCTCGAAGGCACCGCGGTCGAACGCGAGGTCGCGGCACTCCTTTTGGGCGAACGCGTAGGCCGCTCCGCCGCCTGCCAGCGCACCCAGCAAGAACACGCTAGCGACCAGCGCATAGGCCTTGAAACGCTGCCGGTTCACCACTCGATCTCCACCACGTCGTCGGCGACCGCGAAGGCCTGATCCGTCGACTGTTCGCTGCTGACGGCGATGCCGAGGCCGAGCACCGCCACCACCAACGCGACCGGCAAGAGCCGACGGGCCGAGCGCAACAGCTCCTGAGGCATCGGCGCGTCGCTCTCGATCGCGTCCGCAACACGCGCCGAAAAGCCCGCTGAGACGTGGAGGGCTTCGGTCCGCCGCGCAAGCTCACCGAGCTTCTGATCGAGCCAGTCTTCGGAATCAGTCATGGCCTTCTCTCCTGCTTCGCAACGCCGCCCGTGCCCGCACCAACCGCTGCTCCACCGCGCCAACGCTGCAGTCCATGATCTGCGCGATCTCCGGCGTCGTCAGCCCTTCGACGGATTTGAGCACGAGGGCTGCTCGTTGATCGGGGGGCAGGCCGCGCAAGAGGTCGGACAGCTCCGTGAGCGCGAGGCGGGCTTCCGCCAGGGCGGCGCCGTCCCACGCCGACGGGAGCTCGCTGTCGAGCCGAGCGTCGCGTCGCCGTCGATGGCGCAACCCGTCGATGGCTGCATGCGTCACGATCCGATATAGCCAGGTCCTCACCGACGAGCGCCCGTCGAATTGACCGTTCACCAGAGCGCGGTAGGCCTTCACGTACGCCTCCTGAACCGTGTCTTCGGCGTCGGCCACGTTCCCAAGGATGCGCGCGGCCAGTCGGACCAGAAGGTCTCCCGTGTGCCGAACGATGTGCTGAAAGGCCGCCGTGTCGCCGGCCGCGACCCGCTGAGCGACCTGTTCCAGCGTCTCCAACTCTCCTCCGGGGCAATGGCGTCACAGCGAATGGACGAGCGTCTGGCCTCGATCCCTACGTCTTCGATCCGACGATCACGAGGGGGCTCGAGCGCCTGTGTCAAAAATCCAGCAATTACGATGGTTTATGCGCACGGGCTAGAAAATTCGCTGGCTCCTGTAGGGGTCGGGGGGGTTCGGGCGTCGGATGCGGTGACCGACGCAAGGAGACATCACATGGCACAACCTAAAACGATTCTTTGGGCCTTTGCACCGTTCATCGCGCTGGGACTCGCCGCCTGCTCTCAGGCCGGTCCGGACGACGTCGATTTGCGGGACCAGCCGGTGACCGAGGAGGCCCGGAGCGAGGCACGCGGTCCGGGGCGGCTGATCGAGAAGCTCGACCGAGACGGCGACGGTGCTCTGGAGCTTGCAGAGTTGCCGGAGCGGAAGCAGCGCTGGCTGGCGCCCGCCGATGCCGACAAAGACGGCAGGATCACGGCGGAAGAGCTTGCGGCCCAACGGGCGAAGCATCACGAGGCGTTCTTCAAACGCTTCGACAAGGACGGCGACGGAGCGTGGACGGAAGCCGAGGTTGGCGAGCGGTGGTCGAAGCTGCAAGTGGCGGACGCTGACGGGGACGGCAAGCTCACGATGCAAGAGCTGCGCGCCGCCCACGACGCGGGCAAGCTCGGCAAGCTGAAGGGTCACCGCGGCAAGCGCGGCAAGCGGTTCATCAAAGATCCCGCGGCGCTGCTCCAGAAGCTCGACAAGGACAAGAACGGTACGCTGGAGCTCGGGGAGCTGCCCGAGCGCAAACGCGCCCGCCTCTCTGGTGCCGATACCGACAAGGATGGCCGCCTCAGCGCCGATGAGCTGAAGGCCCACTTCGAACGGCACCGGGCGAAGCTCGGCGAGCGCATGCGGGCTCCGAAGGGAGCCGGGCAGCGGCTTTGATGTAGTCCCGGTGCCATCGGCTTGCGATCTCGGGCGGCGCGGTAGGCGCCGCCCGAAGCTTTTTGTTGGCGCGGCGAGCGGTCGCGATCACCGGCGATCGCGCTGCTGAAACCCGAAGGCGAAGGCCTCCGCGTTCGGGTTGTCGCCCGCAGTCCAGCGCGCGCGCGCCACGTACAAACGCCCGTCGAGCACGTACAGCACCCCGCGCTCCTGAGTTTTGTCGGGGCATTGAGTTTTGTAGTGGATGAGGCTGTACGTTGGCTCCTCGATCAAGGCGAAGAGCTTCATCTTTGGGGCGCACGCGCCGAGGCGCTTGGACGCGATGCGATAAAACGCCTTTTGGTCGTATTTTTTGGCCGGCGGCGCGGGTTCGATGACGACGTCGTACGTCGTCCCCTGATCGCTCGCCTCCCAGCGGGCCTCCAGGCCGCTGCCGGTCTTCCGCACGCCGGGCGGGAGCGCCGCTGAGAAGGGGGTGCCCTGGAGCTCCGTCCGCGCCCACCCCTCCGGGATCGTTTCGCCCACGGCCTTCTCCGGCGGTTTGCCGGTCGCCAGGCACTCATCCGCGGCGAAGAACCGCCTGCCGCAGGTATCGGAGACCACGTTCGAGCACAACAGCACGTCCTTGTGGGTGCGCGCGCACTCGAACGCTTCGCGCACCACCGCCTCGCACGCGCGCTCGTCGGTAGCGTATTTCGGACAATAGCTCAGCTTGCACTTTTTGATCTGCGCCGCGGAGCATTTGTCGGCCATCGCGTCACAGGTCTGTTCGCAGAGC
>JAEZYZ010000051.1 GCA_023418705.1 Pseudomonadota bacterium | reverse complement strand
CCATCGTCAAGCTGCTGGGCCTGGAAATGGCGTCGCGCTACTTCCCGCAGGCGATGCCAAAGGTGTTCGCGCACTTTGCCAAGCCGATCAACGATACGCGACGCAGCTTCGGGCTGACAGCGATCGGCAGCCTGCTGGACGTCCTCGTCTACGGCGACTACACGCTCTAAGCGGACACCCCGAGCATCACGCCGACCGCGCAACTGCCGGAGCACCATCGCTACCTCGGGCCGGTGGTGTGGTCGCCGGCACTCGCCTTGCCCGAGCTGCCCGCAGGCGACCGACCGCTGATCTACGTCACCCTGGGCTCCTCGGGGAAGGTCGACGTGTTGCCCAGCGTGTTGTCGGCGCTTGCACGCCTGCCAGTCCGAGTGCTGCTCGCAACCGCGGGGCGCGCTGCGCCTCAGTTGCCGGACAACGTCACCGCCCGAGACTTCGTCCCCGGCGACCAGGCCGCGCGCCGGGCACACCTCACCATCACCAACGGCGGCAGCGCCACCAGCTACCAAGCCCTGGCCGAAGGTTGTCCAGTGCTGGGCGTCGCGTCCAACTTGGACCAGTACCTCACGATTGAACGGTCGGGCGCTGGGCGCCTGCTCCGGGCGGGCGGGCTGAACGCAGAGCAAGTCACGCACGCGGTCGAGCACATGCTCGGCGACTCCGGCTACAAGCAGCGAGCAACGGCCGTCGCCGCCGACTTTGCGCAGTGGGACTCGGCAGCGAGGTTTCGCGCGTTCGTCGCCGAGGTGGTCGCTGGCCAGGCTGGGGTTGCGGCGCGCCAAGCGGGCAGCTAATTTTCGGCGAAGCTCGATTGGGCGTCGCAGATTCGACCCGCGTTTGCAGCTGATCTCGCGCTCGCCCGCCTCCTCGGGCTCGAATAGACCGGCGTGCCGTGGTTCTATCTCATCGCTGCCCCGCCAGCTCGCGGGCGATGGGATCGAGGTTCATCGCGATCAGGAATTGTAGCGTCGCCTCCGGGTAGCGAGCCTTCATCCGTAGCTCGATTTCGGCTTTGGCGGCGTCCGATAGCGTCAGCTCTCCGTCTGCGAGCTCCTTCACGTCCGCCGCGAGCGTGAGCAGGTAGTCGCGCTGCGCAAAGAGCAGTGGCTTTGGGGCGCCTGCCGGTCCGTGTCCCGGGAAGACCACGTCCATGCCTTCGCATAGCCTTTCCAGGCGAGCCAGATTCGCGAGCCAGGCCAAGAGGTGTCCATCCGCCACATAGGAGTGAGGGCCATTGAACACGAGATCGGACAGAAAGGCGGTCCGCTTCGGAGACTCGATGAACCAGACCGAGTTGGCGTCCGAATCTCCTCCGGGTCCGACATCGAGGACGGAGAAGGTCACGCCATCGAAGTCGAAGCGCTCCCCGGACGTGGCAATCGTGTTCGGGTACGTCCAGCGCCGAACCCATTCGGCGCCAAATATCGGCTCCCACTGCTTGCGTTTCGGCTCCTCGAGCCGTTGCATCAGCTCCAGCACGGGCTGGGTAGCGATGATCTTCGGAGACAGGCCAGACACCAGGTTGGTGATGCCCGCCACGTGGTCGGGGTGCGGATGCGTCACCAGCACCGCCAGTAGCGGCTTGCCCAGGGCGTCCAGCTCGGCACGCAAGTTCTTGCTCTCGGTCTCACTGAGCGTGGCATCGACTGCTACGACCCCGGAGCGGGTTTCCACGAGGTACGCATTCACGAAAATGCCGCCTTCGCCGCATGCATGTGTATGGACGGTGAGCGTCGTATCCAACTCGTGTTTCGTCATATGGCCTCCACGGATGTTTGCGAGAACCGACTCTCGCTCGAAGCCGGCGTTGGTTGCCATGCCCGTTCTTCCTGAAAGCATGGCCGTTTATCCCATTCAGGACGCCGCGCCGGCCGCGGCCGTGGTGCCCGACCTGGTGCGCCGACGATCCGCGGGCGCCAGATCGTGCTCGGCGACACCGCCGCGTTCTGATATTGATGAAGGCGATGGAAGAGCCGGAGATTCGGGTCGAGCACCGCGACACGCTGAGCTACCTGCTGACCGAAGCAGCCGAAATCGAGCATGGCCTGATGTGCTGCTATCTCTACGCGGCTCACAGCATCGGCGCGCCAGCGCGATCTCGGCAAAGCAAGGAGCGCGCAGCACTGCTGGGACGCTGGACCGAAAGCATTCTGTCCATCGCGCGCGACGAGATGGTCCACCTCGCGCTGGTGTCGAACATTTCAAATGCGATCGGGCTGGCGCCGCACCTCAGGCGTCCCAACTTTCCGGTGGCCCCCGGCTATCATCCTTCTGGTGTCGTGGTTTCGCTCGCGCCGTTTTCGCTGGCGACGCTCGATCACTTCGTCTACCTCGAGCGGCCGGAAGGCGTAGAACGTCGCGACGGCGAGGGATTTCGGCCACGCGACTACGTTCGGGGCACCGCGCCGGGCCGCGTGGTCGCGTCTGCGCAGGACTACATGACGGTCGGTCATCTGTACCGCGGGATCCGATCGGGGCTGGCACGGCTTACCGATGCGATGGGAGAGCGCGCGCTGTTCTGCGGCGATCGGCGGCTACAGGTTGCGGCTCCGCTGGTCAGTATGCCGGGGCTCAGCGCGGTGACCGATCTGGCGAGCGCCCAGTCGGCGGTGGACACGATTCTCGAGCAAGGAGAGGGCACCGAGGAAGCCACCGAAGATTCGCACTACTGTCGCTTTCTCGCGATCCGCGATCAGCTCGAGGCAGTGCTGCGCGACGATCCTGGCTTCGATGCGACCGGTCCGGTCGCAAGCAACCCCGTGATGCGCCGCCCTCCGACTCCAGCCGGTCTGGTCTGGGTCAACGCCGAGCCAGCCGCATTTGTGCTGGACGTCGGCAACGCCCTGTACATCCTGATGGTGCGCGCGCTCCGCTTACTGTTTTCGCCGGCGGCGCTCGACCCGGTCGTGCAGGGCCTGGCGATGGAGACGGCGCTGTCGACCATGGCGGGCATCGCACCGGTCGCAGAGTTGCTCACCCAGCTGCCGGCCAACCCTGAACAGCATCCGGGAGTGCTTGCTGGGCTCACTTACACGATGCCCCGAGCCATTCGCGACCAGGTGGACCCGCGGACTGCCCTCCGGACCCTTGGTGAGCTGACCCAGCGCGCCGCACGCGGCCTGTCGAAACACCTCGTACCCCTGGATTCGTCGCTGACGACGCTGGCGGGGCGCTACGCCGAGCTTGCGGAGCGTTGCTTGGTGAGTGCAGAAGCGGCGGGCGAGGCGTCCGCAACGGCCAAGGTGATGACGTCACAACCGTCTCCGGCGCCGCCTTCGCCTGCAGGCAAGGCCCCCCCAGCGAGCGCGGTCGAAGAAGCTCGCGGCAAGAACCTGCTGCTGCGTTTCGAAGCCAAGCGTTGTATCCACGCGCGGCACTGCGTGCTCGGTGCACCGCGCGTGTTTCTGGCCAACGTCCAGGGACAATGGCTGTTTCCGGACGAAGCAAGCGTCGAGTCGTTGGTCGCGATTTCTCATGCTTGCCCGTCCGGAGCAATCACCTACCAGCGCTTCGACGGAGGAGCGAACGAGACGCCGCCCCCTGTCAACCTGCTGCGAGTTCGCGAAAACGGCCCTTACGCTCTGCACGCGGACCTGCGCATCGCGAGCTTGCCTGCGCTGACTCGCGCTACCTTGTGCCGTTGCGGAGCATCGAAGAACAAGCCGTTCTGTGACGGCTCGCATACCGAGGCCGGCTTTGCCGCCAGCGGTGAGCCTGCGACACAGCCCACGGAGCCGCTGACCGAGCGGGCGGGCGTGCTGACCATTTCTCCCCAGAGCAACGGACCACTCGCCGTCAGCGGACCTCTGGAAATCTGTGCGGGCACTGGTCGCACGATCGCCCGGGTTTCGAGCGCACGTCTCTGCCGCTGCGGCGGTTCCAGTCAGAAGCCGTTCTGCGACGGCACTCATGCTCGGATTGGCTTCGTGGCGCCCGGCTGATTGGCAGCGGCCGGCTGGTTGAACCGCTTGCGAAAGTTTGCTCGAAATTCAGAAACGAGATGCTCGTGACACGAACGGCAAGATACTAGCAACGAATCAGCATGAGCGGACGACCGCGGCGGTATTAAAGGTTCCATTCGAGCCTCGGCGTACGCGGACGCGACGTGCGCGGGCATCGATTCTCAGCGTTCCGCCCTAAACGTCAGAGGCACAGCATGAGCACTCTCGTTGCAAGGTTTTCCGTAGCGGCCGTCGTTCTGCTGCCCGCGATCGGCTGTAGCGACCAATCCGCCGAGCAAACCCAGACCGCGCGGGCAGGTCTTCAGGGGATGAACGGCATCGGCGCCAGCCTCGTCCTCGACTCGCAGTGGAACGAAGGCTACTGCGCGCGCATCATCGTCACCAACCAACACCCGAGCGCCACGACTGGCACGTGGAGCGTCGAGCTGAACCTGGGCGCCAGCAGCGCGCAAGACCCGTGGGGCGGTAGCTTCTCCGGCAGCACCGGCCAGGTCACGGTGAACCCGGCGGGGTACAACGCGGCGATTGCACCCTCGCAGAGCACGCAGTTCGGCTTCTGCGCCAGCCGGCCGAACCAGACCGTCCAACCGACACTGGTCTCGGTGACCAGTGACCTGCCGCCGGCCGGCGGTGGCGACGTCGCGCCGGCCTGCCCCAGCGCACGCTTCGAGGTAGACCAGGCGACGATACGACGCTTCATCAAATCAAGGTCATGTACGTGCTGCCCTCGGACATGACCGACGAGAAGCTGGATACCAAGCACAACAGGGGCTGCAACTCTGTGGCGTCGTTTACCAATTGGTTCTTCGGACAGAGCGGCGGCAGCACTCCACGGCTCGACACGGCCAATGGCGTGCTGGACATTCGGTTCGTCCGGCTGCCTGTGAGCGACGCGGCGCTCCTGGGCACGGAACCGCTAAACCTTCGTAACCGGCTCGAGGAGGAGCTCATTATGGGCGGCTACATCGCGCCGAACAAGCTCTACGCGGTGTATCACGGCGGTGCTGCCACCGGTCCCATCGAGACCCAGTTCCACCGGGATCGCCGGGACCCGGGTCTGAGCTGATGGTCGGCTGAAATTGGCCCAACCGGATGCATGTCAGCAACGATCCGGCTTTCAAATAGACG
>JAEZYZ010000036.1 GCA_023418705.1 Pseudomonadota bacterium | reverse complement strand
CCATCGTCAAGCTGCTGGGCCTGGAAATGGCGTCGCGCTACTTCCCGCAGGCGATGCCAAAGGTGTTCGCGCACTTTGCCAAGCCGATCAACGATACGCGACGCAGCTTCGGGCTGACAGCGATCGGTAGCCTGCAGGACGTCCTCGTCTACGGCGACTACACGCTCTATGCAGACACCCCAACCATCACGCCGACCGCCCAACTGCCGGAGCACCATCGCTACCTCGGGCCGGTGGTGTGGTCGCCGGCAGTCGCCTTGCCCGAGCTGCCCACCGGCGACCGGCCGCTGATCTACGTCACCCTGGGCTCCTCCGGGAAGGTCGAGGTTTTGCCCAGCGTGTTGTCGGCGCTTGCACGCCTGCCGGTCCGAGTGCTGCTCGCAACCGCCGGGCGAGCAGCGCCACAGCTGCCGGACAACGTCACCGCCCGCGACTTCGTCCCCGGCGACCAGGCCGCGCGCCGGGCACACCTCACCATCACCAACGGCGGCAGCGCCACCGGCTACCAAGCTCTGGCCGAAGGTTGTCCAGTGCTGGGCGTCGCTTCCAACCTCGACCAGTACCTCACGATGGACGCCATCGAACGCTCGGGCGCTGGGCGCCTGCTCCGGGCGGGCGGGCTGAACGCAGAGCAAGTCACGCACGCGGTCGAGCACATGCTCGGCGACTCCGGCTACAAGCAGCGAGCAGCGGCCGTCGCCGCCGACTTTGCCCGGTGGGACTCGGCGGCGAGGTTTCGCGCGTTCGTCGCCGAAGTGGTCGCTGGCCAGGCTGGGGTCGCGGCGAGCCAGGCGAGCAGCTAATTTTCGGCGAAGCTCGTTTGGGCGTCTTCGAGACGAGCAAGCTGACCGAAACCGTGCCCCGCTCGCCATCCTCGAACCGACTGAACGACGCTCTGGCTCACGTGTTCACCTTTTCTGAGGAGGCCAGGTCGCCATGGTCTGGCGCACGTCATCGAGCGCCTGTTTGTTCACGTCGATGAGGTGCTGGCCGGGCCTGTCGAGCATGAACAGGAGCAACAGGGCGATGCTGATCGCCGTCACGACGGTGGCGGTCGGGAGCAGCGTCCGCTTGGATTTGTACGCCGCGCTGTAGCCCAAGAAGAGCATGGTCAGCATCGACACCAGGTACAGACAGCCGAAGATGGCAGAGGGGAGCCGGTAGTAGATCGCGACGGTCAGCCGCTCTTGGTGCAGGTCGATCATGTGGTTCAGGGAAGCCAGAAACAGACTGACGATCGGGCCCGGCATCTCTGCCGCGGCCGCCTCGGCTTCCATCCAGAGCTCCACGTGCAAACGCGCGGAGCGAGCGAGGTTCGTCCGCAGCTCCTCTTCTCCCGCTGGGCTGCGCAGGTCCACGTAGCGCTTCAACAACTGCCGCACCCGTTCACCGTGCGGGTCCGGCAGTGTTCCAGCGCGCAGGTACGTCGTTCCGATGGCGTTGGCTTCCTCCAGCACGAGTAGCTTGCGTTGCGCGAATCGCTCATCCACGATGGTGAAGCTGAAGCCGAGCAGCAACGCCACGAGCGTGAGCAAGGCCCCGATGAGAGCGAAGACGTAGTCGCTCTCGTTGGCGGACTGCGCCGTGTGCACCTTGTGACGTGTCCGAGCGACCCAGAACCCGACTTCGACGAGCAGGGCAAACACGGCGACCGTGCCTACTGCCGCTCCCCAGAACGGAACGGCATCGTACCACCTGGCGGCCATTCAAACCTGCGCCCCACTGGGCCTGCGCGCCCGCCCTGATCGCCAGATCCGAGGCGCCTCCGCCGGCGCGCGGCCCTGCCGCAGCAAGGCCGACATGAGGCGCATGGGACCATCGACATGTTCGAAGAAGGCCTTGTAGCCCGCGCACAGGTAGTTGAGCCCGTCGTCGCCATCCGGCGTGCGGATGAAGCGATTGCGTGGACAGCCTCCGTGGCAAGCAAAACGCACGTCGCAGGACTGGCAATACTTGGGCAGACTGTCGCGCTTCGCCAACCCAAAGGCCCGTTGGCGCTCGGACCCCGCCAGCTCGCCCAAGGGCGTTTCGGTGATGTTCCCGAGCCGAAAGTGCGGCTCGACGTAGTGGTCACAGCTGTAGAGGTCTCCATTGTGCTCCAGGGCGAGCGCCGTCCCACAGGTCTCCGAGAAGACACACAGCCCGGGTGGTTCCCCGTGCCAGTTGGCCAGGGCCGTGTCGAACATCTGCACGAACACCTCCCCCACGTCCGCCTGGAACCACTCCTCGAAAACCGCGATCAAGAATGCGCCAAACGCCTGCGCGCCCACGCTGCGCTCCGTGACCCGGCTGCCCGCCTGCGTGTAGAGCGGGCGCTTCTGGTTCTTGGCGCTCCCCTTCAGGTTTGCCAGCGAAAGCAGCTGCTCCGTCGTGCGTTCCACGATCGGGATGAACTGGATGAACCGCGCGCCCAGGTCATCGCGAAGGAACCGATACACGTCCACCGGGCGGTCCTGATTCGCGGCGTGCACGCTACAAAGGACGTTGACGTCGACGTCATGCTCTCGCAGATGAGCGTACCCCCTCAGCACTCGGTCGAACGTGCCACTGCCGCCTTTGTCGACTCGGTAGCGGTCGTGCGCGTCCCGCGGCCCGTCCACGGAGAGCCCGACCAGGAAGCCATGCTGCTTGAAGAACTTGGCCCACTCCTGGTCGACGAGCACGCCATTGGTCTGAATCGTATACAGCACCCGTTGCCGCGGACGGCGGTAGCGTTCAGCCAGCTCGATCGAGCGCCGGAAGAATTCGAGGCCCATCAGGGTCGGCTCGCCGCCTTGCCACGCCACGGTCACCTCCGGCACCCGATGCGCTTCCAGCAGCTGCCGGATGTATCGCTCCAGCAGCTCATCCGCCATCCGGAAGCGGTCGCCAGGGTAGAGCTGCTCCTTGGACAGGAAGAAGCAGTACTGACAATCGAGGTTGCAAACAGCGCCGGTGGGCTTGGCCAGCAGGTGGAATACCGGAGGGGCGTGAGGCATCGTCAACACATCGTCCTCTTCCAGGATCTCCTCCCCGCCGGTCATCATAGGTCGAGCTTCGTCTGCGCCCAGTCCTGGCGCGCTTGATTCGCGCCCCGGGCTACTTGGATAGCGTCGGCCCGGAGGTGAAGGAGGCGACCCATCTCAGGTTGGCCAGGTTGGCCCCGCTCTCGCCCTCTGATCCGACCTAGCTTGGCATACGCGATCTCCCCGTTGCTGAGCGTCTCCGGCAGCGACATGCAAGTTCATCTGGCAGTACGAACCGTCATTTCCGCCTCGACACTTCATTGCAACACCCGCTAGCTCGAGCGCAGGACGACCTCGAAATCCCAGCCCGTCGAGCCTTTGCACCTTCAGGCGCTGGAAGCGTGAAACCTTCCGCGGTGGCACCAGCGATCCGTTCATCGTGCACTGGCCCAAGGGCATCTCCGCCAAAGGTGAGGTCCGGCATCAATACGGACACATCATCGACATGGTGCCGACGGTCCTGGATGCGCTCGGTTTGGAGCCTTCTGCGCAGGTCCGCGGCGTCACGCAGGCGCCCCTGCACGGCGTCAGTCTACGCCCAACCTTCAACGAGGCGACGGCTCCCTCGATGCGGATCACACAATACTTCGAGATGTTTGGGCATCGTTCGATCTACCATGACGGCTGGCGCGCCGTGTGTCCGTGGCCGGGCAACTCCTTCAGCGAAGGACGCCCCTTCGGCACGCCGATGACAGCCGAGGACCTGCGCCAGCTGGATGAGCACCACTGGCAGCTGTACCATGTTGCCGAAGACCCCACGGAAACCCAGGATCTCGCTCAGTCTCACCGCGAGAAGCTGCACGAGCTGATCACGCTCTGGTACGTCGAGGCCGGCAAGTACGACGTCCTGCCCATCGACGGTCGCGGACAGCAACGCTTCGTCGAACCGAGGCCAGTGCTCGCCCCGGAACGCGAAGAGTACGTGTACTATCCAGACACCCAGCTCGTTCCAGAGAACGCGGCGGCCCACGTGTTGAACCGCTCGCACGCCATCCGTGCCGATGTGGTGATCCCCGACGGCGGAGCGGAGGGGGTGCTGCTTAGCCACGGCGGGTTGACGGGCGGCTACAGCTTCTACCTGAAGGATGGCAAGCTGCACTACGTTCACAACTACGTCGGAGATCAGGTCTTCCACGTCCAATCGAGCAACCACTTGCCATCGGGACGCCACTCCCTGCGTTGCGAGTTCGAGCGCACCGGTGAACCTTCGCCACGCGAAGGCAAGGGCGCGCCCGGTCGCGTGCAGCTCTATGTCGACGACGAGCTGGTGGGCCAGGGTGAGATCCCGGTCACCATTCCGATCATGATCGGCCTCGGCGGTGGGCTCTCCTGCGGGCGCTCGGGACCATCACCGGTCTGCGATGACTACGCCGGGAGCTTCGCCTTCAGCGGAGATCTCGAGCGGGTCACGATCCAGGTCGGGCAGGAAGCCATGATGCGCGACGACGAGGCCCAGATGCGGGCGGCCATGGCCCGACAGTAGTAGGTCCGGGTCCATCAACCACTCGTTCCTCTAATCAGTGATCTGCCTCGTGATGGTGGGGTCAGTGATCTTCGTATCTGCCGCGAGGAGGAAGGCTTTGCTCAAGATGATCGACAGCGTGGCGTCGCCCTCGAAGGGGAGAAACACCCTGGCGCCATCGTTACCCGCCTCCGAGGCAGCGCTGCGCGAGGGAACGATACAGAGGTATTGGTCGTTCGGTTCCATGAGGATGTTGCTGCTGCCGAGGTCCGACGGCTTCGTCCGTGTTCATGCGGCTCAAGGCGTAGACGCCCGCGTTGCCCACTTTGGGCGCGCGCGGTCCGATGCCGCGTACCTTCCGATACGCGGACACGGTCTTCCCCACCGCTCGGGTGAGCTCCGCATCGGCCACCTCCGGCCCAACCAAAAGCAGCCCTCGCAGGACCGTGGCGTTGACCTGGTGCATGCGTTGTTGTTCGTCCACGTTCTCCCAGCTCGGCCCCACCATCGGAAGGCGCCGCCCGAGGTCGGCGAGGGGTAGCCAGCGCGAGAGCGCCTGTCTGAACGCTGTCCTTCCGACCGCCTCGATCCGCGCGCGACCGGTCTTGAGCCACTTCGCCGAAGGGCGCGCTGTCGTGGCGGACGCGCAATGCGCGAACAGCGCGAGCAGGGCTTGCTGCCCGTCCGTGGAGAGCCCATCCAGGTCGCGAACGGCGGCCGCCGCCCAGACCTCGCAAGTTGCGAGCGAATCCCAGGTCCCGGGACCGAGGACCGTCTGGACCGGAGCTCGAGCTGCCGCTGCTGACAGGCCCCCGAACAGCGAGCCTTCGAGCGCATGCGCCTTGACCGGCAGACCGGCGCGCGAATCGCCCCCTTCGCTGGTGAACCGCATCTGGACGGCGCGAACCCGGCGACCGAAGAGCGCGGAGCCTTCGGTCGCCGGGTATCGTGGCGCTGGGCTGCGTCAGCGCGCCAGGCGGCTCACGCTGCCGTTTTCGCTGGTCCAGTAGATCTGTGTGGTGTCCATCACCATGCTGACGATGCGCGTGCCCGTGCCGACCTGAGTCGGGGTGTCCTCCGTGGTCGCTGCGACCGGCAGCGAGTACACGTTGGACGTGGTGTTGCGCGTGGCGTAGTAGAGCCCCGCCGCATCGACCACGACGGCCCCGGGATTGCCGCTGAAGAGCTTGGCCACCGCGGTCGGCTCCACTTCGGTGCCGTCCGTGGGAGCCTTCCAGAGCGAGGTGCCGCCGGAGTTCGCATCGTCGGTGAAGAAGATGAAGCCTTGGCCGACCACCATTCGCTCGGAGTAGCCCGCGCTCAGGCTGGTGACGACGGTGGGGCTGGTCGACGCGGTGCCGTCCTTGGGTAGCGAGTAGAAGCTCGTCCCGTCGGACCAGTACACATGGTCCTCGTCGGCGGTCAGGTTCATGACGCTCGAGCTGACGGTACCGATCTCCGTAAGGCCGCTGCCGTCGAGCCCCGCCTTCCAGAGATTGCTGCCGCCAAGGTAGTAGAGCCCGCTCGAGTCCGCGAACACGCTGCTGTTCACGGTGGCGGTGATGAGGGGCTCGGGGTCGCCGTCATCAGCGTCGACCGGGATGCGGCCGACGCCCGTCCCGTCGCGCCCGTACACGTAGCCGTCGAGCACGGCGACGCCGGAGAACCCGGAGCTGGTGACGATCTCGGCCGGGCCACCGCACTTGGGAGCGCGAACGAGCTTCGTGGAGCTGTCCGCGTAGGTGAAGTAGACATGGCTCTCGTCCTGGCCGAGACCCGGGTGAATGTTCTCGACCTGAAAACCGAGGCTCAAGGCTGAATCGGCGCGGGTTTCGCAGTCGGGCCCGGGCAGCGCGTCGGAGCCAGCGCTGCCGCCGGCGCCCGCAG
>JAEZYZ010000386.1 GCA_023418705.1 Pseudomonadota bacterium | reverse complement strand
GGCGGCGGAGGCGGCGGCGGTGGCGGCGGAGGCGGCGGCGGGGGCTGGTTCTGGGCGCCACCACCGGCCTTGAAAGAAGCCTGGCAGCCCGAAAGGGCGGGGCCGACCAGGGCGGTGGCCAAAACAGCAACGATGAAGCCGTACTTTCCAAACATGATCCGGATCCTCCTCAGTGGGTCGAGCGGTCGCAGCGTCTCCGGTTTCGAGAAGCGGTAGTCCAACTTGCCTGCGGTGCGCAAGCGGCAGACCCATCGGGCCTCGGCGCTTCGCCCGCAGGGGTAGACGGGGCCCGCCGAGCGCCTCTTCATTCGGGAGGGCGCATTTGGTGGTTCGGCGGGTGAGTCGGACCTACCTCACGCGGCGTTTGCCGACAAAACGCCGGCCGAGCCGGTGAGCGCTGGTCGGGCCCCGCGTTCCCTGTTACGCACCCGGGAGTCGCTTCGAACGGGTCCGGTCCCCGGGATTGGCAATGGCCGCCGAGTTCGTCCACCTGCACGTTCACACCCAGTTCTCGTTCTTGGTGAGCACCGCCAAGCTTGGCGCGATCGTGGATCGGACCCAAGCGCTCGGCATGCGCGCGGTGGCGATGACCGACCACGCGAACATGTTCGGCGCCGTCCGCCACTACAAGCGGTGCCGAGCGGCGGGGCTGCAGCCGATCCTCGGCTGCGAGCTCAACGTGGCGCGCGATGACGGCGCCGACGACGTCGAGCACCTGGTGCTCCTGGCGGCGACCCAGCAGGGATACAAAAACCTGATCCGCCTGGTGTCGCTCGGCTACACCGAGCCAGCGATCCACGGGGTCCCGAGCGTTCGGCTCTCACGCATCGCCGAGAGCGCACACGGGCTCGTGGCGCTGACGGGGTGCTTGGGGGGCGTGGCGGCCCACCAGATCTGCGAGTTTGGCCCGGATCGCGGCCTCGCCACGCTCGATCGACTGCGCGAGATCTTCGACCCGGGGCACCTGTTCGTCGAGCTGCAAGAGCACGGGCTGCCCGAGCAGGCGGTGGTCAACGAGCTCTTGAGCGACGCCGCTCGCCGGCTCGACTTGCCCGTCGTCGCCACGAACGACGTGCACTTCGTCGGTCGTGAGGACGGCCAGGCGCACCTGTACCTCGAGTGCATTCGGCAGGGCCGCAGTCACCAAGAGGCGGAGGCGCGCCATCACGGCAGCTTCGAGATGTACCTGAAGAGCGCCGCGGAGATGGAGCAGGTCTTCCGTGGCCATCCCGAGGCCTTGAAGAACACGCTGCGCGTGGCCGAGATGTGCGCGGGCCTCGAGCTCGAGCTCGGCAAGCCCATGCTGCCGCACTTCGCAGTGCCGGAGGGGTACGACACCGACACCTACTTCAGGCACGTCGCGCGCGAGGGACTCGAGCAGCGCTTCGCCGAGTTTCGCGCGGTCGGCAAGCAGGTCGACGCCGAAGCGTACCGGGCACGGCTCGAGCGCGAGCTCGACGTCATCGTGGGGATGAAATACCCCGGCTACTTCTTGATCGTCTGGGACTTCATCCGCGAGGCCAAGGGCCGGGGGATCCCCGTGGGGCCCGGTCGCGGATCGGGCGCCGGATCGCTGGTCGCCTACACCATGGGCATCACCGAGCTCGATCCGATCCCGTACAATCTGCTGTTCGAGCGCTTCTTGAACCCGGAGCGGGTCAGCATGCCCGACTTCGACGTCGACTTCTGCATGGCGCGGCGCGACGAGGTGATCGACTACGTCGCCGGCAAGTACGGAAAGCAGAGCGTCGGCCAGATCGCGACCTTCCAGAACTTGAAGGCCCGCAGCGTCATCAAGGACGTGGCGCGCACGATGGGGTTCCCCGCGCCGGACGCCCAGCGCATCGCGAGCCTGGTGCCCGATCTCGGCCAGGGCAAGACCGCGACCGTCGCGCAAGCGCTCGAGCAGGAGCCGAAGCTCAAGCAGATGGCGGACAGCGATCCGCGTGTGGCCGAGCTGCTGAAGCAGGCGCAGAAGCTCGAGGGGTTGACGCGCCACGCCGGCATGCACGCGGCGGGGGTCGTGATCAGCGAGGGACCGCTGCACGCCCATGTCCCGTGCTTCACGAGCGACGCCGCCATCGTCACGCAGTACGACAAGGACGACGTCGAAGAGGCGGGGCTCGTGAAGTTCGACTTCCTCGGCCTCAAGACGCTGACGGTGATCGACATCGCCGAACGGCTGGTGAACGCGCGTCCCGACCGAGCCGGCCGCCCCCTCGATCTATCGAAGGCACCCCTCGACGATCGCGACACCTACGCCCTCATCTCCAGCGGCGACACCACGGGCGTGTTCCAGCTCGAGTCGTCGGGCATGCAGCAGCTCTTGCGACAGCTCAAGCCCGACTGCTTCGAGGACATCGTGGCGGCCGTCGCCCTGTATCGCCCGGGGCCGCTCGGCACGGGGATGATCGACGACTTCATCGGGGGCAAGCACGGCCGCAAGGCCATTCGCAAGCTCCACCCGCTGGTCGATGGCGTGCTCGCGCCGACCTACGGCGTGCCCGTCTACCAGGAACAGGTGATGCAGATCGCGCAGTACCTGTCCGGCTACACCCTCGGGGGCGCCGATCTGCTGCGGCGCGCCATGGGCAAGAAGAAGGCCGAGGAGATGGCGCGCCAGCAGCAGATCTTCGTCGAGGGCGCGGTCAAGAACGGGGTCAGCGCGGAACAGGCGGCGAGCATCTTTCGCGAGATCGAGGGCTTTGCCTCCTATGGCTTCAACAAGAGCCACTCGGCCGCCTACGCCCTGGTCACCTATCAAACCGCCTACCTGAAAGCGCACTATCCGACCGAGTTTTTCGCCGCCCTGCTCACCGCCGACAAGGACAAGATCGAGAAGGTGGTGCGGACGATCGCCGAGGCGCGAGCCTGGGGCGTCAGCGTGCTGCCCCCCGACGTCAACGCCAGCGCGATCGACTTCACGGTCGTCTACGCTCACCCCGACGGCAAGGGATCGCCGCGCGGTCCGGGCAAGCTGCGGGACCGCTACGGCCCCCAGATCCGCTTCGGCCTCGGCGCGGTGCGCGGCGTCGGGGAGAGCGCGCTCGAGACGGTGTTCGAAGCGCGCCAGCAGGGCGGCCCGTTTCAGAGCTTCTTCGATTTCGCCTCGCGCGTCGACGCCAAGCGCTTGAACCGCGGCGTGCTCGAGGCGCTCGTCCAGTGCGGGGCGTTCGACAGCATCCTGACGCCGCTCGGGGTGTCGCGGGCTCGCGCGTTCGCCGCCGTGGATCGGGCGCTCGAGCGCTCGCGCAGCGCCACGCGCGACCGCGCGGCGGGCCAGACCACACTGTTCGGCATGTTCGAGCAGGCCTCCGATGCTCAGGCGGCGACGTCTTCCGGGGACGAATACCCGCAGGCGGAGGAGTGGGACCGGATCGAGCTCTTGCGGCGCGAAAAAGCGGCCCTCGGCTGCTACGTCTCGGGGCACCCCCTGTTCCGCTACGGCAACAAGCTCGGCCGGCTCGGGGTGACCGCGGCGAGCGAGCTGCCCGCCGCCCAGGCCTGGAGCAGCGCCAGCGTCGCGGGCATGGTCGAAAACTACCAAGAGCGGCTGTTCCGCGGCGGGGCCGGCGGGAAGGCGGCCTTCTTCGAGATCGAGGACCTGTCGGGCAGGGTCAAGGCCAAGCTCCGCGGCGATCGGATCGACACCTACGCCCCGCTGCTCACCGGCAATGAGCCCGTGCTCGTGACCGGAAAGGTCAGCTTTCCGGTGACGGACGAGCCGAGCGACGAACAGGAGCCGACGCTGTTGGTGGACCAGGTGGAGCCGCTCGAGGACGCCGTCCTGAAGGCGACCCGGTCGCTCTGTATCCGGCTTTCCGTGGAGCGGACGGGGCGCGAGGCGTTCGTCAAACTCAAACACCTGCTCGAAAACTCGCCCGGCCCATGCAGCGTGGAGCTGGTCTTGAGCCTCCCGGGCGGCGCCGAGGCGATCCTCGCGCTCGACGGGACCCGGGTGACCCCCAGCAACGCCGTGCTCTCGGGGCTCGAGCGCATGTTTGGCGACACCGTAGCGGAGCTGCGCTGATCGGGGGCCGGCGGAGGCGCGGCTGGGCCGCGGATTGTGCGCGCAAATCGGCGCCGGTCGGCTATGTTTGCGATTGGCGTGAGAGACCTTCGGGACGAGCTCGTCCGCATCGACGCGAGGGGTGAGGTTCACCCCATCGGGGTCGCGGCCAGTCAGGCGCTGCGGGCGCGCACCGGAACGTTCCGGATGCTGCCGTCGCCGCCGCACGTCGTGCTCTTGCGGTACACCGGGGAGGACGGGCGACGGGACGCGGGCGACGGCGCCGTGGTGCGTTTGGCGGGTGAGATCACTTCGCCGGGGGCGATGTGCGACGTGCTGGCGATGTTGGCGCAGACCGGCTGGCGTGGGGAGCTCGTGGTGCTCGACGGCGGCCAGAGCCGCTCGCTCTACCTCGAGGGCGGCAACGTGGTCGGGGTCCGCACGAATGTCGAGGAGGAGCGGCTCGGCATGGTGATGTACCGTTTCGGCGCCATCACACAAGCGCAGCACGAGGAGATCCAGCAGAAGGTGGGGGAGGGGCAGCGCTTCGGCGCCTCGGGCGTAGCGCTCGGGATCTTCACGCAGGACAAGGTCTACGCTTGCATCGGAAAACAGGTCGAAGAGGTGGTGTTCAAGTGCCTGGCCGTCGCGGACGGGACGTTCTACTTCCTCGACGGGTTCGATGCGTCGGAGCTGGTCTCCCGGCACAGCGTGAGCGCCGGCGCCTTGTTGATGGAGGGGGTGACCCGGCTCGACGAGATGCGCTACTTCCGCCAGAAGGTGCCCTCGAGCGATCACGTCCCGACCCCTCTGGAGGGGCGCTCGCCGCCGGCGCCAGAGTTCGTCCGAACGTTTCAGGAGGTCGACGGTCGGCGCAGCGTGCTCGAGATCGGAAGAATCACTGGAAAGGGTGAGTTCTCGACCACCAAAGATCTGTACGCGCTGGTCCAGTCGCAGCACGTCAGCATCCAGCCCCCGCGCCCGAGCGGCGGCCCGGCGTCGCTGGTGAAGGTCGCCAACGCCGGGCTCCAGATCATCCTGCGGGCCGCCGATGGAGCGGAGCGGGGGACCGAGGTGCGGGAAAGCCTGGCCTCGTTCGCGGTCATGGCGGGCGTCTACGCCATTCTGTTCCAAGGCGCGGGCCCCGATGGATCCGGGGCGCTCGATCCGGCGCGGGTCGCGCAGAACCTCGCCCTGGTCGCCAGCAGCCCGGACCCGGAAAACGAGCTCAAACAGATGCTGCACGAGTACGTCAGCTTCGCGCTCTTCAGCGCTGGCGACGCCATCGGCCCCGAGCGCGAGCGCGACCTGAAGCGCGATGTCACCCACGTCCTCGAGGCGCTCCGGCCGCGCGCCTGAGGGATGCCCCGGGCTCGACTCCGTCCGGCGAATTCGCGGTGGCCGTTTCGGGCCGGATGCGGTAAACGTTCGCCGGTTGCTGGAGCTCGGCTCCGGCAACGCTTCGGGTCGATAGCTCAGTCGGTAGAGCTGCGGACTTTTAATCCGTAGGTCCTGGGTTCGAGTCCCAGTCGACCCACTGTCTTGCGGAGAGGGGGGTGCAGCAGGCTCACCGCGGGCAACGCGGCGGCGTGATCCTGCTTGCTGATGGAATAGACGCCCGAGGTTCGGCCGAGCTCGAGGTGCATCGCCACCCCCTCGCAGACCAGCTCGAGACCCTGGGTCTGGTGATAGGTCAGCAGGGCGGCTCGATCCTGTAGCAGCACGACGATGCTGCGCGCGGCGTCGTCGTCCAGGGTCGGCTCGGGCTCGAACTGCCCCGAGAACCAGCGCAGCTCGGCGAAGTTCAGCATGCTGACCGCGCTCACCCCGTCCCAGCCCATGCGTCTCGCGAGCGCGACGCAGTTGGACATCGGATCGATGACGACCAGGGCGGCAGGGGCAGCGGCCAAGAGCCGTCCGAGTTGCCGACTGTTGGGAAGAATGGCTTCCGTGATCAATTCGCGTAGCGCCATCGTGGCCATCGAAAACATGTTTCCCCCCTCGACCGAACAATGCTGCGGGTGTCCGCGTCGGTTCGCCTTTCGTGAGCGGACATACGATGGGCCTGCGGCGACGGACTGTCGAGAAAAAAGTCGGCGTGACCGGTTCGGAGAAAGGCACGACGGAACGGAACGTCGTTCGGTCGACCGAGTCTCGGTGACGGGCAGGTTTCTTTGGCTTCGGTCGCGGCAGTTTATCGAGTGGGCCTGCCAACCGATCGCCGCACTAGGGGAAAGCAGGAGCCGCCGCGCCCGATTCGTGCGCGCGCGTCCGGCTCGGTGAGCACGTCGGGGACGCACCCTCGTTCGAACGAACATCATCGGGGGTGACGCTCCGACGAAGCTGTGGCATGGGTGTCCACCGAGGCAACGAGGGGCGCGTGAGGAAGGAACGGCGAACGGCGCGATCCGGAGCACCGGGAGACCTTGCCCGTACGGAACGGCGCTTGCTGGCTGTTCAGTTCGAGCTCGACGTCTATCGCACGCACAGCACCCTGCAAAATGAGCAGCTGCTGGAAACGCAGGAGCAGTTGAAGGCGTCTCGGGATGCGTATGCGAGCTTGTACGACTTCGCACCGGTCGCCTACCTGACGCTGGACGCCCGCGGCACCGTGCTCGAGGCGAACCTGACCGCGGCCGATTGGCTCGGGGTTCCCCGACCGGAGCTCTTGGATGCTCCGTTCATGGAGTACGTGCAACCCTGGCACCGCGAGCGGCTGGTCGATCATCTGCGGCGCTGCGAAGCGAAGGAGGCTTTGGTCGAGACCGAGCTCGATTTGCAGCTCTGCCACCGGGAGGGACTGACCGTGCAAATGCGAAGCCGCGGGCACCTGCGCAGCGGCGCCGCCGTGCCCGTGTTCCAGACGGCCTTGACCGACATCACGGCGCTCAAGCGCTACGAAGCCGAGCTCTCACAGGCCAACTGCTTGTTGCGGGAACGGGCGGAGCTCTTGGCCTCGCGCAACCGCGACCTTCAACGACTCGGAAAGCGTTTGCGCCAGGCGGAGATGCGCGAGCGGCGCACGCTGGCCCGGTTGCTGCACGACCACCTGCAACAGCTGCTGTTCGCGGCGAAGATCCGCCTCGAGCGCGAGAGCCGCGAACGCCCGGGCGCGGCGGCCGAGACGTTGCCACTTCTCGACGAGGCGCTCACCGCCTGCCGCAACCTGGCAGCCGAGCTGGTGCCGCCGGTGCTGTACGAAAGCGGGCTCGCCGAAGCCCTGGAGTACTTGGTGGAGCGGTTCCGGCAGACCTACGGCATGGACATCGGGTTCGAGCACGATGGCGTCAGCGTTTCGGACCAGGATCTGAGGTGCGCGTTCTATGACGCCGCCCGGGAGCTCCTGTTCAATGTGGTCAAACATGCGCAAACGCGACGGGCTCGGGTGCAGCTGGCGCATGACCCCGAGCTGGAGCAGCTGGAGCTCTGCGTGAGCGACGATGGAATCGGCGTGACGGATCCGAAAGCGGTGACCGGCGGGCTCGGCTTGATCGGGCTGCGCGAACAACTGAGGTCGCTGAGCGGCGACATCGAGGTCAAACGGCTCGAGCCTGGGCTTTGCGTGATCGTTCACGCGTCGACCAGCCCCAATCGGCGGAGCTGGGAGCCGCCGGACGGCGTGTCCCGCTGAAGGGACCGACGGGACCGAACGTAGCGGGGGCATCGGAGTGCATCCCGGAGGGTGATACGGGCGCCACTCTTAGGGATTCTCCCGATGAAAATTCCGAGTGATCCCGATTTGCTTTTTGCGCCAGCCGATGTATCTCCCTCCTCCCAATCGAGCGGGGAGGCGGGACATGTTGACGGGCGACGACGGAGCAGTGCGGGGAAGTTGGGAGGCATCGGGTGAGGGCGCGGCGGCGCCGAAGAGGTCCTATTCGCCGACTAGTGATTCGGACGAGCCAGCAGGTTCGGATCGCGGAAAGGCGTTGTCGGGAGTGTTTCGCAAGTTCGGTAAACGTGACGAGCTCGTGATGTTGCTGCACGATTTGAGGTCGCCGCTATTCGCAATGACGGCGGGCATTCAGTACTTGAGCGAGACGGGCTCGGCGGAGCTCACGGCGGACCAGCGTGCGTCCTTGCTGGATCGCCTCGGCAACATCACCCGCCGCGTCCTCGATCTGACGAGCCGCACGTTGGACGCCGCCGCCGGGGAGGAACGGCAGCTCTGTCTCGAAGAGGTGGATCTGCCCCGCCTGGTCGAGGAGCTCGCGGGCTCCCTAGAGCCGTTGCTGCTGCAGTCGGGGTGCCAGCTGTCCGTGCACTCGGCGCGGCCGGTGGTGGGTCGTTGGGATCCCTTCAACCTCTGGCACATCCTCGAGAACATCCTGCTCAATGCCCTCAAATACGGCCAAGGCAAGCCGGTCGTGGTCTGCGTCTGGCGAGAAGGGGCGCACGCGATCGTCACCGTGGAGGATCAGGGCGGCGGCTGGAAGACGCAATCGCTGCTCTTCGAGCGCCTCACGCAGGGGCACCTCAAGAACGCGGCTCGCAGTCACGGCCTCGGGCTGTGGATCGTGGAGCAGCTGACCACACAGCTGGGTGGCGAGGTTGAAAATACCACCGCGATCGGCGGCGGTTGCCGTGTGATGGTGCGTCTACCGCTGGCAGGTCCGGACGCCGCAACTCGTGGCGGGGCTCGAGTTGGCATGAATGATCAAATGCCGTGACGCGCGAATCGCGCTTGCGACCAACCACAACGACCTTAGTATCCAAGCAGCCATGATTGCCACTCTCGGTTCACACTCACCCAGCTTGGCCCGCGACGAAGTTTGCCGCATCGTGATCGTCGACGATCACCCTGTGGTCCGCCGGGGCTTGGCCGACACCATCGACGCAGAGCCCGACCTGAGCGTGTGCGCTCAAGCCTGGGATCGCGAATCGGCGCTCGAGGCGATCGCCCGCGAACGACCCGCCCTGGTGCTGCTCGACATCGGGCTGCCGGGGGAGACGGGTCTCACGTTGTTGAAGGAGCTCCGAGAGCAATACGGGGACACGGCACCCAAGGTGCTGGTCGTGTCCATGTACGACGAGAACATGTTCGCGGAACGTGCGGTCAAGGCCGGCGCCGCGGGCTACATCTCCAAGCACGAAGGCATCGGCAACCTGCTGACGGCGATCCGCTCGGTTCTGTCGGGGCAGATCTACCTGAGCCCGGAGCTCACCGAGCGGGTGCTGCGGCGGGCCGCGGGCAAGGCCTCGCGCGAGCGCCTGTCGGACGTCGCGACCTTGTCCGACCGAGAGCTCGAGGTGTTCCGCTTGCTGGGCAGCGGGGTGCCGACGCGTCAGATCGCAGAGATGCTCAAGGTGAGCCGCAAGACCATCGAGGCGCACCGCGAGCACATCAAAAAGAAGCTCGACCTGAAGAACGCCAACGAGCTGGTCGTCCGCGCGACGGCTTGGGTGCTGGACCGGCAGTAGTGCACCGGGAAGGCGGCGTGGCCGCCCGGCGCGTTCGAGGACCGCTCAGACGCGCGGCGCGGCCTTGACGTCGACGGACGCGTCCGGCTTGTCCCCAAGAGCAGCCGCGTTGCATATGCAGCGCGGCTGTGATTTTCATGGAGCGTTGCACGGGAACCTGCAGAACCCAGCCCGTTCGAGGGGATCTGCTCTTGCGCTACTCGGCCGAAAGCGCAAGGCTTTTGCAGCGCGGCTCGGGGCTCTGGGTTCCCGTCGAGCTGAAGCTGGCTGGAGACAGAGGAGCGGCACGGAAATGAGAGCATCGAGCTGGGTCACGGCCATCGGCCTATTCGGCATGGTCGGCGGGACGGTCTATGGATGTGGTGATGACTGCGACTGCCCGGGCGGAGGCGGCATCATCGACGCGGGGCCGGACACCGGCGGCGGGACCGGCGGGACGCGCCCGGACGCGACCGCGGGTCGTTCCCGCCTGGGCGAACGCTGCGAAACCAACGCGGACTGCGGGGGCGATCTCCAGTGCCTGGAGGCGCTCGGGGACTCTCAGCTGCCCGGCGGGCTATGCACCGTGCCTTGCGACCAGGACGATGCGGTCTGTGACGCGCTGAAGGACGGAGCATTTTGTGCCGATCTCGGCTTCGCCGGGGAAGACTTTTACTGCGTCGACAGCTGCGAGGTCGGCGCCGAAATTGCCTGCGGCAACCGCGCCGACGTGATGTGCGTTCAGGGCATCGATCCGTTCGGCGTTTTGGATGGGTGCCTGCCGCTCTGCACGAACGACGCGCAGTGCCCCCCTGGCACGGTATGCAACGGGGAGAGCAACCTGTGCACGGAGGATCCGGATCCGGGGACGTTGCCGCTCGGCGCGGTCTGCGATGCGACCGCCGCCACCGACGAGTGCGAGCAGGGCGTGTGCCTTCCCCTCAGCAGCGCCGAGCCGACGAACGGCGTTTGCACCATGGCCTGCCGGCCTGCCACGCTGCCGCAATGCGGCTGGTCGGGTCCGCCGGACGACGTGTCGGGGATTTGCTTGTCGACGGCGGACGAAGGCCCCGCCGATTTGGGGATTTGCGGCGCGACCTGCAACTGCAACGAGGAGTGTGCGCACCCCGATTTCGTGTGCATCGCCCAGCCGTCGCACGAGGATTTCGGCGCCCGCGGCATCTGCCTGCTCCAAAGCGTGGATGAGCCGGAGCCAGGCATCGTGACGTGCCCGACCGGCGGCGGCGCTGGCGCGGGCGGCGCGGCAGGGATGGGCGGCATGGGCGGCGGCGC